>NZ_JBOZPB010000023.1:0-82883 GCF_050848685.1 Shewanella sp. MF08487
GTCCTAGGCCTCTAGACGAAGGGGACCCGGACTTATGATTTAACTCGTAACCGAGCTTTGTAACACATTCACTTCCGTAGGCTAGGAAGCAAATGCCTTGTTCTTACCAAACAACACGTTAGTTATTCGCTAGGAACCAAAATGTGGTATCCCCTAGGGGATTCGAACCCCTGTTACCGCCGTGAAAGGGCGGTGTCCTAGGCCTCTAGACGAAGGGGACCCGGACATATTAATTTGAACCTAACGTTCCCGTTTAACATCTACGGTCTCATATGCACCCACTTCTAAAGAAATAAAAGTGCCATTGGTGTATTAATTTAAACTTTCGTTTCTGCTTAATAAGGCAGTAAATTGGTGGAGCTACACGGGATCGAACCGTGGACCTCTTGCATGCCATGCAAGCGCTCTCCCAGCTGAGCTATAGCCCCAAATCTTTGTCAACACACTAAGCTTTATCGGCCTGTACATCAGCAGAAATTTAGATTTTGTTCTTATCAAACAACACGTTGTCATTTGCTAGGAACCAATATTTGGTATCCCCTAGGGGATTCGAACCCCTGTTACCGCCGTGAAAGGGCGGTGTCCTAGGCCTCTAGACGAAGGGGACCCGGACATATTAATTTGAACTCACGTTCCTGCTTAACATCTGCAGTAAGTTTGGTGGAGCTACACGGGATCGAACCGTGGACCTCTTGCATGCCATGCAAGCGCTCTCCCAGCTGAGCTATAGCCCCAAACTTATCTAACGACATTTAAGTGCACTGCAAGCATTAGCTCGACTATGTCTCAACTGCGTGGCGCATTCTATGCAGCGCACCTAAAAGTGTCAACTCGTTTTTTTAGGAATTTATTCTATCTGCTACAAATTCAATCGCTTTGGATATTCTTTGTTCAGAACGGCTTCTTCCGATTAAAAATAGCGTGATATCTAAGCCTGGAGACTGCCCTGCCCCTGTTACTGCAACACGTAAAGGCATACCAACCTTACCCATACCCACATCTAATTCAGTTGCAGTATCTTCAATTGCCTGATGAATAGCTTCAGCCGTCCACTCTGTTAATGCAGTTAATTTTTGTTGCACCAGTTGCAATGGCTCTAACGCAACACCGCGTAAATGCTTTTTCGCCTGGGCTTCATCAAACTCGGCAAAGTCCTCATAGAAATAGCGGCTAGATGCAGCTAATTCTTTTAGTGTTTTTGCGCGTTCAGCTAATGCAGTGACCACTTCAGCTAATGCAGGGCCATTTGACAGATCAATTTTTTGATCGTCCATATGCCATTGTAAGTGTGTTGCCACATATTCTGGCGCTAAGCTCTTTATATAGTGTTGGTTGAGCCACACCAGCTTATCGGTATTAAAGGCAGAAGCGGCTTTGTTGATATCACCCAATTTAAAATATTGCTTCATTTCTTCTAATGAGAAAATCTCTTGGTCGCCATGTGACCAACCTAAACGCACTAAATAGTTCAGTAGTGCTTCTGGTAAATAGCCATCGTCACGGTACTGCATTACGCTAACAGCGCCATGGCGCTTAGATAACTTAGCGCCGTCATCACCTAGAATCATCGATACGTGTGCATATTCTGGAATCGGCGCCCCTAATGCTTTAAGGATATTGATTTGACGCGGGGTATTGTTGATATGATCTTCACCACGCACCACACAAGTGATCCCCATATCCCAATCGTCAACCACCACACAGAAGTTATAGGTTGGCACTCCGTCGGTACGGGCGATGATCAAGTCATCTAATGCATCATTTGAAAATTCAATACGGCCACGTACATGGTCGTCAAATACCACTGAACCGCCAATAGGGTTTTTAAAGCGCACCACAAATGGTTCATCGGTGTCACGGACAGGTAAATCACGGCAGCAACCATCGTATTTTTGCGCTTCACCGTTCGCCGCTTGTGTTTCTCTTAAGACATCAATGCGCTCACGTGAACAGTAACATTTATAGGCAGTGCCCTTTTCTAACATTTGCGCAATAATTTCGTTATAACGATCAAAACGCTTAGTTTGGTAGTACGGACCCTCGTCCCAAGTCAAACCTAACCAGTTCATACCTTCTAAAATCGCATCACAGGCAGCTTGAGTCGAACGTTCAATATCAGTGTCTTCGATACGCAGTACAAACTCACCGTTATTTGCACGAGCTTGTAACCAAGAATAAAGTGCAGTACGAGCACCACCAACATGCAAGAAACCTGTAGGACTAGGGGCAAAACGCGTCTTAGTTGTCATAATGGGACACTAACCTATATAAAGTCGTCTAGATAAAGACAATCACGTAAAAGTGGGCTTATTCTAACAGCCAAAGCGAGTGCTGCAAATGGGACAAGTAGGGTCAGTTCACTTATCGCATTAAAATCACTACTCTACATGTTAAATAATCCTGTTGGTGTAGAATTGGCCGTAGAAAAATCTTAGCTATCTGCCTCAGAAGACATCTAAAAAACTGTTCCAGTCCAGCATCGACTTAAACCTCTAATTTAAGTCAGCTGTTAAGCTTTAAATACCGTCCTTAGACAGCGTCACGATTCTATCGAGCCACACAGCCCTTCAATTAAACATCAATAATTGACTAATTAACTAACACTTTGATCCGCAGGATGAATAGCATTAAGTCAATACGAACAAAAATAACGCGACCAATGTTTTTTTCACTAAAAAGCGTTGACACTCGATCGAACCTCCCTATAATACGGCTCCACACAGCGAGGTCGATTAGCTCAGCTGGGAGAGCACCTCCCTTACAAGGAGGGGGTCACTGGTTCGAGCCCAGTATCGACCACCATATTTTTTGCAAAGAATTTATGGTTGTACAAAATAGTTATATCCCAGGTCGCTTAGCTCAGCTGGGAGAGCACCTCCCTTACAAGGAGGGGGTCACTGGTTCGAGCCCAGTAGCGACCACCATATAACATAACTTGATGTACAAAAATGTGTGTAGTCATTCCCAGGTCGCTTAGCTCAGCTGGGAGAGCACCTCCCTTACAAGGAGGGGGTCACTGGTTCGAGCCCAGTAGCGACCACCATTCTTTAGTGAATAATGACTTTCGATTTATCTAGTATCAGAATTCCCAGGTCGCTTAGCTCAGCTGGGAGAGCACCTCCCTTACAAGGAGGGGGTCACTGGTTCGAGCCCAGTAGCGACCACCATAATTCTGAAATACACAGCTTTACCCCCAGGTCGCTTAGCTCAGCTGGGAGAGCACCTCCCTTACAAGGAGGGGGTCACTGGTTCGAGCCCAGTAGCGACCACCATAATTCTGCAATACACAAGCTTTACCCCCAGGTCGCTTAGCTCAGCTGGGAGAGCACCTCCCTTACAAGGAGGGGGTCACTGGTTCGAGCCCAGTAGCGACCACCATATTTATTCCCTATTAAACTTTACCCATATTCTTATTCAACTATGCTTGTTCTCAATCAGCTAGTGGTCAATTTTACTATTCGGCATTTAATCATCTTCTAAATACCGAGTTCAATCGACACTCAGCCTGACTTCAGTTTGCTTTTAGCATTGTTTGGAGATCAATATTATGGCCAGCGTCAGTCAATCAGCTTCTCTTACCAATATTGCCGCTTATTTAAAGCATACCCACGCCTGTGATGAACAAACCGCCCTAAAAGAAGCACAAGAAGTGATGCATAATCTCGTCAACATGCGCTAAAAGGGCTTTATTACTGGCTGGTATTTTGACGAGCAAGGCCATTTAGCACTTTTACCTAGCGATGCCATCCTTAAACGTATCCTTTAAGTGACATGTCTTATACCAATCACATTAAATATCTAATCAGTTCAGAGCCTCACAGGTATTTCAATCCGAGGCGCATTGACGTAGAAATGGTTATTGCCTTTTAAGTCAATGCAGCACTGGAGTGAGATACCTGTGTGGCTCCCGAAGGGTGGCTGATGTTAACTGCATGGCGAAGCGCTTTATACTGCGTTTAAGGCTTTCGACAGAGCACCACTATCCTTTCAAGCCTTCGCCTTGTCTAAAGCGCGTTGAACTCACGCTGAATGAACAGATATTTAATACGATTGATATAACTGCTGAGTTAACGATAGTCACGATTAGCTTACCCATTGTCAGCAGTATTATTTCCTTACTTTGCAGTCACAACCCCAACCTCAGCCTGTGCCTAAGTATGATTTAGCAACATATTTTGATCTATAAATAACAAGCTTTGCTTAATTAGTCGCCATCTTAAAGCGCTATAGAGTAATGACAAACATTTCATTTGGGTGGTTACCCACCCAAACACATTGACATTGTGAGCGAGATCTCACCCACCAAACTAAATGTGTGACACACATCAAATCAACTACACTTTTGCAACCAAACACTTACAGTTTTTGGTGTAAGTTGGCGTAGTATTTGCCTTTAGTAAGACAGACCTCAGGGAAATCAAGGCTGTACTCCTACTCAAACTTGGTAACAAACCAACCAAGACTGAGGACCAATCCTAACAATAGAAAAAGGAACTCAAGATGACATTGAATCAACACACTGAATTTACCCGTCCACTTAAAACCCTCGTTAAAATGCTCGCCGTTGCTTCGGTATTCGCCACCAGTTTTAACGTGTTTGCCGCACCGGTTGAAATTAAGTTTTCGCATGTTGTCGCAGAAAATACCCCTAAAGGCCAAATGGCACTTAAATTTAAAGAACTCGTGGAACAACGTTTGCCAGGTGAGTACACAGTCAATGTATTCCCTAACTCACAGTTATTTGGCGATAACAATGAGTTAGCAGCATTACTGTTAAATGACGTGCAATTTGTCGCGCCTTCACTGTCTAAGTTCGAACGTTACACTAAACGTTTACAAGTATTTGACTTACCATTTCTATTCAATGACATGGATGCAGTTAATCGCTTTCAACAAGGTGAAGCGGGTCAAACTCTTCTAAACTCCATGACACGCAAAGGTATCGTGGGCTTAGGTTATTTACACAATGGTATGAAACAGTTCTCTGCCAACACGCCACTTAAAAATCCTTCTGATGCGAAAGGCTTAAAGTTTCGCGTAATGGCATCGGATGTTCTGGCTGCTCAGTTTGCGGCTATCGACGCCATTCCGGTTAAAAAGCCCTTCTCTGAAGTGTTTACCCTGCTACAAACCCGCGCTATCGATGGTCAAGAAAACACTTGGTCAAATACTTATTCACAAAAATTCTATGAAGTACAAAGCCAAATTACTGAAAGTAATCACGGCGTGCTCGATTATATGGTCGTGACCTCTGATACTTTCTGGAAAGGTTTACCTGCTGATAAACGTAAGATCATCAAAGAAGCCTTAGATGAATCTATCGCACTAGGTAACAAGATTGCCGGAGAAAAAGATGATCAAGATAAGCAGCTAATTCTTGATTCTAAACGTTCACAATTAGTGACGCTATCTCAAGCTGATCGTCAAAAGTGGATTGATGTCATGAAGCCAGTTTGGACTAAGTTTGAAGACGAAATCGGTAAAGATGTGATTGAGGCCGCTGTAGCTGCAAATAAATAATAAATAATAATAAAAATGCCGCTTAAGTTCATTTGAGTTTAAGCGGCTATTTCAGTGAGGGAGTTATGACTGTGATATCACGAATATTTGGTTATTTTGAAGAAGGTGTGCTGAATCTACTGATCACCTTGATGACATTGTTAGTATTTTCGGAAGTAGTCGCACGATTTTTCTTCAATACGGGTTTTCTGTGGATCCAAGAACTCACGTTAACCCTTTGCGGTTGGTTTGTGCTGTTTGGTATGTCCTATGGCGTAAAAGTCGGCGCGCACATTGGGGTGGACGCCTTTGTTAAAAACTTAGCACCTCGCGCCAAAAAGATAACCGCTTTAATTACCGCCTCTGTCTGTATCATTTATTGCGGACTGTTTTTAAAAGGTAGTTGGGATTATTTAAGCCAGATGTACCAAATTGGTGTGCCGATGGAAGATATTAATTTCCCTCAGTTTTTCTTACAAAGTATCGACCCTGACTTCGCCTGGGATGTATTAAAAATTGATATAGAAGATGGTGCGGTTCCCATTTGGTTATCTCAAAGCATCTTGATTATCGGATTCTTAATGTTGACGTGGCGTTTCGTCGAACTTTTTATAGGTATTTTACGCAACCAAATATCAGGCCTCCAATTTGCAGATGAAGCGAAAGAAAGTATGCATTTAATTGATGAAAGCGTGAAACAAACCAATACCACTATTATCTCTGGCGAAAAGGAGATTAAATAATGGCTATTGCGACCCTATTCACCGCCCTATTCGTGTGTATGTTTCTCGGGATGCCCATCGCTATAGCGTTAGGTTTTTCCAGCATGCTCACCATATTATTTTTTTCTAATGACTCTTTAGCCTCAGTTGCGCTGAAATTGTATGAGTCTTCATCAGAGCATTACACTTTACTCGCTATCCCCTTTTTCATTTTATCATCGGCCTTTTTATCAACCGGTGGCGTCGCGCGGCGGATTATTGATTTTGCGATGGACAGTATCGGACATGTCCGCGGTGGCTTAGCTATGGCATCTGTCATGGCATGTATGCTGTTTGCTGCGGTTTCTGGTTCATCACCTGCTACTGTTGCGGCTATCGGTTCTATCGTGATTGTGGGCATGGTTAAAGCGGGGTACCCAGAGAAGTTTGCCGCAGGGGTTATCACCACCTCGGGCACGCTCGGTATCTTAATCCCGCCGTCAATTGTTATGTTGGTATATGCGGCGGCGACAGAAGTATCGGCGGCGAGAATGTTTATGGCAGGTTTAATCCCAGGCTTAATGATGGGATTGATACTGATGATTGTTATCTACATCGTCGCACGTTTCAAAAACTTACCTTCACGCCCTTTTCCGGGCTTTAAAAAACTGGGGATTTCAAGTATCAAAGCTTTGGGTGGATTAGCACTCATCCTTATTGTATTAGGCTCTATCTATGGCGGCGTTGCTAGCCCAACCGAGGCATCGGCCGTAGCCTGTGTATATGCTTACTTTATTGCGGTATTTGGTTATCGTGATATCGGCCCATTAAAAGATGTAGCTTGGCGTAATGAAGGTGAAAATATCGCCAAAGCGACTGCGCGCAATTTAGGTTATATGGTATTAGGGTTAATAAAAACACCCGTTAACAAAGACATCCGCAACGTTGTACGTGATGGTGCTAAGGTTAGTATCATGCTGCTGTTTATCATCGCTAACGCTATGCTATTTGCGCATGTATTAACCACAGAACGTATCCCTCACATTATTGCTGAGTATATTGTTAGCATGGGTTTACCCGCCTGGGGATTCCTGATCATCGTTAACTTACTGTTGCTTGCTGCCGGTAACTTTATGGAACCCTCGGCGATTGTACTTATTATGGCGCCGATCCTCTTCCCTATCGCAACTCAATTAGGCATAGATCCTATTCACTTAGGTATTATCATGGTGGTTAACATGGAGATAGGTATGCTCACGCCGCCGGTGGGGCTTAACCTCTTTGTGACTGCGGGTATCACCGGGCATAGTATTGGCTGGGTGATTAAGTCAGTACTGCCGTGGTTAGTGGTGATGTTGGCTTTCTTAATCCTTATCACTTACGTGCCACAAATTTCACTTTTCTTACCTGAATGGTTAGATTCAATGCGTGGTTATTAGCCTACAGTTCAAGGTTATGACATTAACCCTTGATTACCGCTAATTTTTAAGCGAGCCTAACCTGGCTCGCTTTCTTTTTATAGCAAACCGTATCCGATATTAATGCCCGTGTTTTACCAGGATAGACACCATGTTACCCATGACCCCTAAGGCCAAAAAACGCCTATTTTTGACTATAGTCCTGCTGGTAGGCTTACTTTTAACGCTAAAACTGACCTATTGGGTACATTTACATCAGGGTAAAATTGATATTCAAGCTCAATCAGAAAAACAACTGAAGGAGTTAGTCAGTTTTCTTGATGGCTCATTATCGCGCTACGAAAGCATTCCCCACGTGTTGTCTACCAATCCTATGCTAGCCAATGTACTGAACGATCAACAAAACTCTAGTAAGATCCAAGAACTCAATTTATATCTGGAAGAAATTCAACATGTCACTGAAGCATCGGATATTTATCTTATCGATGAGCAAGGGGTCGCGATTGCCGCCAGTAACTGGCAACAGAGTTTCTCCTTTATCGGTAAAAACTATTCCTTTAGACCCTATTACAGCGATGCAATTTCAGGCAATTTAGGCCGTTATTATGCCGTGGGTACCAGCTCTGATAAGCGCGGATTTTACTTTTCCTACCCGATTTATCAGCAAGGGGGTAAAGAGATACTCGGCGCGATAATCGTTAAAGTGGATATAAGTGGTATCGAGCAGCAAAGCACGAGTATTGCTATCGCAGGCCAATATCAATTCCTTATCAGCGATCCCGAAGATATTGTGTTTATCTCTAGCGTCGATGCATGGCGTTTAAAATCTCTGACGCCATTGACTGAGATAAAACAGCATACTCTGGATACATCCAAGCGTTACGCTGCGCGCCCGATTGGCGAGCTATTAATTAAACCAGCCTATGAGAGTGGTCGTCAGGCGATGATTTACCAACTGCAAACGGGTAACAAGCATGAACAATATATGGATAATCACCAACAAATGTCTAAAGCCGGTTGGCAAGTGCATATATTCGCGCCGATTAATCCGCTGATGACCTCTTTACCTGCACTGATGCTACTCAGTGCCAGTATTTACCTGTTACTGGCACTGAGTATCTTATTTAGCGCCGAACGCCGCCGTAACTTACACCGTATGCAATTGGCTCAGAGCCTATTAGAGCAAAGAGTTGAAGAACGCACTCAAGACCTGCAGCAAGCCAACCATCAACTCAAAGACACTCAAGACGAACTGATCCAAGCGGCAAAACTCACTGTAATAGGCAGTTTAGCCGCCAGCATTAACCATGAACTAAACCAACCTCTCGCTGCTATTCGCAGTTATGCCCAGAATACTCAAACTTTCCTAGCCCGTAATATGCAAGATAAAGCCCTCGATAATATCAAGATAATTATTGAGCTGACCGATAGACTGGCCGATATTGTGGGACAATTTAAAAGCTTTACTCGCAAAAGCCAAGGCACAGATAGCGCCACCGATATTGGCCGTTGCCTAAAACAAGCACTGACCATAGTTCAGCCCGCAATAGACAAGCAAGGTGTTGAATTAGACGTGCAGTTACCCAGCGGTAATTATCAAGTGTGGGGCGATAAAGTCAGACTACAACAAGTATTTGTCAACATTATGAGTAACGCGGTTGTCGCGATGCAACAATCGGTAAAACGCCAGTTAATCATTCGTGTAACTGGCGAAGATAAATTCTGCATCAGTATTCAAGACACAGGTCCTGGCGTGCGTGAAAGCCAAATCGAAAAAATATTTGAGCCCTATTTTACCACCAGTGAACGTCACGGCCTTGGCTTGGGTTTATCGATTTCACAACGTATTATCGAATCAATGCAAGGCCAGATTAACGTGGCTAATGCCGAAGATGGCGGCGCCATTTTCCAGATTATTTTACCTATTTATTTGCTCGAGGAACGTTAGTCTCATGAGTGTGCTCAATTCAATCCAAGATTATTCTGTTCTCATCGTTGACGATGAGCCGCACATAGGCACAGTTCTAGTTCAACTGTTTGAACTAGAAGGTATTAAAGCGATTGCGACTACAGAGCCTAAAGGTATCGCTAAGCTTTTGCATAAAGATTGGGCCGGCATGGTGATATCAGATGTCAACATGCCGCACTTAGACGGCATCAATTTAATGCAGCAAATCCGCCTACAAGACCCTGATCTACCCGTAGTACTACTGACTGGCTTTGGCGATATCGCCATGGCGGTCAATGCGTTAAAGCAAGGCGCCTACGACTTTCTTGAAAAACCCTTTAATAATGAACATATTCTCGACGTAGTCAAACGCGCCCTAGATAAACGTAGCTTAACCTTAGAAAACCGTAAGCTCAAAAAGGATCTCGAGAGCCAGAGCGTGCCGGGGCCACGCATTTTAGGCAACAGTGTCGGCATTAACCGCATGCGCCATATTATTACTCAAGTGATAGACACCCCAGCCGACGTATTAATTGAAGGCGAAACGGGCACAGGTAAAGAGCTCGTCGCCCGTTATCTGCATGATCATAGCAGCCGTAACCAAGCTAACTTTGTTGCTATCAACTGTGGGGCTATTCCCGAAAACCTGATTGAAAGTGAACTTTTTGGCGCTGAAGCCGGCGCCTTTACCGGCGTAGACAAGATGCGCATTGGTAAATTTGAATATGCCAATGGCGGCACGTTATTTTTAGATGAGATTGAAAGTACGCCACTGTCACTACAAATAAAGCTGCTACGAGTACTTGAGGATCGTAAGGTTGAACGCTTAGGTTCCAATAAAAGCATCAGCTTAGATATACGCGTGATAGCGGCCACAAAAGTGGATTTAAAAAGCCTGTGTGATACGGGGGAATTTCGTCAGGATTTACTGTATCGCTTAAATCTAGTGACAGTGCCCATTCCACCATTAAGAGATCGCCGTGAAGACATTCCGTTGTTATTCCTACATTTTGCCCGTGTTGCGTCAGCGCGCTATCACAAAGCGCTCATCGCCTTAAATGCCGAACAAAATGCCATACTCACCTCCCACGATTGGCCAGGCAATGTACGTGAGTTACGTAACCTAGCAGAACGCTTTGTGCTATTAGGCGGAGAAGCGGCCTTTGCCGGCACGTTGGGCAATACGCCCAGTTTGCACTCAAGCATGTCCTTACTTCAAAGAGTCGAGTTTTTTGAGCGCGTATTAATTGAAGAAGCGCTCAGTCATAACAAGGGCAGTATTAAGCTGACGATGGAACAACTTGAACTACCGCGTAAAACCCTCTACGACAAAATGCGAAAAT
The DNA here is from genome assembly GCF_050848685.1 of Shewanella sp. MF08487. Taxonomy (NCBI): domain Bacteria; kingdom Pseudomonadati; phylum Pseudomonadota; class Gammaproteobacteria; order Alteromonadales; family Shewanellaceae; genus Shewanella; species Shewanella sp. MF08487. Next base: position 10,910 of record NZ_JBOZPB010000023.1, read on the forward strand.
ACGATTTAGACCGCAAGCAATACATTAATTCAGATGATTAAGCTGAGCCGTATTTATAGTGTTATGTGTAATCTCCATAATAACGTTACAGTACAGGGGGATTAATCAGTTATTCACTGATTCTGATTGAAGAGTTAACAGATAGTATGACAATCAATGCTTTTTACGTATAAAGGTAGGTTTTAAAAACGCGTATCAATCCGGCTCTGCGATGGCTAAATACACCATCGGAATGATCCATAAATCTACAATGAACACTTTGTATTCGGAGGCAAAATTGAAAAAACTATTATTAGTCATCAGTGTCTTTTTACTGAGCGGTTGCTTAGGTATGCCCAAATATGTTGAACCCGTAAATAATTTTGAGCTGAATCGATATTTGGGTAAATGGTACGAGATAGCACGATTAGATCATTCATTTGAAAGAGGGTTAAGCCAAGTTAGCGCCGAATATAGCCTAAAAGATGATGGCGGCGTGATGGTGATTAACCGTGGTTTTTCAACCGAAAAAAATGCATGGAAAGAAGCCGAAGGTAAAGCCTATTTTGTTAATGGCGATACTGAAGGCTATTTAAAAGTCTCCTTCTTTGGGCCATTTTATGGCTCCTATGTGGTCTTCGAATTAGATCATGAAAACTACCAATATGCTTTTATATCGGGGCCTGACACAGATTATTTGTGGTTACTGGCAAGAACACCGACTGTGCCAGCAGAAGTACTGCAAAAGTTTGTTGATATGTCAAAAGCGCGCGGTTTTAATACTGACGACTTAATTTACGTACAACAAAAATAATGCTAACCCATAACGAGAATTAAGCAGAAAACAGAGACAAAAACGCCGCAATTTATTGCGGCGTTTTTAGATTAGCAGCGCTTAATATCGCAGACTAATCAATCTTATAATTCAATCCCTTTACTGGCAAGGAACTCATCGTAACTGCCTCTGAAATCATTCACGCCTTTGTGAGTCACTTCAAGAATACGGTTCGCCAGTGACGATACAAATGCACGGTCATGACTCACGAAAATCAATGTGCCTTCGTACATTTCTAACGCGTTGTTCAATGACTCAATGGATTCCATATCCATATGGTTGGTCGGTTCATCGAGTACCAGAATGTTGGCTTTTTGCATGATGAGCTTGCCAAATAACATGCGGCCCTTCTCACCACCCGATAACACTTTGACTGACTTTTTAATGTCGTCAGATCCAAACAACATACGGCCTAAAATAGCGCGTACTGATTGGTCATCATCTTCAGGTTTACGCCATTGGCTCATCCACTCGAACAGAGTCATATCGTTTGCGAAATCAGACTCATGGTCCTGCGCATAATAACCAATGTTAGCGTTTTCAGACCATTGAATAGTACCGCTATCCTGTGGAATATCATGGATCAAAGTTCGTAACAGCGTTGTTTTACCCACACCATTTTCACCCAATACCGCAATACGCTCACCCACTTCAACAATCAAGTTTAAGTCTTTGAACAGTGGCGTATCGTAGCCTTTAGTTAATTGCTCAACCACTAAGGCATTACGGAATAATTTCTTTTCTTGCTCAAAACGAATGAACGGGTTCACACGGCTAGAGGCTTTAATATCATCTAACTTAATTTTGTCGATTTGACGGGCACGTGATGTAGCCTGTTTCGCCTTAGATGCGTTCGCAGAGAAGCGCGCTACGAAGGTTTGCAGCTCAGAAATCTGGGCTTTTTTCTTGGCATTATCAGACAATAAACGCTCGCGAGCTTGAGTTGCCGCCTGCATATATTCGTCGTAGTTACCAGGATAAACGCGCAGCTCGCCGTAATCTAAGTCAGCCATATGAGTACAGACTGAGTTTAAGAAATATCTATCGTGCGAAATGATCACCATAGTGCTGTTACGTTGATTCAGCATGTCCTGTAACCAACGAATTGTGTCGATGTCCAAGTTGTTGGTCGGTTCGTCAAGTAGCAGCACATCAGGATCAGAGAACAACGCCTGTGCTAACAATACTCGCAGTTTCAAACCTGGAGCGATTTCTGACATCAAACCAAAATGGGTTTCGATGCTAATACCCACACCCAGCAGCAATTCGCCTGCACGAGATTCGGCGGTATAACCGTCCATCTCAGCAAAGTCCATCTCAAGGTTAGCCACGGTAATGCCGTCTTCTTCACTCATTTCAGGTAAAGAATAAATACGGTCACGCTCTTGCTTAACCTTCCACAGTTCGCGGTGGCCCATGATCACAGTATCAATCAGGTTGAACTCTTCATAACCGAACTGGTTCTGGCTTAATTTACCCAGACGCTCATTGACATCTAACGAAACGTTACCGCTGCTAGGGTCTAGATCACCACACAGGATCTTCATGAAGGTCGATTTACCACAGCCATTCGCGCCGATAAGACCGTAACGGTTACCTCCGCCAAATTTAACTGAGATGTTTTCAAACAGTGGCTTAGCGCCGAACTGCATGGTGATATTTGCTGTTGTGATCAAAATGAACTTCCAAATCGAGTAATGTTGGCCTAGCCAGCTGGCGCCGCTTAAAAATAAGCATAAACCTAATAACGCTATGCCGAAGGGGTAAAAATAAACGTGGCACTATAGCAGTTTGGGCTAAATTATCAACTACCAAGGCAGTATTAGCCTTTAACGCTAATACTGCCATTGCCACTTAATATCGATGTTAAGAAACTGAACACGCTTAATATATTAGCTAATTTTCAATAAGTTAGATCTATTTACCTATGGTAGCACTCAGGCTGGCGTCGAAAATAACTCCAACGCCAAGACTGAACGTTAATCGCCCGCTTATAACTTCTGCCGTCTTAAACGATTAGCGTTAGTCACGACGGTTAACGAAGACAACGCCATAGCCGCCCCCGCAATCACGGGGCTTAACAGCATACCGGTTAACGGATAAAGCACACCTGCGGCAATGGGAATGCCTAAACTGTTATACACAAAGGCGCCAAATAGGTTCTGTTTGATATTGGTAATAGTTGCCCGAGACAGCGCCAATATGTGAGCAATCACGATTAACTGTGGTGATAATAAGGTCATATCCGCGCTTTCAATCGCCACCTCAGTGCCCGATCCCATCGCGATGCCCACATCGGCGCTCATTAAAGCTGGCGCGTCGTTAATGCCATCACCTACCATAGCAACCACATGCCCTTGCTTTTGCAAATCCTTCACATGCTGTTGTTTTTGCTCGGGTAGTACACCTGCTATCACTTCACTGATACCCACTTGGCTTGCCACCGCCTGCGCCGTTTGTGGGTTATCACCGGTCAATAACACCACGCGAATCCCACTTTGCAGCATAGCTGCAATCGCCGCTTTAGCATCGGGTTTAATCGGATCGGCCAGTGCGATAGTGGCCACTAACGTACCTGCCCTTGCGACGTAAATGGGGGTTTTGCCTTGATTTGCAAAACTTAAGGTTGCTTGCGGGTCTAACGCACTGCCATCAGGATTAACAATGTCCAATTCCGTCATCAAGGCAAGATTACCAATAGCAAAATGAGCACTATCAACTTCGCCGGTAATGCCTTTACCTTGATGGTTAATAAAACTTTGGGTATCCGGTAATTGCGATAGCGATTCCTTGGCATAATTGACAATAGCACTGGCCAATGGGTGCTCTGAATGTTGTTCAAGACTCGCAATCGCAGCGAGTAATTGCGTTTGTTCCGCATTATCTAGTGTTTGAACTAAGGTAAAGTCCGTCACTTGCGGTTTGCCTAACGTCACGGTGCCTGTTTTATCAAGCACAACGCAATCGACCTTACTTGCTGTTTGCAGCGCCTCACCATTTTTGACTAATACACCCATTTGAGCTGCGCGGCCAACGGCCACCATAATCGACATGGGTGTTGCCAGTCCAAGCGCACAAGGACAAGCAATAATCAGCACACTGGTCAGCACCACTAGCGCATGACTCAAGGCTGGCGCTGGACCTACAAAATACCAAATCGCGGCAGCAAGAAGGGCGATGATAACGACTGTCGGTACAAATACGGCTGAAATTTTATCGGCCAACCGACCTATGGGTAACTTAGAGGTTTGCGCCTGTTGTACCAGCGCAATAATTTTGGCAAGCCTAGTATCCTGCTGACCTGCTGTTACTCGATAAACTAAGCTGCCGTTCCCATTGACTGTACCTGCACTTAAGCTATCTCCGCGATTTTTAAGCACGGGAATAGGCTCGCCCGTCAACATGGCTTCATCTAATAAGGATTGCCCTGTTTCAACAACACCATCGAGGGCCACTCTATCCCCAGGACGTAAGCGCAACTTATCGCCAAGCTTAAGCTGACTTATTTCAACCTGTTCATCACCGTTGTCGCTAATACGGATAGCCGTAGTCGATTGTAATCCGAGTAATCGCTGCACTGCTTCGCTCGTTTTTCCGCGCGCTTTGAGCTCAAATCCGTGGCCTAAGTTAATTAATCCTAAAATCATCACACTCGCTTCAAAATACACATGGCGAGTCTCCATAGGAAAAGCACTTGGCATAATCACTACCAGCATGGAATACGCCCATGCTGTACTAGTACCGAGCACGATTAAGGTATCCATATTGGTCGTTTTGGCTTTAAGCGCCCGCCACATACCTTGATAGAAATGCCCACCCGTCGTCACCAGTAAAGCCAACGTCACCAGTCCCATGATGCCCCAGCCAAGTTGCATACTCGGGCTGTTGATCATCATTTCACCGCCCAGTAATCCCCATAACATCATAGGCATACCAACCGCGAGCGCCGCTATCGCTTGGCGCATTCGCAACCGATACTCAGCGGCATCGGCGATGCGTTTATCTTCGGCGGCGGCCTTAGCATCAACCACCACCTGTGCAGGAAACCCCGCATTGGTCATTACAGCTAACGCCGTATCAACATTCATGTTGCCGTCTACGGTCACTTGCTTATCGGCGAGGTTAACCCGCGCCTCGACGCCCTCTTGAGCGGCAAGTGCCTTTTCAATTTTCGCCACGCAGCCTGCACAATTCATATTGGCGACATAGAGCCTGATCAGAGCCATAAAATATTCCTTAGTTGAACTTTTACGCGATAAGCTTAAGATAAAGTCTCCCATGACAGGAGAGTCAAGCATCAATTGATTGAATGTGATAGCGGTAACCATTTACCCTTAAAAAGATAAGTAAAACGCGGCGTTAACCCATCCTAGCGCTTATCGTCGTGGTCATAGTCGTTGTTGTAGTCAAAGCCGAGGTGAAAATGAAGATAGGTGAAGTGGCGAAACAAACGGGCTTAAGTGTTAAGAGTATCCGTTATTACCATGATATTGGCTTAGTGTGCGGCGAGCGCAATGAGGCAGGTTATCGAGTTTATCGCCATCAAGATATTAAAGCACTTAAGTTTGTGCACCAGTGCCGCGACTTAGGTTTTAGCCTAGAGGATTGCAAATCCTTGCTAGGTCTTAAGGGTAATGAAAGCCGTAATGCAGAGGATGTAAAACAGCTTACCCAAACTCATCTTGCTTATGTCGAACAGCAAATCAATAAGTTACAGCAGCTTAGGGCACAATTACAGCAAATGGTAACCCAATGCCAAGGCGGCGATCAGCCCCACTGCGCCATTATCGACAGCCTAAGTCATGCGCCCCAAAAGGAAGAGAGCCTACAAGATACAACCTTTTCGTGTTGCCATAAAAGCCCCACAGAAGAACAACGGTCAGTATCAACCACTGCAATTCTGGGTTATTGATGACTGACACTGTTCGGCTTTAACGCCGCGGCATTATCAAGCAACAAGCTAGGCAATGTACCCGCAGGCGTAAAATGAAACACTTGTCCATAAAATGCCAGTTCAGTGTCTAAACTCGCCGCTTTATGTTCGGGTATCCAGCCATCATGAGACTCGTTTTCATAACTGATATAGGCTGTCGGCACCCCTTTGGCTTTTAAGGCGGTATAAATCTGTTGCGATTGCTGTGACGGCACAATTTGCCCTCTTAAACCTTGAATAATAAGCAAAGGTTCGTTTAATCCCTCAAGATGATAAAAAGGCGATCGCTCTCGATAACGCGCTTTATTCTCAGCATAGGGACCAATGAGTTGATCTAAATAGCCCGTCTCAAACTTATGCGTGTTATTGGCAAGCTGCTCAAAATCACTGATACCTGCGTAACTCACGCCCGCTTGAAATACATCGTAAAAAGCTAAAGATGACATAACCGTTAGTCCCCCTGCACTAATGCCGCGAATCGCTAACTTTTGCGCATCGACCCAACCTTTAGCGACCACATATTGAGCCGCATTGACGACATCTTCCACGTCAGCTTGGCCCCACTTCCCATAGAGACTTTGACGATAGGCACGGCCAAAACCACTACTTCCACGAAAATTAACATCAAGTACCGCAAAACCACGGCTGGTCCAAAACTGGATATCACTACGATAAGCCAGACTCGCCCGCGCAGTCGGGCCGCCGTGCAACATCACAATTAACGGTGGGCGAGTTTCTAGGGGGGCGGTATAATCGGGGTTTACGGGCTCATAAAAATAACCGTAGGCTTGTTGATGCTTACCAGTTTCAAAGGTAATAGTTTTTGCCCGTGAAATATAATGAGGATCAAGCTTGGCTAAGTTAGGGCTATAAACCAACTCAGTGCCGCGGCCAATCACTTTATAAATTCCCTTCTCTGGGGTGGCCTTAGCGCCAATAAAATAAACGCCGTCTTCCCCCCTTATCACTTGGGTTATTTCACCAAAGTCAACGGCTAAAGATTCAACCAAACCAGAATCCAAATACAAGCGAATTAACGCCGCCTGACTCCCTAACATATAGCTGGCGATAATCGTGTTTTCGGATTCAAAGGCATAGTTATGATTACCTAAATACCAATCAGCTACTGCAAACTCGGCACTTTTACTCAGTACAGGGGATAAGGTGTTTTTCGGTGTAACACGATAGATATTCCACCAATTACTCATATCCGAGACGACATAGAGTTGCCCATCAGGACTGAATAGTGGTTGAGATACAGAAGAATCTGTCGGCGTATTGATCTTACGAATATTATGTAACTGGCCTTTACGATCGAGATCACCAAGCCAGAGAACACTGTTATCCCATGGCATGTAGGGATGCTCCCATGTGATCCATGCAAGCTTCGAGTTATCGGGCGAAATGGCAGGGGCAGAGATAAAATCATGCCCCGAGACAAGGGTGTCACCTTCTTCGGCAAAATTGAGGTTAATCGTCACTAAACTGGCTTTGGGTTCGCCCGCTTGGCGATGATCTTCGCGCACACAGATAATCCGCGAGCCTTTAGGATAAGCAACACAGTCGGCTTGGCGGGTGCCATTTGGGGTTAACGGTAATGACGGTTGATTAGGCGCAAAGCGATAAAATAATTGATCGTCCGCTTTAGTGACAAATAAACTCTGGCCAATGCCTAAAAAGGCAGCTCCGCCATATTCGTGCACTGTGGATTTAACGTTAAAACTCGGTGGTACCACCTCAATAATATTACCCTGCTGATCAAGCTTCTTAATGCCAACTTGCCCCTGCTTTTCGCCATTAGACTCGGCAAAATACAGTGTGCCTGCCACGCTTTGTAATTCAATCACGCTATCGGACTGTTGAAATACATTCGCCGCCGATAAAGGAGAAACCCAGCTGCCATAGGAGGCAATAATCCGCGTGCCATTATCACTAGGGCGTGACACCTGCTCGCTCGAAGGCTCACATGCGCTCAAACATAACAAGCCAGCCAAGAGGTATAAATATTGATATAGCCCCATGTTTCTCTCCAATGTTTGCTTACTGTGCAAACCGAAACAAAAATATGAATGTGCAACACAGATTATTTTTTAAATGGATTTTTAAGTTTTTTTAAAAACCAATGCACGATTTGTACTTGCTGCGTCTGAGTCAAACCAAAATAAATGCATATCCAAGGTGAGAGCAGGAAAAACCAAGGAATGACCGCAACAGAACGACCGCTGAAAAGCAGAAAAAAGAACCCACAATAGATCACTATCAGCCCTAAAACACCGACAATCAGCATCATGCGTTTCGTTATCTTCTCAAGCCAGAGGGCTTTATGCTGCCAAGACATGCGGATGTTAAGCTCCATTACATACAATAAACCGGTTTATTGTATGGTGTAAAAAGTGGATGGCGATTGTTTAAGGTTAACCAGTAAATGTCAACTCTAACAACAGGGAACAACCCACTGTGATAGCCGCGATTATCTTTGCTTTACACATAAAAAACCGAGCTTAAGCTCGGTTTTCATTCATCTCGATGACACATACATCATCAATATACTTACAGGCGGATGCCGCCATCAATTTCAAATACACGACCATTCACATAATCGTTTTCAATAATAAAACGCACGGTTGAGGCGATTTCTTCAGCATGGCCAAGACGGCCAACGGGGATTAACGTCTCTAAACGCTCTAACGCTTCGGGTTTCATCGCAGCGGTCATTTCGGTTGCAATCACGCCTGGCGCAACTGCGGCACTACGGATATTGTGACGTGCCAGCTCTTTTGCCCAGCCAACCGACATAGCCGCAACGCCCGCTTTAGAGGCCGCATAGTTTGATTGCCCCATGTTACCCGCTTTAGCTAGACTAGAGATGTTAACAATCACCCCTGCTTGGCCAGATTCAATCATGGCAGCGGCGGCTTCACGACCACACAAGAAACTGCCCGTCAAATTAACATTGATAACCGATTGGAACTGCTCCAGTGACATACGGTCAGTGACTTTGCCGTCTTTGGCTTTGACTAACATACCATCACGTAAAATTCCGGCATTATTGACCAGTACGTTAACTTGACCAAAGTCTTCTAAAATATAGGCGAACCCTGCAACCACATCTTCTTCATCAGTAATATCTAAGGCATAACCTTGGACTTCGGTGTCTGAACCTAGCTCAGCACAAGCTCGCTCGAGTTTTTCTTGATCCACATCGATAAGTGCTATTTTAGCGCCTGCCTGTGCAAAATTTTGTGCCATTGCTAAGCCTAAACCACCCGCGCCGCCAGTAATGACGACAACCTTATCTTTTAAATCCATCTGGTTATCCCTTGTTCTAATGTTTATTTTTTAAGTGGTGCAAATTGTTCAAAAATACTGGAAAAATCTCGACGACCATTGCCTTGCCTTGCATGATTAACATACAAGCTACGGGCTAAGGCGCCCATTGGCGTACTGGAATTGCTCAGTAATGCCGCTTCTTGCGATAGACCAAGATCTTTAACCATCAAATCTACCATAAAGCCGCCCTCATAGCCCTTAGAAGAAGGTACGGTTTCCATCACGCCTGGGCAGGGATTGTACTTCTCTAACGTCCAATTACCACCACTACTGACCTTCATTATGTCCGATAACACTTTAGGATCCAGACCATGGTCAACACCCATTTGCAACGCTTCAGACGTGCCGACCATCAACACGGATAACAGCATGTTATTGCAAATTTTAGCGACTTGACCCGCACCCGGACCGCCTGCGTGGAATATGTTCATTCCCATGGCTTTTAATACAGGCTGTGCGCGCTCAAACGCCGCATCGGAGCCACCACAAATAAAGGTTAAACTGCCAGCAGCGGCACCTGCTGTGCCGCCAGAAACCGGCGCATCCATAAATTCGATACCACTTTTTGCCGCCTCTGCCGCGACTAATTGCGCACTTTGCGCATCGATGGTCGAGCAATCGATCAGTAGAGTATCGCCAGCAACCACGTCGAGCAGACCTTTGTCTGAACCATTACCTAAATATAAGTTTTTCACATGCTTACCCGCAGGCAACATAGTAATCACTACGCTTGCGCCCGCTGCTGCACCGCAAGCGGTACTCGATACAAAAGCCCCTTGATCAGCAAGATTTTTCATCGCTTCGGGGACTAAATCGAATACGCGAACTGTCATGCCCGCTTTTAATAAATTGGCCGCCATTGGGCTGCCCATATTGCCAAGACCGATAAATGCGACTGTACTCATGCTGACACTCCTGTGTGCTGTTCTTTTTATATGGTGATAATGCGGTCACTACCACAGAGTAAAACGCGCATGGCTGAGTTTAATTTTTATAAACCCAGCCATTAAACCAATTCAACACTTAGCTTAATTAATTAAAGGGATGCGCCTCGCCCCACGGGGACGTTAATATTTGCTCAATGACGGCCGCTGGCACAGAGTTAACATCCTTAAAGCGCCACTGGGGTTGCTTGTCTTTATCGATCAACAATGCCCGCACGCCTTCACAGAAATCACCGTGAGCACACACATTGACGCTGGCGGTTAATTCCCATTTAAAACATTGGGCTAAACTTAACTTGGTACCAAGTTGTGCTTGGCTATAAACTAAATGCCAGCTAATAGGGCTGCCCGCAAAGAAAGTATCTCTCGCCTTTAGTAACCAAGCATCATTAGACACCAGAGTCGACATACGCGTGGCGATATCCGTTAAGCTGCCCGCCATGAGTCTATCGATAATGTCTTGACTGCCAGCCAGTATGCTATCGCCCTTAGGAATATCAACTTGGTTAGACAACTCATTGATCATGCTGTCTAAACGTTGATGATTGAGCGCTGGTATATCGCTCCAATCTAAGGTGGCCATGGCATCAAACATCAGTTCTTTGTCATCACGATTCAAATAATGATCCGCAAGGCCAACATAACAGGCATCAGCAGCTTTCATTTGATAGGCGGTGAGCCCTAAAAATAGCCCCATTTTACCTGGCATGCGGTTAAGAAAATAACTGCCCCCCACGTCGGGATACAGGCCAATGGAGACTTCAGGCATAGCAATGCGCGAAGTTTCAGTGACAACTCTGTGGCTGCCACCCGCCATCAAACCGAGCCCGCCGCCCATGACAATGCCGTCACCCCACACCAACACAGGCTTGCCAAAGGTATGCAGTAGATAATCGAGACGATATTCCTCTTCGAAGAAAACCTTTGCCTCCTCAGTCACTTGTCCCTTCGCGGCAATGGATGCATGGTATAAAGCACGCACATCACCCCCAGCACAAAATGCCTTATCACCGCTGCCATCTAACACGATACAAGCGATAAGCGAATCTTTCTTCCATAGATTGAGCTGCGCCGTCATAGCGCGCACCATGTCTAAATCTAAGGCGTTGAGGGACTTTTCCACATTGAGTGTAACCACCCCAACCAACTTACCAGAAGCGGTAGCTAAGGTTTGGAACACCACGTTTTGCGTGGTCGTGGCCTGATGTGCGGCACTTTTTAATGCGTTATCTACTACATTAGTCATTAGCGGTTCTTCCAATCAGCTTTACGTTTACCCAAAAATGCGTTTACGCCTTCGGCCTGATCTTCGGTATCAAACAACCCGACAAATAATTCACGTTCAAGCGGCAGCGCTTGGTTGCGCACCATAGTACGACCTGCTTGAATGAGTGTCTTACACGCTGCTACGCTGCTTGGGCTTTGATTAGCCACTTTAGCGGCTAACGCTATCGCAGTATTAAGTGCCTCGCCCGTTTCGACCACTTCTTCGACTAAACGTAAACCCAATGCTTTGGTCGCATCAATACGCTCACCGCATAAAATCATCCGTTTAGCCCAACCTTCACCGACTAATGCGGTCAAATTTTGGGTGCCGCCCGCACAGGGTAATAAGCCGACAGTCGCCTCAGGCAATGCCATCACAGCTTGGGTCTCAGCGATACGAATATCGCAAGCTAATGCCACTTCTAAGCCACCACCCATGGCGTAACCATTAATGGCCGCAATCGACACACCGCGAAATTGGCTTAAGGTTTCAAAGGCTTCACCAAAATGCTTAGCCATCGCCGCGGCATTGTCTTTATTACCGTCGCTAAATAGCTTTAAGTCCGCACCAGCAGAAAAGAACTTTTGTCCCTGGCCGGTTAACACTAAGGCATAAATGTCTTTATTGGCATTGAGCGCCAGCACTTTGGCTTTAAGCGCCTGTAAACTCTCGGCGGTCCAAGTGTTTGCCGGTGGATTATTCATCGTCAGTATGGCCGTATGGCCTTCGATGCGTTCAACTAAATATTCCATTTGTATAGACTCCTTTTATGTTATCGCCTACCGGTAATCCACGCATCTTGCGAGCTGATTTACAGGATTTGTCCTGCATTTTCATCGAGTAAACGACGGGCGATAATCAAGCGCATAATTTCGTTGGTGCCTTCTAAAATCTGGTGTACACGCACATCACGGAAATGACGTTCTAGCGGGTACTCCCTTATATAACCATATCCGCCGTGAATTTGCAGCGCTGCATCGCAAACCTGAAAACCCACATCGGTGGCAAAACGTTTCGCCATGGCGCAATAAGCCGTGGCTTCTGGATCGCCACTATCTAATTTAAAAGCGGCAAGACGTACAATTTGGCGCGCGGCAACTAATTCAGTGGCCATATCGGCGAGCTTAAATTGTAAGGCTTGAAAAGCCGCCAACGGCTTACCAAATTGCTGGCGCTCATTCATATATTGGGTGGCACGCTCAAGTGCTGCTTGCGCCGTGCCCACTGAACAGGTCGCGATATTGATGCGACCACCATCTAAGCCTTTCATTGCAAAGGTAAAGCCTTGGCCTTCTTCGCCAAGTAAGTTTTCCACCGGTACGCGCACGTTTTCAAAGGTAATTTGACGCGTGGGCTGGGCATTCCAACCCATTTTATCTTCGGCTTTACCATAAATAACGCCAGCGGCGTCAGCGGGAATGGCAATGGCAGAGATTCCCTTTGGTCCCGCTTGTCCTGTGCGGCACATCACCACGAGTAACTCTGTGGCGCCTGCTCCAGAGATAAACACTTTAGAGCCCGAAATCACATATTCATCACCGTCACGTACGGCTTTAGTTTGTAATGAGGCGGCGTCCGATCCCGCGCCCGGCTCAGTCAAACAATATGACGCTAACATTTGGCCTGTAGTTAACGGCTCAGACCATGTCTGACGCAGAGTTTCAGTCCCCCAAGTCGTCACCATCCAAGTAGCCATATTGTGAATGGTTAACATAGCAGTCGTTGCCGTACAGCCTTTGGCGAGCTCTTCAAAAATAATCGACGCATCGAGGCGCGATAACCCCATACCACCTTCAGATTCAGGCGAATAGAGAGAGCAAAAACCAAGTTCACCGGCTTTTTGGATCACATCCTTCGGGAAATGATGTTCTTCATCCCATTTGGCGGCAAACGGGGTTAACTCTTCTGCGGCAAACTGGCGCGCAAGTTCGGCAAACTGGCGTTGGTCATCGTTGAAATTAAAATCCATTTGGCTCTCCTATGACTCTGTGGTCACTTGTTTTATTCAATAGACTGGGCGCCTTGAAGGCGCCATTTTTTATGTTTAGTGGCTCAACTTAGCGCAAATTAATGCTCATATTGGGAGCGATTGCCGTAGCAATATCAGACTCAAACCAACGAGAGGTAATGGTCTTAGTCTCAGTATAAAAACGCACCGCTTGCTTACCATAAGCATGTTGATCGCCATAGAAACTGCCCTTCCAACCGGTAAATGAGAAGAAGGGTAATGGCACTGGAATCGGCACGTTAATCCCCACTTGGCCCACTTCAACTTCATGTTGATATTTACGCGCCGCAGCGCCGCTAGCAGTAAAAATAGACGTGCCGTTACCGTAGGGGCTAGCATTAACCAACTCAATAGCTTCATCTAAAGAGTCTGATTCCATACAACATAATACTGGACCAAAGATTTCTTCTTTATAGATACTCATGTCTGTCGTGACTTTAGTGAACATGGTTGGGCCAACCCAGTTACCGTCTTCATAGCCTTTAACCGTAAAATGACTGCCATCAAGCACGCACTCTGCCCCCTCTTCTTTACCTTGAGCAATCAACTTAAGCACACGCGCTTTGGCGGCTGGGCTTATCACTGGGCCATAACCGGCTTCTTTGTCGTCCCATAAACCTGGGCGAACCTTAGCTAACGCATCTTTAAGTTCTGGGATCCACTCTTTAGCCGCACCCACAAATATCGCTACCGATAGCGCCATACAACGCTGACCCGCCGCGCCCACAGAAGCACCAACTAAATTGTTGATCACTTGCTGTTTGTTGGCATCAGGCATAATTACGCAGTGATTTTTCGCGCCAGCAAACGCCTGTACACGTTTTAAGTTATCGGTACCGGTTTTATAAATATATTGCCCAACAGCGACTGAACCGACGAAAGAAATGGCTTTAATGGCTGGGTCGGCAAGTAGAATATCAACCGCCGTTTTGTCGCCATGCACTAACTGTAATACGCCCTTAGGCGCACCTGCTTCAACAAACAGCTCAACTAAACGCTGCGGCGTCATTGGATCTTGTTCTGACGGTTTTAAAATAAAGGTATTACCGCAAGCAATCGCTAATGGGAACATCCATAACGGGATCATTGCAGGGAAGTTAAACGGCGTAATGCCCGCACAAACGCCCAGCGGCTGAGTGTAGCTGTAGGTATCGATTGAGCGCGCAACGTTCTCAACGGTTTCACCCATCAGTAATGACGCCACGTTACAAGCGTGTTCTACCACTTCAATACCGCGCCACACATCACCCTTAGCATCTTCAAAGGTTTTACCGGTTTCCTTTGCAAGAATGGTCGCCAGCTCATCGTGGTGTTCTTTTAATAAATGCTGATAACGCAACATGACTCGCGCACGCTCAGACACCGGCACTTCTTTCCAGGTTTTAAATGCCGCTTTAGCACTCGCAATAGCCGCATGGACTTCAGCGTTTGTGGCCGCATTGATTACCGCGATAGGCTGATTATTCGCCGGATTAGTCACAGTAATCTGTGATGTACCCGTACCATGGGTAAACTCACCGTCAATGTAATGCTTTACTTGTGTGATCATGTTGCAATCCTTTCTTTGTAGAGTGATTGGCTGGCGGTGCGATATTATAATTATCCTCAAGGGAAGTGATTGCCCTTGCCAGCCGTCTTGTTGATTTATCTAAAACTAAAACGATAACTTATATTTCGATGGCCATCGCAGTTGCTTCGCCGCCGCCAATACATAACGAAGCCACGCCGCGCTTAAGGCCGCGGGCTTTTAATGTATGGATTAAGGTCACAAGCAAACGTGAGCCCGAGCAACCAATCGGATGACCTAAGGCACAGGCGCCGCCATTAACGTTAACTTTTGCGTTATCTAAACCCAGTTCAGATACGGCAAGCATAGTCACCATGGCGAAGGCTTCGTTAATTTCGAATAAATCGACGTCATCTTTTGACCAGCCGACATTAGCCAGTAATTTTGTGATTGCGCCAACGGGCGCAGTGGTAAAGAGTGCAGGCTCTTGAGCGTGAGTGGTGTGGCCTTTAATGGTGGCTAACACAGTTAAACCTAAACGCTCAGCTTCGCCGCGCGAGGTCAACATAAGCGCCGCCGCGCCATCGGAAATTGAACTAGAGTTTGCTGCGGTAATGGTGCCATCTTTAGTAAAAGCGGGGCGCAACGTAGGGATTTTTTCAGGACGAGCATTACCAGGCTGTTCGTCGGTATCAATAGTCACATCACCACGACGATCACTGATTGTGACTGGCGAAATTTCGGCCTTAAAGGCTCCAGAGGTAATAGCGGCATTAGCTTTCTCTAACGAACTGAGGGCAAAAGCGTCCATCTGCTCACGGGTGATGCCAAATTCATCGGCAGTTTTCTGGGCAAAGGTGCCCATAGCACCACCGGTGTAGGCATCTTCTAACCCATCTAAAAACATATGGTCAAGCACTTTACCATGGCCCATACGCATGCCGCCGCGGGCTTTATCCAGCAAATACGGTGCTTGGCTCATGCTCTCCATGCCACCAGCGATCACCACTTTTGCGCTGCCTGCTTTAATTAAATCATGAGCTAACATCACCGTTTTCATGCCTGAACCACAGACTTTATTCACTGTCGTCGCACCAACAGACAAAGGCAAACCTGCGCCTAAAGTAGCTTGACGTGCGGGTGCTTGGCCCAAACCTGCGGGTAATACGCAGCCCATCAAGACTTCATCAACATGTTCACCCGCCAATTGCGTATCCGCTAACAAACCTTTAATAGCGGTCGCGGCTAATATGGGTGACGCAACGGATGACAAGCTACCTTGAAACCCACCCATTGGGGTGCGTTTTGCGGCAACGATAACGATATCTTGATTTAACTGTTCAGTACTCATTGAAACTCCAACCGATAATGCCAAGCACATCAAAACATGCCCATAGCGAATAAAAAAATCACAATAAAACCACTCTGACGTTTACGCGAACGTAAAGCAAGTATTCCTTGGTCTAATGTGAAGGTTTTATCCCCTAGAAATTGTCATAAAGGATTTACAGTAAGCATCGAATTTAGGAGGGAATAACGAAAAATATACTGTGTGGATGCTGAGCTCACAGCGATAGAGCGGCTCTCTTTTAATAGTAAAAATAAGCACAAAAAGCGGCGTAGGATATCGACTCCTGCGCAGCTTTTGTAAAACTTTATCACTAAATTAATCGCTTAATAGCAGGTTAACGCGACTCCCACGGGGTCATCGCCGTCATATCATTTAAATCATAGGGGGTTAACTGATAAACGTAATAGTTAAGCCAATTACTCACCAGTAAGCTGCCGTGACTGTGCCAACGGGCAATCGCCTCTGCTTCAGGATTGTCATTGCGATAATAGTTTTGTGGTACATCGGGATTGAAGTTTTGGGCTAAGTCTCGATGATACTCATCATTTAACGTCGATTTTTGATACTCAGGATGACCCATCACAAACAAGTTGCGATTGTTACGGCTTAATACTAAATAGGCTCCCGCCTCATCGGACTCGGCTAATACTTGCAGCTGCGGATGTTGTTTAATTTCTTCAAGATTCATTTCAGCAAAACGGGAATGGGGCGCAAAAAACTCGTCATCAAAACCCCGTAACAAAGGAAAATGCTGACAAGTACGACGATGTACAAATACGCCAGAACGCTTTTTTGGCAAAATTTGTCGATTTAAACCATAGAGATGATACAAACCCGCATGGGCTGCCCAACATAAAAACAGCACTGAGGTGACATGCTCTTGCGACCAGTCAATAATTTCACGGATATGATCCCAGTAGACTATATCTTCAAAATCGATTTGCCCCAGCGGCGCTCCCGTGATAATCAACCCGTCATAGTTTTTGTGGCGCACGTCTTCAAAATCACGATAAAAGGTATTCATGTGATCAATAGAAGTATGTTTGGATTCTTTATCATGAATACGCAGTAAATCAACATCGACTTGCAGTGGTGTATTACCCAGTAAACGCAATAACTGGGTTTCTGTCTCGATTTTGTTCGGCATCAAATTCAAAATCAGCACCTTCATCGGCCTGATATCTTGATTCGCCGCCCGCGTCTCGGACATAACGAAAATATTTTCTGACTCTAACACCCCTGCTGCGGGCAGATGGTCTGGAATTCTAACCGGCATACAGCGCCTCTTCTGTTCGTAAATATCAACGGATTCGGCGCGTATGTCAGCTCACCTTTAGTGAGCTAATTAATCACCGACTTTTTCCAGCAGTATGGTCATAGATTCAGTGGCGTTGAGGTCAATAGGATAAGCGTGAGTGTTAATAAACAATAACTTATCACCGAGCATTATCCGTGCACCTATAGCATAACTGTGACCAGGTTGAAATTGATCACTGCCCATCGCAAAACTAAATGGCGCGGGAATCGCAGCCCCTTGTTGCACACGTTCAGCCATCACTATGGCTGGCACATCCATTTTTGAAACATCAAGCAGTTGCACTATGACCTTGGCATCAGCAGGCAGTGCAATGCGTTCGCGATATAAGGCCTGGCCCTTAATCTCAACGATAGCATTGGGCGTTGCACAACCAGATAACACCCCAATGACGGCCATTAATACTAAGGCTGTTAATCTCAGCGCGCTTAAACGCAATCCTGTGTTCATTTTATTTCTCCTAATCATACATAAAGACTTCTAGATGTCCATACGCCCGAGCTATAAATCTTGTCTTGGCGCGTATATCTTTCTATCATAAGCCACCATTTCGTTGTCGAAAAACCTATGACTCAAGCAACTGCAATCATTGTGGGAGCTAGCTCACAATTAAGTCGTGAACTTGCAAAGCAATTGGCGGATCAACAGGTTGAATTAGCCTTATTCGCCCAAGATCCAGAATCACTTCACGATTTTGCCCTATCCTTGCCAACAAAAGTACAAGTATTTGCACTTCAAATTGAACGGCCTCAAGCAATTATTAATCAACTTGAATCCGTCTGGCAAAATCTTGGCGGCGCGCACTTAGTCTTAGTCAATACTGGCCTCAATAGCTACGATCCTGAGCTGCCTTGGTTACCTGAGCAAGATATTATCGATGTCAATGTGCGAGGTTTTGCCGCTATCTGTAATACGGCATTTAGACTATTTCGTGAACAAGGTTATGGACAACTGGCGGCAATAAACTCGATAGCAGGTCTACGTGGTGGGCCAAGCGTGGCTTACCATGCCTCAAAAGCTTTTGGGCAGAATTATCTTGAGGGCCTAAGCATGCATGCACAGCGCCTCAAGTTACCGATTACCATTACCGATATTCAACTCGGTTTACTCGATAAAGCCGCTATGCAGCAAAGTGCAATGTGGCTTGCGCCATTACCACAGGTCGCAGCGCAAATTATCAAGGCAATGAAACAAGGTAAACGCCGCGTTTATGTGACTAAACGCTGGCGCCTCGTTGCTTGGCTTACCGTGTTATTACCCGAATTTATCTACAACACGCGCCACTGGAAGGCTAAAAAACCAAAACAGTAAGCCGACATAGTAACGGATCAAAATATCGTGCTAAAAATGCAAAACGAAAAAGGAGCCCAAGGCTCCTTTTTTACGCTTATCTACTCAATAGATTAGAAAGTGTAACCCACACTTACCATATACACCCAAGGGTCGATATCGGTTTCAATCTTCACTGGAGCCTCTGCTAAATTAAACTTCACGTCGGTACTAATTTGCATATACCACACAGATGCGTTAACTAACCAATTTTTACTTAATTGATAATCTAAGCCAACCTGCCCAGCAACACCCCAAGAATTACTGAGGCTGAGATCCGTTAAGGCGCCGTTTAAGTCATTGGTGAATTCACTATCATAAAAGTTAGTGTAATTAACACCTACGCCAATGTAAGGACGTAGAGCAGATTGAGCATCACCAAAATAGTACTGAGCCACTAATGTGGGAGGGAGGTGCTTAGTGTTAGCAATTTTACCTACGCCTTTTAAAGAAACATCATGGCTAAAAGGCGTTGCCGCTAATAATTCAATACCCAGGTTATCAGTCAGCATATAGCCGAAGTTAAGCCCTAATTGAGTATTGTTGTTAATGATAAATTCACCGTTTCCAGCGACATCTTGGCTCGACTCATTCGGCGCCACCACAGCAACCCCCGCACGAACAATAATATCGCCCGCTTGGTGAGCCGATACTGAGGCTGAAAAACCAATAGCGAGAAGAGAGGCAGCGACTACAGCAGATACAGTATTTTTACGCATCATCATACTCCATGTATATAACATAAATGATTGTTTGTGATTACATTCGTAACGATTTGAGCTCACACTGCCAGAGAAATGATATGGTTTTATTGATCCAAATCAAATGCGCACACCAATACCTACTTGGGAGTATTCGCAGCGGGATACCGATCACAAAACATAAACATTTATTGAGAATACTCCTTTAATTATCGTGAGTTAGCGCATATATGCGCAAATACAAATATACATCTTTAGTTGTATGCCGCTCGATCACCGTTAACATTTCAGCTACATATATTCGCAGAATATTGCGCCAATTGGCGGTGGGGTTTAGTAGGTAGTTAGTGAGTGAGTAGAGCGGTAAGCTGTTAGAGAGCCAGATTAGATAACGACAGCGTTGGTTACGCTATAGAAAGTTAATTCATCAGTTTGAGTAAAGGATATTGGCGTAACCAGCCCTTTGCAGACACTCTTTGCTCAAATATCAGTAAGCTACGTCGAGGGTTTGCATGTAAGGTAAGGTCAAACAGTGCATAAAGACCAAAAGGCGTCACCAATCCATAAGATGTTGCACACTGGCAGAGTAAGGGCTGATCAGCAGTAACCTGAGTATTTTTGTCATAGTTACACTCGCTAACATCAGAGACATAAATACCAATAGCGGTTTCGAACTCAGGCCAATAGGTCATTGCATCTGCACAGGAAGTATAAGCAGGGTCTTGATTTTTTAAGTGCATTCGCGCTTGATTTTTCACCGACCAAGGTAAATCGGGCGCCAATTGTGTAAGGTAAGCTTCAATCGCAGCATCTCGTTCAGGGCGAATATCTAAGGGGCAAAAATAAATGAGATCAATGTCGTTAAGCGGGCTCAACTCAAATCCGTGCAAACGATCCCACACCAGATTACGCACAAATCCAGCCGCAATACACCACTGTGGCATTGAGTGTACTTTGGCGCATTGAATCGCGAGTTCAAGCGCCCTCACCCGCTCGCAGTCTTGAGCTATCCATTCGAGTAATTGATGCTCTAGCGCTGCTTCAGTCATTGCTTCACTCATAACAGCATCGCCCGCTTCAATATCAGATAAAAACACGGGAAAGACAGTAGGCTTACTCCACTTCGCCATCGGTTTCTGCGCACTTTACGACCTCATGACAGAGTAGTGAAACGAGACTATAAATAGGTGCCATCACCGCAACACAAATCCAAAAACCATGTACATCTTTGTCTAGCAGATTAACGCTAACAGTACAGATGGGCACGAACAGTAGCATCCATTTTATTACATTGAGTTTGTACAGTATCGGCTTATCACAATGACAGCAGCGCCCTTCCTTAATCGGCACATCCTTAGCGCCGAGTTTACCTTTGCAATACGGACATTTTTTACTGAAAAGCATTTAAACTCCATCGCTGAGATTAGACTCGCAAAGCAAGCCTCATCATCCATTTTTTCTATTCGTAAAAACCGTATCCGCGCAATTCGTTACACCGCATCCGCTTGGCGCTCTGGCGCAGCATCGGCAAAGGCATCAAGCTGATTACATTCAGCCCATACACGCATAATATTGGGGTAAGGCGTTACGTCCACATTAAAACGCTGCGCGTTATATACCTGCGGCACTAAACACAAGTCGGCTAATGTCACGGTATTGCCAAAGCTGTAACGGCCGCTATGTCTGGCTAATAGGGCTTCTAAGGCCGCAAAGCCACTCGTTACCCAGTGCTGATACCAAGTATTTTTAGCCGCCTCATCAATACCTAGTGTTTGGGTTAAATATTGTAATACTCGCAGGTTATTTAACGGATGAATTTCACAGGCTATGGTTAGTGCCATTGCGCGCACGTGAGCACGCTCAAGCGCTGAGGCGGGCAATAATGGCGCTTGAGGATAGATTTCATCAAGATATTCAATGATGGCTAAAGATTGCGACAAGGCATCCACATCCAGCTCATCATCCACCACTAAGGTTGGCACTAACTCTAAAGGATTAAGCGCAATATAGGCCGCTTTATGTTGCTCGCCGCCATCACGTACGAGATGCACTGAAAACTGTTCGGCTGAAATCCCCTTGAGATTAAGGGCAATACGAACCCGATAGGCTGCACTGGAACGCCAATAACCGTAAAGTTTCATATTTTCATGTCCTTATAAAAGTCAGTATAAAAACGGGGCAATTAAGCCCCGTTAGTTTGAGTCTGTATCGCCCTTTAAGGGAAAGTCTTAGGCTTTGTATTCAACCACTTTTTGATCGATAGAACCAAAAATGGTTACATCATTATCATCGAGCATTTCGATGCGCACTGTGTCACCAAAACACATAAATGGCGTCGTGGCTTTACCGTCAGCAATCACTTCTAACATGCGCTTTTCTGCTAAACAGCTCGAACCCGCGCTACGGTCATAGTTAGAAATCGTACCAGAGCCAATAATCGCGCCAGCGCTCAATGGGCGAGTTTTGGCAACATGTGAAACGAGTTGACTGAAATTAAACGTCATATCAACGCCGGCATTAGGGCGGCCAAATAACTCACCATTTAAGTA
Organism: Shewanella sp. MF08487; assembly: GCF_050848685.1. Lineage (NCBI taxonomy): Bacteria > Pseudomonadati > Pseudomonadota > Gammaproteobacteria > Alteromonadales > Shewanellaceae > Shewanella > Shewanella sp. MF08487. Next base: position 32,958 of record NZ_JBOZPB010000023.1, read on the forward strand.
GGTGATTAATGGTAAATGCACTTTAGAATCTTCCCAACGTGCGCCTAATTCATCGGGCGTTACCGCCACAGGAGAAAAGCTGCTCGATGGCTTAGATTGGAAAAACCCAAAACCTTTCGCCAGCTCTCCTGGGATTAAATTACGCAGTGAGACATCGTTCACTAACATCAACAACTTAATATGTTTAGCGGCATTATCGCTACTCACGCCCATAGGAACATCATCAGTAATCACGGCGATCTCAGACTCAAAATCAATCCCCCAGTCTTCACTGGCCATTTTAATATCGGCTTTAGGCGCAATAAAGCTGTCAGAGCCCCCTTGATAAACGAGAGGATCTGTCCAGAAAGTTTCTGGCATTTCAGCGCCGCGTGCTTTACGCACTAACTCAACGTGGTTTACATAGGCGCTACCATCAGCCCATTGATAAGCGCGAGGTAATGGCGATAAACACTTAGCTTCATCAAAGGCTTGAGCATTATCAAACATGCCTTCATTCAACGCATCGTATAGTTCTTGTAATTGTGGCTTGAGTAAATCCCAACCATCGAGTAATTGCTGCATGGTGTGGGCAATAGCGGGTACGGCAACCGTTTTAGTCAGATCACGACTCACTAACATCAACTGACCATCGCGACGACCATTGTTATAACTTGCAAGTTTCATATTGGCTCCAGTACAGCTCTAACTAGGCGTACCATTTGGGACTACGGGAAAACGCTGCGCGTCACCCAACTTAAATTCGATGATTGTCATTGACTCATACTGAACATTTTAGGCTAACAAAATGTCCGTAATGGTTTACGCTAACGTATTTATTGCGCGTAGAAATACCCGATACCGGCGAAGATTCCTATAGCGCGAACAACATCATATCAAAATCAATTATTCCATACTTTGTAAACGATTAATTACGTTTATAAGTACCTTGCTGCTTTTCAATAGCTGGCCAACTGATATGCCTAAAAAGCCAGCTATTAAGTGGAACGATACGGTTACGTTTAGCGATTAAATATCATCACTAACGACGTTTAGCTATCTGGTATTCACGCAGTTTATTGGCAATTGCGGTATGCGACACTCCGAGCTTTTTTGCCAACTGGCGAGTACTTGGATACGCAGGATACAAACGGCGTAACAGATTACCCTCAAACTGCTTCATGGCATCATCGAGATTACCTTCGAACTCATCATCAAAGTAACCAAAACCTTCGGCATAAGAGGGAAGTTTTAGCTGCTCTACCGTCAATTCTGCCGAACCATCCCACATAGATACCGCTCTGAATACGGCATTTTTTAATTGACGCACATTACCCGGCCAAGCATAAGTGAGTAAATGCTCACGGCACAGGGCTGAAATCCGCCGTACAGGACTAGATAATTGCTGGCTGTAATGTTCGAGGAACATTTCAGTCAATGGAATGATATCAATTTTACGCTCACGTAATGAAGGGATGTGGTAACTCAGCACATGGATGCGATAGTACAAATCTTCCCTAAACTCACCGGTTTGGCACAGCTCAGCGAGATTTTTTTGGGTCGAACAGATAATACGTACGTCTGCGCGCACTTCGTCATCGCCACCTATGCGTCTAAAGGTGCCATCTTGCAGTAAACGTAATAATTTAACTTGGGCAGCCTTTGACATTTCAGCCACTTCATCAAGGAATATCGTTCCCCCTTTGGCCTCTTCAAAAAAACCGCGTTTGATCACTTTACCTTGGCTGACGTAACCAAATAATTCCTCTTCGGCGGCGCTGTCCGGTAAAGCGGCACAGTTAATGGCTATAAAAGGTTTTTCACGGCGCATACTGGCATCGTGGCTGGCTCTGGCCATGAGCTCTTTGCCGGTACCTGTTTCACCGGTGATCAGTAAAGGCGCATCAAGCTGAGCCATACGCTGCGCTTGCTTAAGCACATCTTTCATTTTGTCACTGCTGGCTAATACATTCTCAAAGCCAGTCGTTTGATTCTGCAACGCATTGAACTGTTTACCGACTCGTGCAGGAGATTTGAGCGACACCACTGCCCCCACTAAAATGCTTTTTTCATCCTCATCGGGCAGATAAATTGGCAGCATTTCAGCTAAATATTCGTTTGGACCAATTTGTACTCGCGCCGCTTGCGGTAATACTTGGCCTTCACTTAACCAACGACTGAAGTTAAAGCCTTGCACCCAATGATTAAGTGATTCTTCGAGCACCTCGTGCTCGCCCATACCAATATTGAGCAAAGCAGACTCGTTAACAATACGAATACGGCCTTTAGCATCGATAGAGAATACGGAATCGGGTAAGGTTTTTAGCAGGGTTTTGAGCGCGTAATGCTCTTGCTCTGAGGGCATAAATGAAACCGTGCGCACATCATGCACACTTTCCACCTTACGGATTTGCGGCATTAACGCACTTAAGGTTTCAAAACCTATTTCGGCAAATTGTAGGTATAAAAAACCTTGGTTACTGGCATCAATGGCAATTAAATTAATACCATACTGTTCTAACACGACTAATATATCTTTCGCTAAACCCACGCGATCTTGACAGCTGACTTCCAAGCGCATAATGACTGATATTCCCTTTTTTTGATTCGAATTTTGGGGATAAACCGTGCAGAGCTATTTTTTACGCACGTTAATGCAGAGCATGCTGGCTTAGGAAAACCAGCTTTACGCAAACGTAAGCGGCAAATTAATAGCAGGGCGTGTATACGTTAAAAGGTTAAATCAAAAGTGGCAAGTCTAGTTTACAGTACGAGCGGAGTTGGAATAACTAAATCAGCGCCGAAAAACACTTAACGAGCTGATTTAGTTATTTAAAAAATTAATCAAATAACTGGTCCGTCTTGGCGGCCATGATGAAATCGTTCTTATGTAACCCTTTTATTGAGTGTGACCACCAAGTTACCGTCACTTTGCCCCACTCAGTAAAAATACCTGGATGATGAAATTCGGCTTCAGCCAAATCTGCCAGCTTATTGGTAAATACCATTGCCAGTTTAAAGTTTTTAAACTTATAGACTCGTTCAAGTTGCATTACGCCATCACGCACTTGTACGCCCCAATCTGGGATCATACGCACCAGTTCTGCCAACTCTTCATCGGTCACTTTGGGTGCATCGGCTTGGCACGCTTCACATTTCATATTCGATAACGCTGTCATACATACTCCTATTGGCAACATCAATAAGGTCAATCCGTTGCACTTTATGCATTACTGATTGAGTGACTCAATCATAAAAAATGAACTCAGTTCACTATATCGGCACTAAATCACTATCTAACTAACTCACTATCTCGCTCACTTTAACTTTGGGTAAATATTTAGGGGCAAATAAGCCTAACTGGCGCGCCTTAGCCACATAACTCATGATATCCATTTTGGCAATTTCATCCAGCATATCAATATGTTCAATAACATAATAAATAGGCTGCATGATATCGATACGGTAAGGAGTTCGTAGCACGTCGAGTAAATCAAACGGTTGACGTTCTGGCACGTCACTTTCCATTGCATATAAAGTTTCACCGGGTGAACTTAAAATACCCCCACCATAAATACACAAAGGGCCGTCTTTAGGTTGTAGTAAACCAAATTCAACCGTAAACCAATACAAGCGAGCCAAAAATACCCGATCCTCTTTACTGGCATGCAAACCTAACTGGCCATACATATGCGAGAAATTGGCAAATGAAGGATTGGTCAATAAAGGGCAATGACCAAAAATCTCGTGAAAAATATCGGGCTCTTGTAGATAGTCAAACTCTTCCTTGCGGCGAATAAACGTTGCCACTGGAAACTCTTTATTAGCGAGCAATTCAAAAAAACGGCCAAAGGAAATCAATGCAGGCACTGCCGCGGTTTTCCACCCAGTCGTTACTTGCAGTACTGCATCAATTTCAGCAAGTTGCGGAATACGATCCTTAGGCATAGCTAACGCATCAAGTCCTTGCAGATATTCCTTGCAAGCTCGCCCTGGGAGATTCCCCGCTTGACGGGCGTACAATTGGCTCCATATGTCATGCTCTGCTTGTGGGTATTGAATAAAACCAGTCTCATCGGCTGTGTGAGCGATGTACGCTGTTCCTTTAGTCATAGTCTTCACTTCATGGCTAACTGTTATGACTCCATAGTGATCTAAGCCTTGAATTTTGTTAACTCCCTCACACTTTATTCTTGACCCGTCATTGTGATAAAAACGTAAAGCAAGTATTACAAAAAATTTAAAAGTGCACTAAAAACACATATCTCCAATGATGTATTAGATTCACTATGCTAACGTTGCTACAACCCTGCATAAATTTACCGTTAAAATACCGAAATACTCTGATATTTCAGTGTTTGTAAATAGCTTTTCTGTGCAGGTCATTTACAATATTGGCTATTAATCGTATCTCTTTGACCTAAAAGGTTCGCAATGACACAACATCAAATCCGTAAAGCTGTTATTCCTGTCGCAGGCCTTGGCACTCGTATGCTTCCAGCGACTAAAGCCATTCCAAAAGAAATGTTACCTGTTGTTGATAAGCCATTGATCCAGTATGTGGTAAGCGAAGCCATTGCCGCTGGAATTAAAGAAATTGTACTGGTGACTCATGCCAGTAAAAACTCTATCGAAAACCATTTCGATACCAGTTTCGAATTAGAAGCGCAACTTGAACGCCGCGTTAAGCGTCAGTTACTCGAAGCGGTACAATCTATTTGCCCTAAAGATGTCACCATTATCAGCGTACGCCAGTCGCAAGCGAAAGGTTTAGGTCACGCAATTTTATGTGCTAAATCTGTGGTGGGTGACGCACCATTTGCCGTATTACTGCCTGATGTGATTATCGATGAGTCGAGCTGCAATTTACGCACTGATAACTTAGCGGCCATGGTTGCCCTGTTCGATGAAACCCAAGTGGGTCAAATCATGGTTGAAGGCGTGCCACATAATGTCGTCAACCAATATGGTATTGCCGATGTGAATGGCCATGATTTACAGCCTGGTGAGTCCGAGCCATTAGCCGAGCTCGTTGAAAAACCATCTGTAGATGAAGCACCATCAAACTTAGCCGTTGTAGGCCGTTATGTGTTACCCGCCAGCATTTGGCCGCTACTGGCAAAAACACCAGCTGGTGCCGGTGATGAAATTCAATTAACCGATGCTATTGCCATGTTGATGAAGCAAGAAACAGTGAATGCTTATTATATGGAAGGTAAGAGTCACGATTGCGGTAATAAGCAAGGCTACATGCGTGCCAACGTAGAATATGCTCTGCGCCATAGCGAAATTGGTGAAGACTTTGCACAATATTTAAAAACCGTCGTAAAGGGAATGAAGTAATGACGATTTTAGTGACTGGTGGGGCGGGTTATATTGGTACCCACACTGTGGTAGAACTTCTTAATGCAGGTAATGACGTGATTGTATTAGACAACTTGTCTAATTCAAGCATAGAAGCCTTACACAGAGTCGAGCGGATCACAGGTAAAGCAGTCACTTTTTATCAAGGTGATATTCTCAATAAGGCTTTATTACAAAAAGTATTTAGCGACCATGCAATTGATTCGGTTATCCACTTTGCCGGATTAAAAGCCGTGGGTGAATCGGTTGCTAAACCACTCAAGTATTATGAGAATAACGTCACTGGTACCCTTATTCTCTGCCAAGTGATGGCAGAGAATAAAGTGAAAAATCTCGTTTTCAGTTCATCGGCTACCGTGTATGGCGATCCTGCAAGTTTACCTATCACCGAAGACTTCCCTACGGGGGCAACCAATCCCTATGGTCAGTCTAAGTTAATGGTTGAGCATATTCTTGCGGATGTACACAATGCCGATCCGAGCTGGAATATCGCTCGTTTACGCTATTTTAATCCCGTTGGTGCCCATGCCAGTGGCTTAATCGGCGAAGATCCTAACGATATCCCGAATAATTTAATGCCGTTTATTGCCCAAGTTGCCGTAGGTAAACGTACCGCCTTAAGTGTGTTTGGTAATGATTATCCTACTCACGATGGTACGGGTGTGCGTGACTATATCCATGTCGTCGATTTAGCCAATGGCCATTTAAAAGCGCTGGCCAAACTAGCGACCAAACCCGGTTTAGTAACATATAACCTAGGCACGGGCATAGGTTATAGCGTGTTAGATATGGTCAAAGCTTTTGAAAAAGCCTGTGGTCGCACTATTGCTTACCAGATTGCGCCACGTCGTCCCGGTGATATTGCCGCTTGTTACGCCGATCCAACCCATGCAAGGGAAGATTTAGGCTGGCAAGCCACGCATACCTTAGAGGATATGGCCAAGAGTAGTTGGCATTGGCAGTCGACTAACCCCACTGGTTATAGCTTATAGCGACTAATAATGTTAATGGCTTGTTGAAATATCTCACCAAGCCATTTTCTTTATCTCTTAGCCTACGAATACCGCTTGAAATGACCTACATCTTCACGGAGCAACATGACTCAAAGTATTAATCACAGTCGTCGCAGCCTCTTTAGTCGTCGTAAAAGTAACGCGATAAGGCCACCTTGGGTACGTGAGAATATCGAATTTACCGATATGTGTACTCGCTGCTCGGCTTGTATTACGGCCTGTGAAACCCAGATTATTATTAAAGGCGATGCTGGTTTTCCAGAAGTATCCTTCACTAACAATGAATGTACTTTTTGTACTCTGTGCGCCAAAAGCTGTCCTGAGAACATTTTTGATCTAACCCAATCCGCTTGGCATTATAAAGCCTATGTGCAAGAGACTTGTTTAACAAATCATGGGATCTGGTGCCAAAGTTGTAAGGATGCCTGCGAGCCCCGAGCTATCAACTTTGTATTCAGTATTGGCCAAGCTCCGAGCCCTCATATTGATGTTGATTTATGTAACGGTTGCGGTGCCTGTGTTGCACCTTGCCCTAGCCAAGCCATACATATAAAACAACCCACTGAATAAACCAATAATCCTACGGATGAGTAAACGGTTACTGGGCTAGTTATCTATTATCGGCTACTATCGCGCGCCGATTTAACTGAGTTAATTTATGATGACCTTTATTAAAAAACTGTTTTCCCCAACTCAAAAAAGTACCTCGTTGAGTTTTATTTCCCGTGGCACAAAACTCACCGGTAATATTGAATTAACCGGGGATGTACTTATCGGTGGCGATATTCAAGGTCAACTTCTGTCCCAAGCTAATGTCAGCATAGAGCAAGGCGGTACCATTCATGGCGAAGTAAAGTGTCAAGAATGTATTGTTGATGGATATTTTAAAGGTAGACTCATTTGTGAGCGTTTAGTGATCCAACGTAATGGCGTTGTCGATGGCGAAGTGGCAAGTACCTCAATGCAAATCCTTGAGGGTGGCCAATTTATCGGGATGCGGATTAAAGAAGATGCGCCCACTATTTATTCCCATGCAATAGGCCATACCCCAACAGCAAATTCACTCAACTTACCGTCCGTGCAAAACGACGTCATAGAATCTCGCTAATCCTAAATGCATCACAATCGTTTGCTCGCTGCCTTAGGCGAGCTGACGTTGACTAACTCTTTAGCTCAATCATTCCTTACCGCTCGACGTTAAACATAGCGTCTACTCATCTAACTCCCCCCACTTTACAATGGTTAAATAATTGTTAATTCACTGAGGGGGATCACAGTTAATCCGCATGCTGAATGTTAATCTTGGCAGTTAGTAACCATGATATTTGATCGCGGTAGTTCGGGTAATAGCAAGGACACAGAACTCCTCTAATCGTGCCGCAAAAGCATTTAAGACTCATACAGGGCAAAATACAAAATGAGCAACTTATTACTAAAACAGATCTGTGAACTCGATGTTTTTACCTTGCTTGTATTTAAAAGTATTTTCGACACTGGGCACGCAAATAGCGCGGCCAAAGCGCTAGATGTTTCTGCTCCAAAAATAAGCCGCTGCCTCAATGCCTTACGCCTAACCTTTAACGATGAACTATTTTATCGTCGTCAACAGGGGCTAAAACCGACGCCCTTAGCAGAAAGTCTCTATGTTGCTATTTGCCAGTTTACTGAATCGGTTTATCACCTCGAACAATCTGCAATCCAGATACAAAATGCGGCTATCAATACCGACTTACCGCTGCATATCGCTGCTTGTAATGGCCTGCTAAGCTTTTTAGCGCCTCAGTTAAGCACTCCTGAACTTGCCCAAAAGCTAGGACAAATACGCTTACATAAATGGCAGGAAAATAGCGCTGAGTTGATCCACGCAGGTGCGCTTGATTTTGGGATTACGTTCGAAAGTGCTGAAAATAAAGAATTAAGTTACACCAAACTTGGCTCAATCAATGGCATTTATATTGTTGCAGCCAAGCAACACCCACTTTGGGACGTTGAGACGAATATTACCTTAGAGCAAATTTGTCGCCATCCGTTTCTATTTCAAGAACTCAAGGGCTTTAACAGTAAAATCGATCCCTTAGAATTATTTTGCCAACGCCAAGGTATCTTACTGCCTACCGTAGAGAAAGTGATAGACAGGGAGGAATGGTATGCCCATCTATTAACCATGAAGAGTGTGGCTTTTTGTTCCAGCATTGATATGCACACAGTTAAACATATGCCCGGATTACATCTCGAGCGCCTTAGCGATACAGAGCTTAATAGACTCCACGAAACTATGATGGCGCCACATTATTATCTGATTGAGAAACCTGCAGTTCATCGGCGTTACAGCCAAAGCCAGTGTGATCTCGTCGTGCGCTCCTTACTTGCCGCACTCGAACCAGCACACTAATACAAAAATAGATTACACACTAAGTTCATTAACCTAGCTTACGTTATGGATGTTAAGTGGGTTTACTGGGCTATGGATTCTATTTATCCAAGTCACAATTCAATCACTTTACAATGCCATATCGTCCCCCATCCTCACCCTCTTATCCCATTGCTTTTATGCTCAAAACCTTAAGGTAACAACTTAAGACTCAGACTTTCTTAACATCGTTCATTTTGCTTAACCGAAAATGAATTCATCATTTCGACCTAAATTTAAAGATTAAAATTGTGATACACATCATAGGCTAGCAGCTTAATTTCACTATTTAAAATATCAAAGTGCAAAGTTTAGAATTACCATTCACAGGTGTTAGATCATCGTTCACATATCAGATACAAATTTGCAAATACCCCTTTATAAGTAGATGGATCCTCCTATATTGATGGCACTGCACACGCAGTCTTATAGATAGAAAAAGGGACGCGATGATGAAAAACTATAATAAATCTCTACTGGCACTGGCTTTGGTCAGTTGCTTAAGCCTTACCGCCTGCGGGGACGGAAGCGATGGTGAAAATGGCACTCCCGGAACACCGGGTACGCCCGGCACTCCAGGCACCCCCGGAATACCAGGAACCCCTGCGGGATCCTTTGCAACAACAGCGCAATCCATCACAGATCTGTCATTCACTTTAAGCCCCGCTGACATTAAAGTAACCAGCAGTGAAGGTTTTAGTATTAAATTTATGCTTAGCGGTAAAAATGCAAATAAAGATGTCCCCTTTACCGGGCTGAACAAGATTGCCATTTATTCGTTAACGGCTAATGAAAATACTTCAGGAACTGGCGCGCCAATTGAGTGGCAAAATAATGCAATGGCAAATGCGGCAGGTAGTTCATTTACTTGTACTTTAGATGGCCTTAACGCGGCTAAAAATGCTTGTACATTAACCGAAGATATCGCAACACCAGGTACTTATACTGCAACTTGGGCACATGATGGCGCAGCACCCATCATCAATCCAACTGATAATCCAAACGCAGTACACAGGGTATTTTTGCGGGCTTATAACATCGCCGATAGTACAGGTGTTGTCCTATCTGACAAGATTTTGTCTGTGCCCGTTGATTTTATCCCTGCAACAGATGAATTAGGTGTATCGGGTAAAGACACGGTATCAAATGCTGCATGTCAAAACTGTCACGGCGAAGTCAATGGCCATATCGCGAAGATTGAAGCTCACCATAACTACCAAGATGTTAAAAACTGCGTAGCCTGCCATAACCCTGATCTCACTCCAAGTGACGCACAACTGGCTGAAGGTTGGGTATTTGATTTTGCCCCCATGATCCACAGGATCCACGCCGGTCACCACATCAGTGACAGCTTAAGTGGTGAAGCAAAAGAATATTTTGGTGAGGTTGGTTTTCCAGCTGATTTGAAAGAATGTAAATCTTGTCATGATGGTGCGCCAAGCTATAACACCAATATTTATGCACAAGCTTGTGTGGGTTGTCATATCAATGTGAACTTCACCACTGGTGAAAACCATTCAGAATTTGGTTTAGCCCAAGCTGATGATACTCAGTGTAAATCTTGCCATGGCAGCGGTAGCTTAACACCTGAAGCGGTACACAGTGTCGGTAAACGCGCTGAATATGCAGAACTCTTTAAAGTTGATTTCACCAGTGCAGCTGTGGTGACTTCAGCAACACCTGGAATGAAAACATTGACATTAAAAGCCAATGTGACCATGAATGGCGCTGCAATTCCTAACGGAACCGATTTAAAAGTGTATAACGCGACAACTAACCCTACAGGTATGTTTGTGGCTAACGGCTTATTACTGGGTAACGTAACCACTGATGGTACTGTTTATGCTTGGAGAGATGTAAAACCGACTGCAATCGCTCTGACACTGAAAGATGGCACCTTGTCTGATGGTGTATTAACCTTCGTAAAAGATATTCCCGATGCCCAAGCAGTGGGTACTATCTATGTCAGTTCAGAAGCCAACGTCTGTATTAAAGCTGGCAAAGTGACTAGCTGTAATGCCACAGGACTTGAATTTGGCCTAACAAATCCAATTGGTAACACTGCTCCTGTTAAATTCTATAGTTTAGATACTACTGCAGTAGTTAAAGCTCGAATGACAGATCCTGCGCGTATTACAGTAGAAGAAGCAAAATGTAACGACTGTCACGGCACCTTAGATTATATCAAGGGCACCAGACACGGAACTTATACCTTTGACCAATGTATGCACTGTCACAACGATACAACAGGTGCATCTGGCCATAAAACAGTAGTTTACAAAGGTGAAGACGGTATCAAAGTTATCAATCCAAGTGTAACTTTCAATAACAAAGACTTATTCACAGTCGCTCACCGCTTCCACAGTGGTAACTTTGATGTTATCGCAGGGATCTTCCGCGATGCCAATGGTGAATTAGTCGGTTATCCATCACCAGAAACTGCATGTTCTGCATGTCATAAAGATGATGCAAAACTGTTTGCAACTGACGGTGGTTTAGCCTCTGAGAAGCGTTCAATCAAAGTGGGTAGCAACTACATTAGCCCAGTAGCTGAATCATGCCGTAGCTGTCACGCTCACTCTGATGCAGCGGCTGTCGCTCACTTTAGAAGTAACGGTGCTGTGGTTGAAGCTGACGCAATGACAGATCCTAACTTACCAGTAGAATCTTGCGCAACTTGTCATGCTGAAGGTAAAACCTACGGTGTAGATAAGGTACACGCAGAGGTTGCACACTAGTACCTTAGGGTTGCCCTGCACAACCCAAACTTTATCTCTGCAACTCATTGGGGACCCTTAGGGTCCCCTTTTTTATTGCTGATGGTCTTCAATTGAGATTGTAGACTTAACCAGCTGAGCGGCTACATTGTGCGATACGTTGTTTCAGTAACTTGATAAAGTCTTTAGGTTCTCTATCTAAACTGTCTTGAGGAATGTACAAGTGATAACCCAAACGCGTATCTAACATCACGCAGCGATGACCAAACATCGCCAACACGCCGCGATAACGATCGCCTTCTATCACTAAAGGGCCAAACTCAGCGCCGAGATAAGTTTCTAAAGTCGCTAAGTCTGCATCTTGAGAGGCAGCAGTCACCAGCAAAGGTCGCTGTTCAGTTAATAATCCAGTTGCTAGACGCAGGGAAATATTATCAAGAATGGGATTTAAATGTTTCAGTTTAATGCCTAAATAAGATAGCTCTATAGTATCTAAACCATTAGTCACCCGCGGAATATCGACCCGCTGAATATTATCCCAACCGATGGATACTTTGCCACGACGATGAAAATAGGTCAGCCCCTTGTCATCTAGTGCTAGAGTCGTTTCCGGTTCATATACCTTGGCTAAACCAAGAATTAATGCAATAGCGCCAAAACTGAAAAAAACTAATCCCACAGCAAATAAGGCTGGCATTGAGATAAATAGCCAAAACCCCAGCACAAGGCCGATTCCCCCCAACCAAGTTAAAGTTAAGCCATTTCGTTTTGATAAGGGCCGTATCGACACGATATCTGACTCAATTGTCATTGTTCATCTTCCTGTTAACACTCACTATCTTTAGATTAAAGTCGGCAAACCACACCTTCAACTTACGATCTTTAACTTATGGTCTTTAGCCATAACCACAAACGGCCAATGTATTCGTGAATCGCCCGCTGAGAGGCCACTAGATTATCCGCAGTCAAACGCCACCAAAAATCATCTCTCCCAATAAAATCCGTTGGTGCGGCTTCAGGATGTAAACCTTTAGCGGTGAAGATAGCCATCGCCCGTGGCATATGAGTGGCCGATGTGACTAAACGAAAAGACGCTTGACCTAACATCAACTGCAAATATTGCGCTTCTTCTACGGTATCTCGCGCCTGCGGAAATTGAATAATTCGATTTTTATCCACACCCAGCTCAATCGCAGCATTCGCCATCATTTCAGCATGGGAAACCTGTGTGAGTTCGCCGCCCCAACCACTAACGATCAACATACACTCTTGACCCAACTTAAGTTGCCGAATACCTTCAGTTAACCTTGTAAGGGCGACGTCCGATAAGGATTGCACCGCAGTCGCGCCTTGAATATCAGAATGCGCTGAGCCTAATACCATCACAACACAAGGGCCTGTAATCGCGGTAGAATTGATAGCGTAAACAGATTCTAACGGCCGCACTAAGGTATTCACACCCAGCTGACTGCTTAAAAAGAGTAAGACAAAGAAGGCGCACGATACTAAGTATTTCGCCATACTCCGGCGGCGCCATACCAGAATAGAAATGAGTAATAACAATAGGATAAAGGGAATCGGCATTATCCCCTGTGAAACAACTTTCTTAACCCAAAACATGATGTCCATGCCAAGCAACCCAAAAGAGCGCAATCATAGCATCAAAATACGGCTAAACGCATAGCAGATAACATTAGCCCAGCGTTTTGCTGGGCTAATGTTTATAAAACGTATAGGCCATTAAGCATTGATTTCAAAGCTGAATAAGCTCACTAGATAAGTACAGATATCCAAGCAAAGATTACTTTTCCCATAACCAAGCGGCGCCGCGCACACCCGATGAACAACCATAAAGATTCTGCACCACAGGCGTATGGCACTCACGCCCCACCACATAATGGGCCAGCAATGCCGGTAATCTTGGGTAAATCGCCGCGACATTCGACATTCCGCCGCCCAGCACTATGGCATCGGGATCGAGCATATTGATTACATGGGCGAGTGAACGAGCGAGCCTATCCATATAACGATCAAACGCAGCCACCGCAATAGCGTTACCTTCATCGACTAATAACATAATATCGGCACCTAATTTGGCAGCAGCGCGCACGGTACCCGCTGCAGTCAAAGCCGCATTATAATCACGCACAAAGCCAGTACCTGAAATAAAGGTCTCGATACAATCAGGATTACCACAGAAGCAACGGGTGGTATTGAACTCTTCCTTGGTCATCCAAGGCAAAGGATTATGACCCCATTCACCGCCAATACCATTACCCCCACCGTGCACTTTGCCGTTAATTGCCACGCCAGCGCCACAGCCAGTGCCAATAATCACGCCAAACACCACAGAAACGCCAGCAGCTGCCCCATCGACCGCCTCTGATACCGCAAAACAGTTTGCATCATTGGCAACCCGCACTTCACGCTGCAACAATTCCCCTAAATGTACATCGAGGGGCTGACCATTGATCCATGTTGAATTGGCGTTTTTCACTAAACCTGAATAGGGCGATACCACACCAGGAATTCCCACACCGACTGTGCCTTGCTCGCCGAGTGTCGCTTCCGCTTCCTTGACCAGATTGACAACCGCAGCTAGCGTGCCCTGATAGTCACGTGGCGTCGTCACACGTTTGCGAAATAGCTCATTGCCTTCATCACTCAGTGCGACTAATTCTATTTTTGTTCCGCCTAAATCGACGCCCATGCGCATCATGAATACTACTCCAGTGTTTAGCCCGCCCTTTCATCAACAAGTATCGATGCTATGCGGTCGTTATTTCACCCAGCCTGGGGCTGTGGCAATAAAGTAAGGGTTTAAAATGTCAGGTTTTTGATTATAAGTTAATGGTTCACCTGAGTCATAACAGACAACTGTGCCGCCTGCACTTTCGAGCACAGCTTGCGCCGCCGCAGTATCCCATTCGCTGGTAGGACCCAGTCTGGGGTACAGATCGGCACTGCCTTCTGCCAACATACAAAACTTAAGCGAGCTACCCACGCTTAAGATGTAATGCTCGCCAAACTGTTGTAAATATTGCGCTAAACCAGGGCTCAAGTGCGAGCGACTGCCAACAATCATCGGCATCACGCGTGGCGCTTTAGCGCCCAATAAGGGACTTTCTTGACCCGCTTGTTGACGCCATGCACCTAAATGCTTAGCGCCGTAATAATAGGTATCGAGCACAGGCGCATATACCACACCTGCGATTGCAACCCCTTGATGGATAAGCGCAATATTGACGGTAAACTCGCCATTGCGCTTAATAAATTCCTTAGTGCCATCTAAAGGATCAATTAACCAATAGGTTTGCCATTGACGACGCTCATCCCACGCAATATCCGCCGCTTCCTCAGACATAATAGGAATACCGACAAACTGCTTTGCCAATGCCGCCACTATCACGTGGTGCGCGGCTAAATCGGCGGCCGTCACGGGGCTATCGTCCCCCTTATGGCTCACCGAAAAGTCATCTTGACCATAAACCGTCATAATGGCATCGCCTGCGGCTTTGGCAATCGCGACCACTTGCTGTAGATCTTGTTTGGTCAATGTCTGCGCTATTGTCGTCTTGTCTGTCACTGAAACTTCCTTAATGCATTAAATATCTTGGCATTATGCCATTGTCATCCAAGGGGAATTTAGAACAAATTCATCATACATCAAGCAAAATAGACTAAGACTCGCGGCTTAAACCGCGGCGCACAAAACCACAGATAAACAAAGTGATTACGATACTAAGGCAAGCCATTGGCGCACAGAAGAGCCTTGAGTCCAGCTGCATTCGTATTCACAGCCTATGTTTTCATATTGATAGTCTAAAGCCGTCGCTTAAATCTGATTATTAGCGGGCTTATTGTTTTCGAAAGCGTTAATGATGTAAACGCTTAACGCCTGATTAAACCTGCCTAAACCCAAATGTGAGTCACGCTAATTATCGTCATGATAGCGTCGCAACATGCAATTCAGTTGCTGACGCCAATCTTGCCATACGACGTTATCAGGCATAGGCAGTGTGGTATTGACAGCCAAAGCGGACTGCACTTTGGCACTATCCAACACGCTATAACTCGGCCTCTTTGCCAAACCCACGCCGCGGTTTAGTGCCTGCTTAGCATAATCCGCACTGGTAATCGGCAAGATACCCACAGGTTGACTTAACAGATTGAGCGCTAGGGTTTGGTGCTGGATTTCACAGGCAAACTCATACCAACTACACTGGCCTTGAGCGCTATAATGAAATACGCCCGAACACTGTTGCATGACTAATTGCCATATCACCTTAGCGAGTGCATCACTCCACGTCGGACAGCCGATTTGATCGACTATCACCTGCAAGCTTGGTTGAGTGCGCATCAAGTTCAGCATGGTTTGGACAAAATTATGCCCATCTTGACCGTAGAGCCATGAGGTGCGCACAATCGTTGCATCCTCGCCCAGAACCGCCAATACCTTCTGCTCGCCGAGCAACTTACTCGTACCGTAAGCAGACAACGGCTCGGGAGCATCAATTTCAACAAATGGCCTTGGTAAATGATTTGGAGCTGAGTCTAGATTTTGATACTGCTCAACGCCAGTTTCTCTAACATCACGAACAGCTTGACCACCAACGACACATGCAGTAAGCACGCCCCCGACAGCCAACATTGCTGCGCCAGTAACTCAGGGCCAAGAGCATTAACGCGATGCGCTTCGATTGCATCATGCTCAGCAGCATCCACCGCATTATAGGCCGCACAATTGATCACCCAACTGGGTCGATATTGAGCAAACACTGCTGCAATATTGGCGGCATCAGTAATGTCTAACTGACTGCGACTTAGCGCATAAAGCTTAATTGGTGCGACTGAGTTTGTACTTGTGCTGGTATTTGGGGCTAGCTCGCCAATATCGGCAGCGACTCTCAGCAAGGCCTGAGCGAGCTGACTCTTCGCACCAGTGATTAACACCACTTGAGGAGTATTAGCGTCTGTGGCACTCGCCGCCCCGCATTGAAGTGGCGTCACTTTAGTTGCCACTATTTTCATCACTAATCAACAGCATGGCTCATCGTCACTAAATAAGGGGATCAAATCGGCGACGGTTTCATGACCACGGGCGGCTAAAAAGGCCAAGAGTGCCGAAGGACTGCGATTGAGTAATCGTGATGGCGGATAAGCCACTTCATCGATGATCGCTTGCGCCCGCGCAAAACCGCCCAAACTAAAAGCCACATGGGAATCAGAGCCCATAACTAGAATAGTGCCAAATTCCTTGGCCGCTTTAGCAATCGCAGTGCAATTGGCTTCGCTGCCCTTACGGGACACTTCAAAGGAGGAATTATTAATTTCGAGCGCTACACCGTATTCGGCAGCGGCGCGGGCAACGGCTTCAATATCAATTGGATAGGCGGGGTTTCCAGGATGGGTAATGATATCGACCTTGCCACTCTTAATGGTATTAATCATGGCCTCTGTGTGGGTTGCCTTATCTGATGGCGGATAAACCGGCTCATGGAATCCCGCGAGCACAATATCCAGCTGCTTTAGATAATCGCCAAAGAAATCAATCTCGCCGTCGACATTTTTAATATTGGCTTCGATACCCCGCAAAATCCCGACGCCATCGACCATACGAGGCAGCACTCTTAAATTCACAAAGTGCCAAAAATGCGGCGCATCGGCCATCGCAGGCCCATGATCTGTGGTGGCAAATAGGCGAATCCCCTTCTGCTTTGCCACCGCTAAGTAGTCATGAATCGTGCTATAAGCATGGCTCGAAGCCACAGTATGAGTATGAGTGTCGACTTGGTACTGCATGGTTCACCTCAGTCAAATGATTCAATCAATTTAGAAAAACTGGCCACAATTTAGCTAAAAAGCGATAACAATTCATCGGCGCTTCCTTGCCATGTGCCCTTGCCTTTACCTTCGAGAATACTGTCCGCCAGACTTTGCTTATGCTGCTGCATTTCTTGGATTTTTTCTTCTACTGTACCTTCTGCAATCAGCTTATAGACAAACACTGGCTTATCTTGGCCGATACGATGGGCTCTATCCGTAGCCTGTTTTTCCGCCGCCGGATTCCACCAGGGATCATAGTGGATCACAGTATCCGCCGCGGTGAGATTGAGCCCAGTGCCGCCAGCTTTTAAGCTGATTAAGAACACAGGCGTATAGCCCTCTTGGAACTTATCTATCTGCGCTTGGCGCAGGCGAGTTTGTCCGGTGAGTTTACTGTAATCGAGCCCCAAGTCCACCAGCTCAGCTTCAATCAGGCTGAGCATGCTAGTGAACTGGCTGAAGATCAATATCTTACGCCCCTCTTGCACCATCTCGGGCAGGTTCTGTTTTAGCCAGTCTAACTTAGCATTACTCTTCACTTTTTGCGCTTGCTCTAACTTCACCAAACGCGGGTCACAGCAGGCTTGGCGTAGCTTAAGTAAGGCATCGAGAAACTCAATATGGCTGCTACCCACGCCTTGAGTGGCAAATAAATCCCGCAGTTTTTTCTCCATGACCAGTCGAATACTCTCGTAGAGATTTCGCTGATCTTTTTCTAACGCTAAGCTCTGGGAGATTTCGGTTTTAGGGGGTAATTCACCGACCACTTCATCTTTGGTTCGGCGCAGTACAAAAGGCGCAATCCGCTGACTCAAGATTTGCGCTTGTTCCATATCCCCATAACGTTCAATTTTGTGCCTAAAGGATTTATTAAAGAAGGCATTAGTGCCGAGTAGTCCGGGCAAACAAAAATCCATCAAAGACTTAAGTTCGCCCAAATGATTTTCAAGCGGCGTACCCGACAGGCACAATCTAAACGGCGCTTTAAGATCTTTAATCACTTGAGTCACTTTCGCCTGCGCATTTTTTATCTGCTGCGCTTCATCCAGCACGATATGTTCAAACACCAGCTGTTGATAATAATCACTGTCGCGCACAATCAGCGGATAGGTCGTCACCACAATATCAAACTCACCTAAGCGTTCGAGCAAAGGCTTGCGTAAAGCACCATGAATAACGACTAGCTTTAACGATGGCGCAAATTTCGCGGCTTCTTTCGCCCAATTGCCCACCAAGCTCGTTGGGCAAATAATGAGGCTCGGTGCATAATTAGCCCCTGCGGGTTTTAACGCTTGCTGCTTAAGTAAAAAGGCCAAGGTTTGAATGGTTTTACCTAGACCCATATCGTCGGCCAAAATACCGCCAAGCTGATATTCCTTTAAAAAACAGAGCCAATTTAAGCCTTGCTGTTGATACTGGCGTAACTCAGCATGTAAGTTGTCTGGGACAGAGACCTCTAACACACCGTTAAAATTTTCAAGCTTAGTTGCTAAACTGCGTACCCGTTCGCCATTAAGCAGACGAATATCGCTGTCGGCAAAATCATTTAATAGGTGGGCACGGTATTTAGGCAAAGATACGCTATTGCCTTTATGGCTGTCGAACAGTTCTAAAATTATGCTGATCAGCGGCTTAATCACGCTGGCTTTGACTTTTAACCAATCGCCATTCGGGCTGGGTAGCAGTAATTCTGCATCATCAGCTGGTTCACCATACTGCTTAAGCCAAGTGGCAATTAAGGGCAGCATAGGCACCATTTGGCCATCGATATCGGCATTCAGTGACAGAGAAAACCATCCCTCTTGCGTATCATCCAGTTCAATCGCCAATGGAGTATCAATCACATTCAAACTGAAATGGTCGGCAAAATGCACTTGGTAGCCCAAGGCCTCTAGCGCTGGGATGTCCTGTTGGATAAAGTGCAACCAAGCATCAATCGTTTCAGGCAGTGGCCCTAACCCCCAAATGCTGACATAGCTGCCGCTATTCGGGATAAAAGAAGGCGCCAGCTCGACCAGTTCCAATGCCATCAAACGATTAATCGCATCCATTTCCGCATCGAGTTGACGCGCGATTTGATAGGTTTTGCCTTGATGAGTGACTAAGGACAAGGGCTCGTCGGGATATTGGCCGCCAAGTACCACGTCTTGATAGACAAATTCCAACAGCACCAGTGGCTGCGCCATAGCAAACTCAGGTAAATCCTGCGAGGTTAAGGTCAAACGGACTTGCAGCGGCACTTGCAGCTCGACAAAATCAATCGATGCGGGCGTAGGCACGGTTTTCGCCGAAAAGTGTTTAATCAGTTTGTGGCTCACCATTTCAATCTGCGAGCTAGGCACTGGCGGCATCTGGCTGAGTAACAACAGTTTTTCAACGCTGATCTCTGTCTCTAATGCGCCTATCTTAAAATAATCTAAATCGATATAAGTCGGCGGCTCACAGGGGATCAGCTCCCAATTGTCTTTATTGGGCAGCGTTAACTGCATCTGTTTATGTTCGGCATCCTTATCCAGCCAAATGAATTCTGGCTTTAACGGTTCACCTCGGGTAAGCGCTAAACGGCTCTCTTCCCAAAAACATCGCCCGGTGACGAGCATTTTTTCCAGCGCCATAGCGCCTAACTGAGCTTTAAGATACAAACGCGAGGCACCGTGGCGACGAGTCGACATAATAAGATTGATGATGAGTACGTCTTCGGCGCCAATCCAAGCGGGCATATAGTATTGCACATCGGATAACGCGATTTTCGAGCCTTTGTTATAGCCGCCCTTCTTCGCCAGCTTGCCTTTTCTTAGTTCAAGGAAAACGCCGTTATCATCTTTGGATAACACGTACAGCACGCGATCGTCATAGAGTAAATCGACATTTGAAACAGTGAGATCATCACTTTCGTCTAGCAGATGTAACCACTGGGCAATACGTTGATCTTCAACGGTTCTATCGCTCAATAAACTGTAAAGCACGGCGGCAATATGCTTGCAATGCCCAGTGGCGGGGCATGAACAGAAGCCATTCATGATCAACTTATGGTTAACACTCACGAGGCGAATATCTTGACGATAGGGCTGGGATTCCGTCCCCATGACGCGACCTTCAATATGACGAAAATCGGCATTCGCTTTGGCGCTCAAGACCCGTCCCTTCATCACATAATCACGGGCGCGCATTAAGGTTGGCGGCGTGAATAATGACTCAATAGTAGTGCGAGTCAATTGGATAGGATCTTGGGGGGACAAGCGATTCATGTAAAAACCTTGAAACTAAAAATATCAATACCTAACAATAGCAAGCCATTGCCGAGCGACATTTATCAATGAGTTGTGTGGGATTGTATTGAAAGCCTTGGCCGAAAGCCAGAATGATAGCCTCTATCGATAAACCCACCCTGCCGCAAGATAAAATAACAAACTTATCCGCAGACAGGGCACAGGCCTTACCCAGAGCAAAGTCATTGATAATTAATTAATTATTTTCAATAGCTAAGCGTTAACTGTTACAACCAAATGCTAAACTTTCGCTTTAGCGTCTGTGGGTTTGGCCTCAGTATTTTTTGTATCAGCACTTTTTTTATCAGCAATGTAGCGATCGACTAATGTTTCTAAGATATCCAAAGGCACAGCACCATTCTTCAGCACCACATCGTGGAAATCCCTGAGATCGAACTTATCACCTAAGGCCAACTTGGCTTTTTCGCGCAGTTCGAAAATTTTCATCATACCGACTTTATAAGCCGTCGCTTGACCTGGCATCACGATATAACGCTCAATCTCAGCCGTGACATCACGATCGGACATGCCGGTGTTTTTCTTCATATAGTCAATCGCTTGCTCGCGAGTCCAACGGCTATGGTGAATACCCGTATCTACCACTAGACGCACAGCGCGGAACAACTCTGCCTGCAAACGCCCGATATTATCAAAGGGATCCTTTTGAAAACCAAGTTCCCACGCCAAACGTTCGCTATATAAAGCCCAACCTTCAATGTACGCCGTAAAAGGCGCCATCTTACGAATAAGCGGCATACCTTCTAACTCCATCGCCACTGCGATTTGAAAATGATGCCCAGGGATCCCCTCGTGGTAGGCTAAAGTGCGCATACCGTATTTAGGCGTGGCCTTGATGTCATATAAATTGGCATAGAAACGCCCCGGACGACTGCCGTCAATCGCGGGCTGCTGATAATAGGCACCCGGTGCTGTTTTCTCTTTAAATTCAGGGATTCGTACTACTTCCATGCCCGCTTCGGGTCGAATACGGAAGGCATCACCGAGTCCCGCATTCACTTCATCAAGAATATGCTGATAATCAACCAGAATTTGCGCTCTACCCGCATCGCTATCTTCGTAGTAAAACTTAGGATCGGCGGCTAATGCTTCAATCGCGACCGAGAAACCTTGGCTTATATCGTAACCTTCAGCGGCTAAGATAGTCATGATCTCCCTCTGAATGCGATCCACCTCTGCCAGCCCTTTGGCATGGAGTTCGTCAGCAGTGTAATTAGTGGTCGTAAAGAACTTCAGCAATTGCTCATAGGCAAGGTCGCCATTTGGCAGCGCCCAATAACCATCATCCGTCCCCGCTTTGGCTTGTAACTGGGTAAAGTAGTCGATAAATAATTGATACGCTGGATGCACGTAACCTTTAATGTCCGCTTCGACGGCGGCCAATAACCGTGCTTGTTCATCGGCACTGATATCCGTGTCAGCTAATTTGGTTTTGAATGAACTGTATAGGATATTGTCTTGAATCGGCGTCGCGACAAAATCATTCATCTCGGTCAGTACCCGCTCAATCACAAACTTAGGCGGAATAATCCCTTTAGCTTCACGGATTTTTAAGCCTTCGAGAGTTTGCGCAAACTTAAGTTTCACCTTTTGTAAACGCGACAGATAGTTTTCAGCATCGCCCACCGAGTGAACTTGGTGCTGTGCCTGCATAACGCTGGGATAACCGTTTTGCACGCCAAACAACTGATTCAGCGGATAGTTATGGTAACGATACGGCTCAGAGACCAATGCGAAATCGGCAAGATATAAGGCAATATCCTTGGAGATACGTTGATTTTCATCTAAATCCGCATCGGGATAGCTCAATAAGGTTTCACGTAGATCTCGCACTTGCGCGAAAGTCTTATCCATCGCCTCTGGACTATCATCATCCAACTCGGCGTTATGGCCTGTAATCCCTACCGATTCTAAGAAACCCAATGAGGTTAAGGTCTCAGGGCTTTCGAAAGCCATCTTGACCACACTTCGATCTAAAAACGCTCGAAAGAAAAACGGCTTTTTCGCAAACCATTCATGGGCGGCCAGCGCCGCTAATAACAGCACTAAGACTAAGCTGCCGAGTCCAATCCATTTTAGTACTGTCTTCAATGTCACTCTCCATTCGTTATCATATTGAATCTAAAAAGCTGCATGCAGGACTCAACATTCAGCATATTGTTATATGTGGCAACAATATCACCCACACAAAAAAGCAACAATTTAATAACGTAACGAATCATGACTAAGATAAATTAGCTTATATCTAAGCGTCAGCGAACCAGCCTATAAGCGGCGTATTAAGCATTAGATGTAAACTTCAGATAAATCGAGGTCGATACACAAAAATAATTTCAGACCCTAAAACATTGAAATGGTGAGCTTAATATATTGAATAATAAGAACTATTGCATTGTAAAATATCAGCCCCACTCTAGAAGCACATCATCTATTGAGAAGATATTTGAAAATAAAGCTATACAAACCCCTAGAGTGTGTTAATCTTCAATCCGGCCTGTGATTCAGACCTATTTATAAGCAATATTATGTATTTGAAAACCTTCGCTACGCCTGTAATATTTTTTTTGCTGTCATGAAGCTTTCCACTCATAACTTATCATCAATGTAAATAATTCTATTTCTGGCTAACATACCGCATAATTGCGAATTATTTGTTTGAAAAATTTTGGAGACATTCATGTCTAAAACTACTGGTGTAGTTAAATGGTTTAACGAAGATAAAGGTTTTGGTTTTATTTCTCCTGACAATGGTGGCGCTGACGCATTCGTTCATTTCCGCGCAATCGTTTCAGAAGGCTTTAAAACTCTTGCTGAAGGTCAAAAGGTTTCTTTTGATATCGAACAAGGCCAAAAAGGTCCTCAAGCTGCGAACGTAGTTATTCTGTAATTAGACTTTGTCTAATTTAAGTTAACGAGTTCCAGACAAAAATGCCGACTTATTGTCGGCATTTTTATATCAGTTATTTGGGTTATTTTCATCTGCTATTAAAAATACTCTATTTATTAGCTTTACCCATTACAGTGAGAATCTACTTCCTCTAACCGCCCCAAACTCCCCGACTATCTGTCAAATACTGTTTGAGCTATTCAACTTCGGCTGCATTACGCATTGTCTTTAACTTTAACGTACCAACAACATACTGTTATCAGTATCTAAGTAATAGCATCAGCACGCTCATAACCATTTCATTACGTGTTAAAAAGTAATCTTTTTATCGATTACACAACTTACAAACATTATCAATGTACTACTCATCTATAAATCAATGACTATTATCCATTGCTAAAACATCATTCAAAGCAAGGATCACATCCCTTTAGGGAGGCAGAATGCATATCGTCCGCCACCAAGTATTTTTTTGAAAAGTAATATGCTAATTGCGCTCGACAACGCCTGTCAAAATACTGACATGTCAAAATATAACTCATGATTCAAAATAGAGTGGAGACTTAACTGAATGACTATCAAGGACTAATTACAGTTGCAAATATTACGGCACAACATTTGCTTACAATAGCCTAAAGGTGTACCCCACTGACACTAACGGGAGTAATGATAATGGATTTTGGCCTAGCGACTGAGCTATATCCTGATGAATATCGATATCAAATAGCGAATTATAGTTCCAATAATAATCCATTGGACTTAATACAAGTGATCCAACAACTGCACGCCAGTTTAGATCCAAAGACAGTTTTTGCCTGCTATGGCAATGTACTAGGACAACACTTGCCGATCCAAGGTGTGCGCTTAACCTATGGTCAATACAAATTAAGCTGCGGCAAACGTTATGGTATTACTGTTAAGCGCCAGCTCATTCTTGCAGGCCAGACGCTGCATATTCAGTATCAATTACTGACTCCGCTCACACCGTCACAAACCTCAGATTTGCAAGAAATTGAACCGCTGTTATTGCAACCATTGTTAAATGCCATGCAATATCAGGAGATGTCGACGCAAGCCATGTTTGATTCGTTAACAGGTTTAGGTAATCGCCACTACTACAGTAAAAGTTTGACGAAAGCGATTGCAAGAGCTCATAGAAGACAAGGCTCTGCTGCAATCATAGTGTTAGATCTGGATAACTTTAAGCAACTTAATGATAAATTCGGCCATAAGTGTGGCGACTATATTCTAAAAGAGTTTGGCGATATTATTCAGGCGACAATTCGTAATACAGACCAAGCATTCCGTATTGGCGGAGATGAGTTTGTCATTATTGTGCAAGGGGATATTCATGCAACTAGCTTACTGTGTGAACGGATTATTGTGGCAATCAATCAACATCCTAGCTTCAATCAATTTGAGGTCAGCTGTAGTTTAGGTGCAGCAGAATCACACGATACAATGGAGGCAGAACAGCTTTATGAACTCGCTGATAAAGCACTGTATCAAGCCAAAGCAGCCGGACGTAACTGCTATAAACTCAGCCAAAATCAATTAGTTTAGACGCGCAGGGATGCCAAATGAAATGCGATAACTCACTCGCAGCGCGTAATCGGTGAAGGTTCAAAACGAAAGGAAGGTTAATATCTCAAGGAAGATTCGAATCAAACTGACGCGCTGCGACCTACTCTCTCTTACTTTCCTACTTTCCTACTAAAAAGAATAACACTGCAACCACTCACAAAAACTCCAGCGACAACTCCCAACCCAAACCCCTTGCATCGCCAAACAAACACTTAAACAGAAGTTTGAGAGACCTGCAAACCTAGTCCATTCGACTCAAGAATAAAGCTTTTTTCAACCCACAGCCCAATCGCCATCACCAGTTGCTCGTTATAGAACACGAAACCGATCTTTTCACGTACCCAAGGCGGAACGCCAAACTCTTGCCACAGTTTCTTTAATTCTCGGCCCTTGCCACGGGAATGGGGATGACAGCGAAATTGCCCCGCAAGTTGATAACGCACACTAACGACTTCATCTGGCCGAGGAAAACGAGCTCTGGGCCCTTGCATTGTGGCACAGAGACATATCGGCTCATCACATGTAACCTCCGCAGGCGTCACGTCCAATTTAGCGATATAACCCTGCACTAACGGGATAAGGAGCTGCGAAGGAAGTGTCCAGCTAGCAGGCTTAACATGACGCAAGCGGGCTTGATCCTTAAATAAATACACTTGATTGGCAAAGCGGCGAATTTCACATTCACCAACACGAATATGCACTTTAGCATCATCTTTCGCGGTTAAAAGCTGAGTGATGATCTGCTTAAGCTGCACCTTTGAGGGCAAGGCGAACCCTTGGGATTCAATAAAACCCCGCAAGAGTAATGCTTGCCAATCAGCTGACTGCTCGGCAAAACCATCGAGCTTGAATACACTTTGAGTATGGTAAGGCGCTTGGGTTAACCATAA
Organism: Shewanella sp. MF08487; assembly: GCF_050848685.1. Lineage (NCBI taxonomy): Bacteria > Pseudomonadati > Pseudomonadota > Gammaproteobacteria > Alteromonadales > Shewanellaceae > Shewanella > Shewanella sp. MF08487. Next base: position 58,915 of record NZ_JBOZPB010000023.1, read on the forward strand.
AGGTAAACGTTCACTCACCTGTAAATCCAGCGTCGCCTGTTGTTCGGCGCACAATGCCGCACTGCGACTCGCAGTTGTCGCAATACTCGGCCAACGCGCTTTTAAGCGGGGAATGATTTCTAATCGTAGAAAATTTCGATCATACTTATCGTCTTGATTACTTTCATCTTCAATATGCACTAAGCCTTGTTGTTTTGCGTAGGCTTCAATTTGCTCACGGCTGATATCCAATAACGGCCGCAATTGTTTGCCTTGTGCTAATGCTTGTACTTGCCCCATGGCCGCTAGCCCTTTCGGGCCCTGACCACGTTTCAGCGCCAATAGGATAGTTTCCAGCTGATCATCTTCATGGTGGGCCGTTAACAACACATCATTTGCAGTTAAATGCCGTTCAATCGCTTGATAACGGACTTTTCGTGCTTCGGCTTCAAGGCTTAATCTGGATCCGCGATTAACTGTCACTCGCTCAACCGTCACGGGCAAACCATAATGCTGACCGCGCTCAAGACAATGCTGCGCCCAAACCTCAGCGTTGTCGCTGAGACCATGATGCACATACACCAGTTGATAGCTAAACTCGGGATGTTGCCGCGCAAACTGACTTAAGCCAAAGGCCAATACTTCGGAATCAACCCCGCCACTGTAAGCCAGCACTAACTTGCAGTCAGGCGCTAAAGACTGCGCTGTCAAAAAAGCACTAATATGCGCGCTGAGATCGCCAGCTGCCAATGGCTCATCAAACTTAGCCGACATAGGTTAACTTCATCTGTTTGCACCTAAGACATTCGTCAGCATTAGAATAAGATTCTCACCTTGTTTGGCCCGAGCAGCGATTCAAGCGAGAGCATCAAATCATCGGTCGGATTCACTCGCCAAGCATCGTCGAGCCTAAATTGACCTTTGGCTTGGGCTTGAGTGTAGTTGATTACCACAGGCACGGCGCCGTTACGCCACGGACTTAAGGCTTGCTCGAAGGTATCGAGGGCTGATGGCGTTAACTCACTGCCATCCATATCGATTTCTAGCGCCTTAGCAAAGTGACTTCGCGCCTCACTGATGTCGATAATGTTACGCGCCGTCATGCGGTTGCCGCCAGCAAAATCATCGTAACTCACCTCACCTTCACAAATGAGGATACGATCTTTTTCCAGCAGATGATTAAACTTTTCAAAGGCTTCGGTAAACAACATGATCTCAAGCCGCGCGCTCTTATCATCAAGCGTCAACAGACCCATTTTCGAGCCGCGCTTGGTGAGCATCACGCGTGTTGCCACCACTAAACCCGCAGCCTTGGCTGTTTTACCGCGCTCGGTGGGATGCACATCTTTCAAACGGCCGGACGTGTAATGCTTCAGCTCTTTTAAATATTGATTGATCGGATGACCAGTCAAATACAAGCCTAAGGTTTCGCGCTCGCCTTCGAGCCAAATTTTATCCGGCCAAGGAGTACATTCAACAAACTGCTGCTTACTGTCTTCGGGTTCACTGTTGAGCAAACCAAACATATCGTGTTGGCCTATCGCTTCGGCTTTAGCATGTTGATCGGCGGCGCGAATGGCTTCGGGTAAGGTGGCCATCATTGACGCTCGGTGCGGCCCAAGATTGTCTAAGGCACCCGCGCAGATCAGCTTTTCAATCACGCGTTTATTGAGTTTTTTCAAATCGATGCGGGCACAGAAATCGAATAAATCGATAAAGGGGCCGTCTTTACGCGCCTCTAAAATCGATTCCACTGGGCCTTCACCCACACCTTTAATGGCGCCAATGCCATAAACAATGCGCAGATCATCATCGACGGTAAATTTGAACAAACCTTTGTTCACATCCGGCGGAATAAGCGGCAAGCCCATGCGTTCACATTCATCGACCAAGGTCACAATCTTATCTGTGTTATCCATATCGGCCGACATTACCGCCGCCATAAACTGCGCAGGAAAATGGGTCTTAAGCCATAAGGTCTGATAGGAAACCAGCGCATAAGCGGCGGAGTGTGATTTGTTAAAACCGTAGCCGGCAAACTTTTCCACTAAGTCGAAGATCTTCATCGACAAGTCGCCATCGACGCCGTTATTGATTGCGCCTTCTTTAAAGATACTGCGCTGCTTAGCCATCTCTTCGGGCTTTTTCTTACCCATAGCACGGCGCAGCATGTCGGCGCCGCCAAGGGTGTAGCCCGACAGCACCTGCGCAATCTGCATCACCTGCTCTTGATACAGAATAATGCCGTAGGTCGGCGATAACAGCTCACGAAGCGATTCATGCTGATACTGAGAATCGGGGTACGAGACTTCCTCACGCCCATGCTTACGTTCGATAAAGTTATCTACCATGCCCGATTGCAACGGCCCCGGACGGAATAGTGCTACCAGTGCGATCATGTCTTCGAAACAATCGGGCTGCAGACGCTTAATCAAATCCTTCATACCGCGGGATTCGAGCTGGAATACCGCCGTGGTTTCATACTTTTGCAGCAAACGGAAACAGGCGGGATCTGTGAGTGAAATCGCCTCAATCCGTATTGGTTTGCGCCCATTTTTCACTTCGACCTTGTTCACCATCTCGAGCGCCCAGTCGATAATGGTCAAAGTACGTAAACCTAAAAAGTCGAATTTAACTAAACCTGCGGTTTCGACATCGTTTTTATCGAATTGTGTTACTGGGTTTTTGCCTTCTGCATCGCAATAGAGCGGTGCAAAATCGGTAATCTTTGTCGGTGCGATAACGACACCACCAGCGTGTTTACCCGCGTTACGGGTTACGCCTTCAAGCTTGCGACACATGTCGATTAGATCTTTTACATCTTCATCGCCATCATAGGATTCTTGCAGTGCAGGCTCGACTTCAAAGGCTTTGGCCAGTGTCATTCCAGGTTCAGGAGGAATTAATTTTGAAATTCGGTCAACGAAGCCGTAGGGATGACCGAGCACACGGCCAACGTCGCGGATAACCGCTTTTGCCGCCATAGTTCCGAAGGTGATGATTTGCGATACCGCTTCGCGGCCGTACAATTCGGCCACGTGGTCAATCACTTCATCGCGTCTATCCATGCAGAAGTCGACGTCAAAGTCGGGCATAGAAACCCGCTCAGGATTCAAGAAGCGTTCGAACAGTAAGTCAAATTCGAGCGGATCTAAGTCGGTGATTTTGAGCGCATAGGCCACAAGTGAACCCGCGCCCGAACCACGACCGGGTCCCACTGGGATACCGTTATCTTTACCCCATTGGATGAACTCCATCACGATCAAGAAGTAACCGGGGAAGCCCATCTGGTTGATCACTTTGAGTTCGATATCGAGCCGTTCGTCGTATTCGCCCCGTTTCTCGGCGCGCACTTCGGGGTTGGGGAACAAAAACTCGAGCCGCTCTTCAAGGCCCTTCTTCGAACAATCAACCAGAAAGTCTTCGATGGACATATCGCCCGTCGGGAAGTTGGGCAGGAAATACTCGTACAAACGAATCGTCACGTTACAACGTTTAGCGATTTCGACACTGTTCGCCAGCGCCGCAGGAATGTCGGCAAATAGCGCGCACATTTCCTCCTCACTACGTAAGTACTGCTGTTCACTGTACTTTTTAGGACGGCGCGGATCGGCAAGGGTAAAACCATCGTGGATCGCGACTCGAATTTCATGGGCGTCAAAATCCTCAGGTTTAAGGAACACGACCTGATTAGTGGCGACCACTGGAATACCTTTCTCCTGCGCTAAAATCACAGCCATGTGCAGATAGCGCTCTTCGTCGGGGCGACCGGTACGGATAAGTTCGAGAAAATAACGATCGGCAAAATGAGTCTGATAAAACTCACATAAAGATTCAACCTGAGTGCTATTACCCTTGAGGAGCGCCTTACCCAGATCGCCCTCTTTGGCGCCTGATAACAGCAAAATGCCTTCGTTATAAGTGAGTAACCACTCTTGGTCGATCACCACACGCCCAGCCACTTGGCCACGCAAATAGGCCTGACTGATAATTTGGGTCAGATTCTGATAACCAACATTGTTCATCGCAATGATGGTCAAGGCGCATAATTCGCCTTCGAATCCGGGCACTTGCATCCAAAAATCGGCGCCGATAATCGGTTTGATCCCCGCACCATGGCAACCGCTGTAAAACTTAACCAAACCACAAAAGTTGTTTTGGTCAGTCAGGGCGACAGCCGCCATTCCCTGCGCTTCTACCTGTGCCAAAATCGGCTTGACCTTGGCCACGCCATCGGTCATGGAGTAATCACTGTGGACACGCAGATGTACAAAACGAGGATCGGACATAATTAGGATTATCTTTGAATAGCAGGTTAACGATAACTAAAAAGCAGACTAACAAAGTCACGCAGCCAGAGCCAGTGACTTTGCTTGATAACAGAGCCTATCGCGTTAAAAGCACACGTTAGCGATCTAATATTGCCTTGACGGGTTTGAAACTTTTACGATATTGGTCAAACACCCCATGTTCGGCGATGGCCTCAAAATGCGCCTTGGTTGGATAGCCTTTATGTTTTGCAAAACCGTATTGTGGATAAGCAGCATCGAGCACATCCATCTCCCTATCGCGCGTCACTTTGGCAATAATCGATGCGGCGCTGATACTGGCAATTAAACCATCACCTTTTATGATGCTGTGACTGGTAAGCGAGACGCCATTATGGGCAACAAAGATGGGGCTACGATTGCCATCGACCAACACCAACGCAGGCGCGATCTTAAGCCCAGCAACCGCGCGCTGCATCGCCAACATAGTGGCGTGCAGAATATTCAGCTCATCGATTTCAGCAGGGCTTGCGCGGCCAACGTGATAACACAACGCTTTTTCACAAATCTCATCAAACAGGGCTTCGCGGCGTTTCTCACTGAGTTTCTTGGAATCATTCAGACCACTGATGGGCTTGCTCGGATCTAAAATAACCGCGGCAGTCACCACATCACCAACTAAAGGCCCACGGCCGACTTCATCCACTCCGGCAATCAAACCAGTTGAAAAGGCGAGCAAATCGGCTTCGGTTAAACTTTTAAAGGTTGCCACTAGTTAGCCTCCTGCGATTTAGCCTGATTTTGTTTAGGCTCAACCAGCGCCATTACCGCTTCAGCAGCTTTTAAGCTCGCATCACGACGTAATACTTGGTGCAGGGCTTCAAACTCGGCTTTAAGCGGCGCAAAATCGCGATTGAGCTCAAGGGTAACTGCCGCTGCAATTTTCTCTGGGGTGCAATCCTCTTGGATCAGTTCTGGGACGAGATCTTTTCCTGCAAGCAAATTCGGTAACGAGAAACGCTCCACCTGCATCATGCGCTTAGCAATATAATAGGTTATCGGGCTCACGCGATAAGCCACCACCATAGGACGCTTGACCAACATAGCTTCTAAGGTCGCGGTGCCAGAGGCCAATAAAATCCCATCGGCTGCCGTCATCACTTCACGCGACTGGCCTTCAATCATGTGGATTTCAAGATCTGGCGCAAAATCCTTCAGCGCTTGTTCAAATTGCTCACGGCGTTTTTGATTCACCAGTGGCGTCACAAAACGTATGTCTGGGAAATTTTGTTTAATCAGTAAAGCTGCTTTTACGAAAGGCTCGGCCAGTTGCTTTAACTCGCCACCACGGGAACCGGGCAGAATCGCTAAGTATTCAGCATCGGCATCTAATCCAAGCAATGCACGGGCAGCGGCCTTATCGCTTTGGAAGGGAATATCGTCGGCCAAGGTATGACCCACAAAGGTACAAGGCACCTGATGCTGATCGTAAAAAGCTTTCTCAAAAGGCAACAGCGACAACACCATATGGGTGGCTTTGGCGATTTTGAATATCCGTTTTGGACGCCACGCCCACACAGACGGGCTTACATAATGGACCGTCTTAATGCCACGCGCTTTGAGTTTAAGCTCGAGGCCAATATTAAAATCCGGTGCATCTATGCCAATAAAACAATCGGGCTTAAGCGTGGTGATCGCTTTAATCAAGGATGACCGCACTTTCAATAAGCGAGGTAGACGGGATAACACTTCAACAATCCCCATCACGGCGAGTTCTTCCATCGCAAACAGGGATTCAAAGCCGAGGGCTTCCATGCGGGGTCCACCGATACCGACAAAGCGCGCATCGGGATGGGTCTTTTGCAGCGCCGCCATTAAACCAGCGCCTAAAATATCGCCCGAGAGTTCTCCGGCAACCATGGCAAACACTAATGGAGTTTTATTGCTCATAAACCAATCACGTCTCATGAATTAATGGCATTGGATGAAGAGGTAAACCGCACCTAAAATGCATCGTTCCAAGCCTACACTTATGTTAAGTTAATGATTCAATTAATGACTAAGCTCATTTATGGTCGAATGTATTGATGAATAAACGCATTTTTAACGACTACGTCTACCACAAAAAAGGCTTAAGCCAATAATACAAAAGGGCATAAAAATGCCCTTTTGTTGTCGTGTGGTCATCAAGTTAGCGAATAATGCCGCGACTCGATGACTTTACAAATTCAAGGAATAATTTCACTTGCTCATCGTTCTGCGCATCTTCAGCTAATGCTTCAATCGCTTCTTCTACCGTTAAGCTGCTGCGGTATAAGGTTTTGTAAGCACGACGAACGGCTAACAGGCTTTCTTTAGAAAAACCACGACGCTTCATACCTTCGCTATTTAAACCCCGTGGAATTGTCGGTTGACCCGCGGCCATCACAAAGGGAGGCACATCTTGCAGCACTAAAGAACAGCCTGCAGTAAACGCATGAGCGCCAATATGCACAAACTGGTGAACCCCAGTCATGCCACCTAAAATAGCCCAGTCACCCACATGTACGTGACCTGCGATAGAAGCGTTATTCGCCATGATAACATTGTCGCCGACCACACAGTCATGGGCGATATGCACATAGTTCATAAATAGGTTATTCGACCCGATACGAGTCTCACTGTTATCTTGTACTGTACCGCGGTGAATAGTCACGTTTTCACGGATGACGTTATTGTCACCCATGATCAGTCGTGTCGGCTCGCCAGCATACTTTTTGTCTTGGCACTCTTCGCCTACTGAGGCGAATTGAAAAATACGATTACCTTTGCCGATAATCGTTGGGCCTTTAACAACCACATGGGAACTCAACCAACAATCATCACCAATTTCAACACCTGCACCGATATAGGTCCAAGGGCCGATCGTGACATTATTGCCAATTTTTGCATCGGGATGCACAAACGCTAATGTATCTATCACTGACTAATCTCTCTGCGGGCGCACATAATTTCAGCGGAACAAACTAATTCACCATCCACTTTGGCCTCACCGTAGAAAACGCCAATCCCGCGGCGTTCTTTGATCATTTTTACTTCAAAATGAATTTGATCGCCAGGTTCTACCACACGTCTAAAACGTGCATTGTCGATACCCGCAAAGTAATACAACACACCCGGAGGGGGTACATCATCACTCATTGTTTTAAACGCAAGTAAACCCGTTGCTTGCGCCATCGCTTCTAAAATAAGCACACCGGGCATTACCGGCTGTACGGGGAAGTGCCCCTGAAAAAACGGCTCATTTATTGAAACATTTTTGATTGCCTGCAGACTGACACCTGGGGTGTAATCCAGCACACGATCAATCAATAGAAATGGATATCTATGGGGCAGATATTGAAGAATTTCTTTAATATCCATAGTGTTCATTTGATTAGACACGAACCGAGTTCCTCAAATTGCTTTGGAGCAATTAATCTGGTGTTTTTAAATTTTTTTCCAACGTTTTAACACGCTGGAACAGTTCATCCAACTGACGGAAACGAACTGTATTTTTACGCCAAAGCTTATTGTCCATTGCCACTGTGGCAGAAGAGTATAAACCAGGTTCACGCATGGTACTGGTAATATTGGTACCGCCAGAGACATGCACTCCATCGGCAATGCTCAAATGACCAGCTATGGCACTGTTGCCACCAATAATACAATATTTACCAATGGTGACACTGCCTGCAACCGTAGTACTACCTGCGATAGCGGTATTTTCGCCAATAATAACGTTATGGGCAATTTGTACTAGGTTATCAATGATCACACCATTGTGGATCTCTGTATGACCTAAAGCACCCCGATCTACCGCTGAATTAGCACCTATTTCAACCCGATCGCCGATACGAACGCCGCCTGTCTGCGGAATTTTAACCCATTGACCACGTTCATTGGCATAACCAAAACCATCTGAGCCTAACACTGCCCCAGAATGGATAATACAATCTTGCCCTAGCTGCACATCATGGTAGACAGTGACATTAGCCCATAAACGTGTTTTAGAACCGATAACCACGTCTTGACCGACTACGCAGCCCGCGCCAATTTGCACATTTTCGCCAAGAATGACATTGGCACCAATCACAGCATTCGCACCAATAGCAACGCCTTCACCGACATGGGCTGAAGAGTCAATTTGTGCTGATGCATGAATACCTTCCGCCGCGTTGGGCGTGGTATCTAAATATTGGGCTACACGGGCAAAAGCCACATAAGGATCTTTTACAATTAACGCAGTACCTTGATAATCCTGCGCATCTTTAGCTGACAATAACACCACCCCCGCTTGAGTCACCTCAAGCTGAGAGCGATATTTACTGTTGGCTAAAAAAGAGATTTGATCCGACTTGGCTTGTTCCAAAGTCGCTACGCTATTGAACAATAACGTTTCGTCACCTTGAATGTCTCCATCAAGTAACAGACTTAGCTCTTTTAAAGTCACACTTTTCATCTACTACTTGCCTTTACTTAAGGCTTCAACCACTTTGCTACTGATATCAGCGTTAGACTTGACATAAATAACAGCACCACGTTGTAATACCAAATCATATTGGTCTTTTTCAGCGATAATGTTGATGGCTTTCTGAACCTTTTCTAACAGTTTATTTTGCTCTTCACCTTGGCGACGACGTAGGTCTTCATCCAATGCTTTGCCTTTTAACTGATATTCAGATTTTAGCGATTCCATTTTACGAACCAGTTCCGTTTTTTGTGCATCGTTCATCAATGCACCATCACGTTGCTGCTTCTCCATTAGAGAACGCATTTCTTCTTGCATTTTCTGGACATTAGCCATGCGATCGCCAAACTCTTTCTTTAGAGATTGAGAGATCTGTTCACGTTGTGGGAGCTGTTCAAACACAGCGCCCATATCCACTACGGCAATTTTCTCAGCATGTGCCACTAATGGCGCGCCTAATAAAACTAACGTCATCAGCGCACGATTTACCATCTTGTTCAAAATAAACTCCTTGTTACCTTGTTATTGTCAGCAAAACCTGCCGAGTGTATGCTTTTTAAAAAGTTTTGCCAATATTGAAAGAGAAGATCTCCGTCTGATCGCCTTCGTATTCTTTAAGCGGCCACGCCAAGCTGAACACCATAGGTCCCATTGGCGACAACCACTGCACACTTAAGCCCCAGGATGCACGCAGACGCTCTGGATCACTGTAGTCCTGCAACTTATCAAACTCTTCCGCGGGAAGGGTTTGATACTGATCTAAATCAAACTCGGTATCCCAAACGTTACCCGCATCCAAGAAGAGGCTGGTACGCACAGAATTTGAGTAAGCTTCATCCAAGAATGGGGTCGGTAAAATTAACTCCATGCTCGCAGTTGCAATCGCGTTACCACCAATAGAACGGCCAGAACTCACACTAATACTGTTAGGATCGCCCGGTAAGCTACAACCATCACCTGATGGATCCGGTCCACATGGCTCACTACCTCGATAGAGATAGAATGAACGCGGTCCCACAGAGTTAGACTTAAAGCCACGCAGTGAACTACTACCACCTGAGTAATAGTTTTCCCAGAAAGGCAATATTTGGTCATTATCATTATACTGGCCATAACCATTAGCATAACCTAAACGACCACGAGCTAAGAGTACAAAGCTATGACTACGGTTAACGGGGAAATAGTAGTTAGTATCAAAATCTGTCTTAAAGTACTGTAAATCCGATCCTGGCACTGTCATCTTGCCATTCAAACGCTGTGATGAGCCATCTGTTGGGAAAGTGCCCCGGTTTAACGTACTACGAGACCAGCCTAAACTCAGTTCAAAGTTATCGAAACTTAAATCAGAATCAGGATCATCCGCGCGATAAATATTATAAAAACGCAGTGCTTGCTCATAGGCTGAGATTTCAGAAATCGTGTTATGACGATAGCCTATGCCACCATTGATACGGTTGTATTCATTGATTGGGAAACCTGAGTTTAATGCCACACCGTAAGAACTGTTTTTATAGCGCTCTAAGTTAGCTTCATTGGCATCAAACTCACTCCAATAAACGCTCCCGCCTAAACTGACGCCGTCTTTCGTCCAGTAGGGATCGGTATAAGATAAGTTAACATTTTTAGAGTACTTGTTAGTACTCATACTAATACCCGCTTGATTACCCGTACCTAAGAAGTTGCTCTGTTGCACACCAAACTGCAAACTCAGCCCTGACTCAGTACCATAACCCACGCCGGCGTTAAAGGAACCCGATGGTTGCTCTTTCACTTTAACTGCGATATCAACTAAATCGTCCGTACCAGGTACTTGAATAGTTTCAGTATCAACGGTTTCGAAAAAGCCTAAACGGTTTAATCGTGCTTTAGATTGCTCAACTTGTGCTGAGTTTAACCAAGCCCCTTCCATTTGGCGCAATTCGCGGCGCATCACTTCATCTTTAGTAACCGTATTACCAGTAAAGTTAATCGCGCGAACATAAACACGCTTACCCGGTTTGATATTGATGTTTAAGGTGACTTCTTTAGTCTTATCATCAATTTCAGGGTAAGTTTTTACTTCAGGATAGGCATAACCAAAACGGCCTAAATATTTACTGTACATTTCTTCGGTGAATGTGACATCACCACCGTTATACATATCACCGGTTTTGATCGGCAGAATTGATTGCATCAACTCTTCACGGCCCATCAAATCACCCGTCAGATTCACGGCTTTAACTTTATATTTATCACCTTCATTCACATTGATGGTGATATAGAGACCTTTACGATCAGGCGTCATCGCTACTTGAGTCGAGGTGACTTCAAAGCGGATATAACCTTTATTGTGATAATAGGTTTTGATGGTCTCGAGATCGGCCTGCAGCTTTTGCTTCTGATAACGGCGTTCGCCGAACAGATCCCACCAAGCCACATAATCTTTAAGTTCCAGCATGCCAATCAACTCAGCATCGGTGAACTCATGATTACCGACCACGTTAATTTGGCGGATTTCGGCCGCTAAACCTTCGGTGAACTTAAATTTCAGCTCAACCCGGTTACGGGGTAAGTTAATCACTTGAGCTTCCACTTTAGCGCCGTATTTACCCACGCCGTAGTAGAAATCCTGCAGACCCTTTTCAATACCGGTCAACATAGTGCGATCGAGCGACTCACCGACTTTAACGCCAGAACCGTCCAGACTTTCCTGTAACTGTTCGTCTTTAATGTCTTTGTTGCCTTCAAACGTCACTGCGCTAATAGTGGGACGTTCAGTGACTTTCACCACTAACACGCCACCATCTCGGCTCACAGTCACATTTTCAAAGTTAGTCGATGCATACAAGCTTTTAATCGCTTGTTGAACCCTTAACTGGTCAACAGTGTCACCTACTTTTACTGGTAAGCTTAATAGGGCAGCACCGAGTGCAACTCGCTGCAAACCTTCAACTTGGATGTCGGTCACTTCAAACGGTTGGAAAGTATCAGCCAACACAGTCCCTGAAAACGACGCACCGACGAATAACATCGAGGCAAAAAGTTTATTCAATCTCATAGAGCACTTCTAATTATTAGTCTGTCCTTGCTCAGAGTCGGGCAAAATCATTGAAAAGCGCAATGCTCATCAACATCAGCAATATTGCTGCCCCAAATCTGAATCCTATTTCCTGCACCTTTTCAGGTACAGGTTTACCAGTTATTACTTCAATAAAGTAATACAGCAAGTGTCCCCCATCGAGCACAGGTAAAGGCAGCAAATTAATGATGCCTAAATTGACGCTGATGAGCGCGAGGAACCCGAGAAAATAGACCAAGCCATAGTTTGCACTACTGCCCGCACCCTGTGCGATTGAAATAGGTCCACTCAGGTTTTTCACCGACACATCGCCGGTAAATAATTTGCCAATCATCTTAAAGCTCACAGCAACAAGTTGCCATGTTTTATCCGCTGCGATGCCGAAAGAATCAATTGGTCCATATTCAAGTTGTAAACGCATATTTTCTGGCCATTGTGCTTGTATTGGGCTAACCCCAAGCACACCAATTTCTTGACCATCTACACCTTTACTGCTTAACGGTGTCACTGTCAGGTTAAATTGTTCACCATTACGGCGCACAGTTAAACTCACAGGCACATTGGCAGAATGTTGAATAATGTCAACAAAAGCCTGCCAATCGGTATAATTTTCACCATTTATCGCCACTAAGGTATCACCCACTTTTAGCTCGCTATTTGCAGCTGCGCTGTCAGGGCTAATTGCCGCAACAGTAGGGACGATTTCGGGACGATATATGCCTAAACCTAAAGCCGTGATTGGGGATTCTTTTTCGGGATCAAAATGCCAATTACGTGTATTTAATTGGTAGGTTTTATCGCTGGAATCAAGCCCCTGCAAGCCGTTCAAAGGCGTCAGAGATACACTCAAGCTTTCATCACCAATATGCCCGACTAAGGCTAAATTGACTTCTTCCCAGTTGCGTACAGCCTGACCTGAAATCGCCGTAATTTGCATCGGCTCAGTCACTTGAATTTGCGCAGCAGCAGTCCCAGGAGTAGTCGATGTAATAACTGGTTTTAGCGATGGCACACCAATTAAATACATGAAATATAAAGCAACAATAGCAAATATAAAATTAGCTATTGGGCCAGCCGCTACAATAGCAATGCGTTGCCATACTGTTTTACGATTAAATGCTTGGTGTTTTAATTCCTCGGGAACCTCTTCAACACGCTCATCAAGCATTTTAACGTAGCCACCCAACGGGATCATGGCTAACACATATTCGGTACCGTCTTTGCCAACTCGACGCCAAATTGCCTTACCAAAGCCAATGGAGAAACGTTCAACTTTAACGCCACAACGACGTGCTACGTAGAAATGGCCATACTCGTGGGCAGTGATTAGCAAACCTAATGCAACGATGAAAGAACCCAAGTTCCATAAAAAATCTAACATCCCACTCCCTACATCATTGATTAAATCACTCAGCTATAGCTAAGTTATGCTTATTAAGATCTCACGCGCATAAATGCGAGTTTGAGCGTCTAGCGCTAAAATATCTTCTATGGTCGCCATTGGCCGTTTAGGCACTGTCATCAAACAGGCTTCATTCACTTTGGCAATTTGAGTAAAACCTATTTGTCCATGCAAAAATGCTTCAACTGCTATTTCGTTGGCCGCATTTAGCACGGTCGTTGCTTCTTGGCCTTGGGCGCAAGCCTCCATAGCCAATGCTAAACAGGGAAAACGATTAAAGTCAGGTTCACAAAAGCTTAACTGTCCGACTTTGAAAAAATCTAAAGGTTCAACACCAGAGTGAATTCTTTGCGGATAAGCCATGCAATGGGCAATCGGTGTACGCATATCGGGGTTGCCCATCTGCGCAATAACTGAGCCATCACGGTACTGCACCATAGAATGGATAACGCTTTGCGGATGGATAACCACTTTAAGCTGTTCAGCCCCAGTATTAAACAACCAGCGCGCTTCAATAAACTCTAAGCCCTTATTCATCATAGTGGCCGAATCGACAGAGATTTTAGGTCCCATCGACCAATTAGGATGTTTACACGCTTGTGCTGGCGTCATCGCCTCCAGCGCTGCAAGTTCTGAACGTAAAAACGGACCACCTGAGCCCGTTAATAAAATATGTGAAATACCTGCTGCAGTTAAATCACAGCGGCCTAAATTGGCCTGCACTTCTTGGGGTAAACATTGAAAAATCGCATTATGCTCACTGTCCACAGGCAAGAGTACGGCACCAAAACGCTTAGTTGCCTCGATGAATAGCTCACCGGACATCACCAAGGCTTCTTTGTTGGCTAATAATACCCGCTTGCCCGCCTTAACCGCTTCAAGGGTTGGTACTAACCCTGCTGCGCCTACAATAGCCGCCATCACAGTATGCACTTCAGCAGCAGTCACTAAGCCAAGTAAATCATTCATGCCAGTGGTGACTTGGATATTAAGCGTCGCAGGTAAAACGGCGCGCAACTGCTTTGCAGCCGCCTCATCCATCATATGTGCCACTTTCGGTCGATGTGCCACGCACAAAGCGAGCATCTTATCCACGCTTGTATTGGCCACTAATCCATAGACACGATACGCCAATGGATTAACTGAAATCACGCTTAGGGTACTGGCACCAATAGAACCAGTAGCCCCCAATATCACCATATTTTGCATAACGTTACATCCAAAATGCAATATAGACCAAGGTAAACACCGGCAAGGCTGCTGTTAGGCTGTCGATGCGATCGAGTACGCCGCCGTGACCGGGTAAAATAGTGCCTGAATCTTTAATGCCACCTGCACGTTTAAACATACTCTCAGATAAATCACCCAGTGCAGATACTAAGGCAACAAATAAGGTCACTGCGACTACTAAGCCTAATTCTTGCTCTGGTGAATAATGCATCACCCCCGCAACCACTAGCATAGTCGTCACTAGACCACCGAGTAATCCCTCAAGGGTCTTAGCGGGGCTCACTGCAGGCATTAGCTTAGTCTTGCCCATCGCTTTACCAACAAAATAAGCTCCCGTATCAGCGGCCCATACAATCAACATCACTAGCAATACTAAAACGGGGCCGTAATAGGGTGAAGCTTGCGAACTAATCGATTTGAGTGCAATCAGGGCGACAAAACAAGGTACTAAGGTTAACTGGCCAAACATCGACTTAAACATCGGGTTATTTTGCCAAAACGCCGCACTTTTAGGGTAAGTAAACACCAAGAATAACGAGACTGCCCACCACAATGCGCCAATGTAGAGTATCGCCAGATAGATAGGATGTAACTTATTGCTCAACCAAACCGCATCAATAGGAACAATGAGATTGATAGCGATCAACAGAATACCAATCGTACAGGTGAAGCTCCACTGGGTGACGTCACACTGATTATCGATAATTCTTCCCCATTCTTTTGCAGCAATGAGAAATACGGCAACTAATGCCCAAGCAAAATAATTGGCAGGGAGGATAAATATCGCCCCTAAGACTAATGGTATTAACCAAGTTGCTGTTATTATTCGTTGTTTTAGCAAAAAAAATCCCTCATGCGATTTTACAATGCGCGCATGTCATCAATCTGACTTCCAGTCAAACCAAAGCGACGCTGACGACTTGCAAAAATGGCAATCGCCTCATGAAAAGCCTGTTCATCAAAATCAGGCCAAAGGGTGTCGGTAAACACCAATTCAGCATAAGCAGCTTGCCACAGCACAAAATTGCTAATGCGGCAGTCACCACCCGTGCGGATCATTAAATCAACTTCACTCTGATTTTGCATGCATAAATGTGCACTTAGGGCTTCTTCGGTGAACTGACTGCTGTTCATTTCACCAACTTCGACCTTTTTTGCTAATTTTTGTGCGGCTTGAAGTATGTCCCAACGGCCACCATAGTTAGCCGCAACATTCAAAACTAAGCCAGTATTAGCTGATGTTTTCTCTTCAGCGGTAGCAATTTGCTTCTGTAAACGAGCAGAAAATCGGCTGATATCACCAATAATATTGAGCTTAACTTGGTTATTATGCAGCAACTTAATTTCGCGCTGCAGCACGGAAAAAAATAACTCCATCAGCAAGCTGACTTCTTTATCGGGTCTACGCCAATTCTCGCTAGAAAATGCAAATAAGGTTAGCGATTCAATGCCTAATTGGCTTGCGGTACTCACGGCTCGTCTTACGGCCTTAACACCCGCCTTGTGCCCCATGACGCGTGGTTTACCTTGGAGTTGTGCCCAACGCCCATTGCCATCCATAATAATGGCAACGTGTTTAGGTAACGACTGGTTCACGATTTCGGGTAGTTGTCCAGGCAAGGTAGTTTGAGCGCATAAATCGCTCTCATTTAACCTAGGGTAAGGATCAAGTTCCACTGTGGATGACATTTAATACAGCCCTTTAAAATAGACAAACGCCGTGTAGTATACCCCTACACGGCGCATCAACTCTAGCTTATCGAACTTGAGATTAGACTTCCATCAACTCAATTTCTTTGGCCGCTAAAATCTCATCAATCTTTTTAATATGAGCATCGGTGAACTTTTGTACTTCTTCTTCGCTACGGCGAACATCATCTTCAGTACAAGCTTTAGCTTTCTCAAGTTTTTTCACTTCAGAGATAGCATCACGACGCACGTTACGAATGGCAACACGACCGTTTTCAGCTTCGTTACGTACCACTTTAATGAAATCTTTACGACGTTCTTCAGTCAGGGCGGGCAATGGAATACGTAAAGTGGCCCCTGCAGACATAGGGTTCAAACCTAAATCTGAGCTCATTATCGCCTTTTCTACGGCTTGGATAGCGCTACGGTCAAACACGGTTACCGATAGCGTACGAGAATCTTCAATACCTACGTTTGCCACTTGATTGAGTGGTGTCATAGTACCGTAATAAGACACTTGAATTGAATCAAGTAGGCTTGGATGGGCACGACCTGTACGCACTTTTGCCATTTGATTCTTAGTCGCGTCTACACATTTACCCATGCGCTCTTGCGCATCTTTCTTAATGTTCTCAATCACGTTAAATGTCCTTCTTGGTCATTAAATAACTTTTTTCGCTCTGATCAACGTACCTTCTTCTTCACCCATGATAACGCGGCGTAGTGCACCAGGTTTATTCATGTTGAAGACTAATATAGGCATGTCATGATCACGCGCCATCGTAAAGGCCGCTAAGTCCATTACTTTTAATTCTTTTTCCAGAATTTCTGCATAAGTGACTTCATCATACTTAATTGCATCTGGGTTTTTCATCGGGTCTTCAGAGTATACACCATCGACTTTTGTGCCTTTCAGCACAACTTCAGCTTCAATTTCAATGCCGCGTAAACAGGCCGCTGAATCAGTGGTGCAAAATGGATTACCCGTTCCGGCAGCAAAAATAACCACTCTGCCAGATTTTAGCAAGCTTATCGCTTCAGCCCAATTGTAATCGTCACACACACCCTTTAATGGGATAGCTGACATCAGACGAGCATTAACATAGGCACGGTGTAAGGCGTCACGCATGGCTAAGCCGTTCATAACCGTTGCCAGCATACCCATGTGATCGCCCACCACACGGTTCATACCCGCTTTTGCCAGGCCTTCACCGCGAAACAGATTACCACCACCAATAACCACGCCCACCTGAATACCCAGTTCAACCAGCTCTTTCACTTCCTGAGCCATGCGATCTAACACTTTAGGGTCGATGCCGAAGCCTTCGTCGCCCATCAGCGCTTCGCCACTTAATTTGAGAAGAATGCGTCTAAATGCGGGTTTTGGATTGGTGCTCATAATTTTTATCCTGGTATAACAAGACCGCAGCAATTGCCGCGGTCTTGGGGTATTTAGCGTAGGCTATTAAGCCTTTTTAGAAGCAGCGATTTGAGCAGCAACTTCAGCTGCGAAATCTTCTTCTTTTTTCTCAATACCTTCACCGACTTCTAAACGAACGAAGTTAGTGATTGTAGCGCCTTTCTCTTTCAAGAATTCGCCAACAGTTTTCTTTGGTTCCATGATGTAAGCTTGGCCAGTAAGAGAAATCTCACCAGTAAACTTCTTCATACGACCAGCAACCATCTTTTCAGCGATCTCAGCAGATTTGCCTTCGTTCATTGAAATTTCGATTTGCAGAGCTCGTTCTCTTGCAACTAAATCTGCAGGAACGTCTTCTGGATTAACGAATTCAGGCTTAGAAGCAGCAACGTGCATTGCGATATGCTTTAAGATTTCTTCGTCAGCATTACCAGCAACAACAACACCAATACGCTCACCGTGGCGGTAAGAAGAAAGGTTTGCACCATCGATATATTCAACACGACGAATGTTGATGTTTTCACCGATTTTAGTCACTAATGCAACACGGGCATCTTCAAACTGTGCTTTTAGGTCTTCGATAGTCACTTTAGACGCTGCAGCAACATCTAATACTGCATTAGCAAAACCTAAGAAGTTTGAATCTTTAGCTACGAAATCTGTTTGGCAGTTCACTTCTAACAGTGCAGCGAAACCTTCGCCATTCTTGATTAGAATTGTACCGTCAGCAGCGATATTACCCGCCTTTTTAGCAGCCTTGGCAGCACCAGACTTACGCATGTTGTCAATTGCTAACTCCATGTCGCCGTCAGTTTCTGTCAGTGCGTTTTTACAATCCATCATGCCTGCGCCAGTACGCTCGCGCAGTTCTTTAACTTGGGCAGCAGTAATTGCCATTGTTAAATCCTCTATAAAAAAATCGACTAATTTGCAGATATAAAACAGGGGCACAATGGCCCCTGTTAACCAATCAAAAATCTTGGTTAATAAGGGTGATGATAATCATCGCGCCTTATTATTATTCGGCTTCTACGAAACCGTCTTGCTCAGCTTGAACAGCCAAATCTTGACCACGGCCAGCTTTCGCAGCAGCAGCAACAGAAGAAGTGTACAGGCGGATAGCACGCATAGCGTCGTCGTTACCAGGAACGATGTAATTAACACCATCTGGCGCAGAGTTAGTATCAACAACTGCAACAACAGGGATACCCAGGTTGTTAGCTTCTTTAATAGCGATATGCTCGTGGTCAGCACCGATGACGAATAATACGTCTGGCAGGCCGCCCATGTTCTTAATACCACCTAAAGATTTTTCCAGCTTTTCAAGCTCACGAGTACGCATCAGCGCTTCTTTCTTGGTCAGCTTGTCGAAAGTACCGTCTACTGATTGGACTTCCAGCTCTTTCAGACGTTTGATTGACTGACGAACTGTTTTCCAGTTAGTCAGCATGCCGCCTAACCAACGGTGATCAACATAAAACTGATCACAAGATAGAGCAGATTCTTTGATTGCTTCGCCAGCAGCACGTTTAGTACCAACGAATAATACTTTACCTTTCTTTGAAGCTACGTTGCTGATGAAAGCAAGGGCTTCATTGAACATTGGCACTGTATGCTCAAGGTTGATGATGTGAACACCGTTGCGAGCACCGAAAATGAATGGCTTCATTTTTGGGTTCCAGTAACGGGTTTGGTGACCAAAGTGGACACCGGCCTGAAGCATATCGCGCATTGAAACTGTAGTCATTTCTATTACCTTAAAATTTAGGGGGTTAGACCTCCACGCATCCCATGTCTTCGACCCCTTATATAACCACTTAGGGCACCCCGAAGAATGTGTCGATACGTGTGTGATTTAGTATTTAGACAAATTGCCATGTATAATGGCCGCAATATTTAGTCTTGCCATCATCAAAGCAGAGCGTAAAGCTGGCGAGGACAATTCGTCAAGACTTAAACATAACGGCGCGCTTTATACCATAAATAGCTCTAAAGCACAAATTTTTGCATTAGATTGCGCTGCCATCGAACATTTAAGACAGAAGAGAAAATGCAATGAGTATCGTCATTAAGACAGCGGAAGAAATTGAGAAAATGCGGGCTGCGGGTAAACTGGCTGCAGACGTATTGGAAATGATCGCCCCTTATGTAAAGCCTGGCGTAACCACCAATGAACTCGATACGCTTTGCGCTCAATATACGCAAGAGCAAGGCGCCATTTCTGCGCCACTTAATTACCATGGATTTCCTAAATCCATCTGTACCTCGGTCAATAATGTTATTTGCCACGGTATTCCCAACGATAGCCCGCCATTGAAAGAAGGCGATATTCTCAATATCGACATCACTGTCATTAAAGACGGTTACCACGGTGATACCTCAAAAATGTTTCTTATTGGCGAAGTCAGTCCAAAAGATAAGCGTTTATGTCGTATTGCCCAAGAAAGCCTGTATTTAGCGATTCGTAAGGTCCGCCCAGGCCTAAAACTGGGTGAAATTGGCAATACTATCGAAAAATTCATCAAAGCCAGCAAAACAGGCCTTGAGAAATATTCCATCGTGCAAGATTATTGTGGCCACGGTATTGGATCGGGTTTCCACGAAGAACCACAGGTCATGCATTATCGTAACGGCGATAACACGATTTTACGTCCAGGCATGTGTTTCACGATTGAGCCAATGATCAATGCGGGGCGCCATACCACCATACTAAATCGTGATGATAAATGGACGGTAACCACCTCTGATGGTAAAAATTCTGCCCAGTGGGAGCACACGTTATTGGTGACAGAGAAAGGTGTTGAAGTGCTCACGCTGCGTAATGAAGAAGATTTTCCGCGAATTATCAACCATTAATATATGGCAATCATAAGGGACTAGATGAACACAGCGCTACTGGCTAAACAAGCACTTATCGAACAAAACCAAGCCTTGCTTGCCCGTTTTCAAGCAAAGGCTCCAATTGTTGAACTGGTCTTGCAGCGCTGTCAGTTTGTCGACTCCCTTGTGAAGCACGTTTGGGCCCAACTTGGGCTCAATAGATTTGATATCGCGCTTATTGCTGTAGGAGGATATGGCCGCGGCGAATTACACCCTCATTCAGATATCGATTTACTCTTCCTTTACGATAACGACTTATGTGCAGATGCTGAAAATGCCCTCAGTCAATTCATCGCCTTTTTATGGGATGCTAATCTTGAGATTGGCCACAGTGTTCGCACCTTAGAAGACACGCTTAGTTTAGGACGAATTGATGTCACCATCGCCACGAACTTACTCGAAGCACGCTTTTTAACTGGTACTGAATCACTGTTTGATAGGCTTTATGATGCCATTCGCCAAGGTGACTTTTGGACATCGAGTGATTTTTTTATCGCTAAACGTGACGAACAAAATGCCCGCCATGCCAGAGCGAGTGCCTTCGATCTTGAGCCCAATATCAAAAGTTGTCCCGGTGGCCTGCGGGATATCCAAACAATAGCTTGGGTCGCTATGCGCCATTTTGGTGCCGCGCGTTTAGAAGAGTTAGTGCAATACGACTTTTTAGAACCCGCGGAATTAGAAGAGCTGCTCGAATGCCAGTCTTTTTTATGGACCCTGCGTTTTGCCCTACACATGACAGCAGGACGCGATGAAAATCGCCTACTGTTTGATGTACAACGCCAAGTAGCCGAGCTCATGGGTTACCAAGATGCGACTCAGCTTGCCGTCGAACAAATGATGAAACGCTACTATCGCACGGTTCGCCGAGTGATGGAGCTAAACGAAATGCTGTTACAGCTATTTAAGCGCGCCACATTAGGCCAAACAAAAGCACTCGAAATCCAATCAATAGACAAACACTACCAACGCCGCGGCACCTTTATTGAAGCCTTAAGCGATGATCTATTCGATAGCAGTGAAGAAATAATTAGACTGTTTTTATTGGTGGCTAAAAACTCCAATATCAAAAGTATTTACGCGCCAACGCTACGTTCGCTGCGCCGTGCTAGACGCGCCCAAACACAGGCATTACAGGAAAATCCACTTTGTCGCCAAGCCTTTATGGAAATTTTGCGTCATCCTCGCGGCATTGTAGCCTTATCCTTAATGCATAAACACGGCGTGTTATCGGCCTATTTACCAGCATGGCGCAATATCGAAGGTCAAATGCAGTTTGACCTATTTCATGCTTATACCGTCGATGAACATACCCACAGATTACTGCTCAATATTGAACGGTTTTCTCAAGCGGAACAAAAAGAGGAGTTTCCCTTAGGTTCTGTGCTTATTAACCAATTACCGAAAAAAGGGTTATTGGTGTTAGGCGCTATCTTTCACGATATCGCCAAAGGTCGCGGGGGGGATCATAGCAAGCTGGGCAGCGTTGATGCCCTCGCCTTTTGTAAACTCCATGGCTTGAACGATCACGATGGCCGCTTAGTCGCTTGGTTAGTTGAAAACCATCTGGTGATGTCAATTACCGCCCAGCGCCGTGATATTTCTGATCCCGATGTGGTTGCCAACTTTGCTAGCAAAGTGCGCGATGCCGTGCATCTAAGTTATTTATACTGCTTAACCGTAGCCGATATCTGCGCCACCAACGAAAAAACCTGGAATAGCTGGAAAGGCTCGCTACTACGGGATTTATATTTTTCGACCCAAAGAGTACTCGCTCGTGGTAAAGAAAAGCCGGTCGATATTCGGGCGCGTGTGCGCGAATCACAAGCCAAGGTTAAAAAAGAATTACTGCGCCGTGGGCTTAAAGAAAAAGATCTGGATATTTTATGGCACCGTTTCAAAGCCGATTATTTTTTACGCTACCAGCCAAATCAACTGGCTTGGCACGCTGAAGCGATTCTAAAACACAAACAACTCGACGAGCCCTTAGTACTCGTTTCGAAACATGCCACGCGCGGCGGTACAGAATTATTTGTTTATTGCCAAGATAGACCTAAATTATTCGCGACTGTGATGGCGGTACTCGACAATAAAAATATTACTGTCCATGATGCCAATATCATGACCTCTAAAGATAATTATGCGCTCGATACCTTTGTGATCTTAGAGCAAAATGGCGAGCCTGTTAGCCAGTTATCGCGTATTCAAAGTGTTCGAAAAGCCCTCGAAAAAGCGCTGGCGAGTGATAGTCCAAAACTGCCACGTTTTAGAAAACTATCACGTAAGATGAAACCGTTTCACGTTCCGACGCAAGTAAGTTTCCTTAAAAGCAGCCGTCAGGGCACCAGTATGATGGAGCTTATCGCTTTAGATAGCCCAGGATTACTGGCTAAAGTCGGTGATATCTTTTACCGTTGCAATACAATATTACTCGCGGCCAAGATCACCACCATTGGTGAACGTGCCGAAGATTTTTTTATGCTGCAGACCAATGAAGGTTTACAGCTCAATGAACATCAAGAAAATACTCTCAGGGAAGCGTTGATCAATGCCCTGAATGTAAAAAATATCGAATCCGTTAATTAACGAAACCAGTGGGAGAAATAAATGGAGGCTTTACGCCAACGTATTGAAGCAGCGTTTGAAGCACGCGCCGATATCACACCAAGCACAGTCGATGCCAGCATTCGCAGCGATGTGCAAAATGTTATCAATATGCTCGACAGAGGAGAAGTACGTGTTGCCGAAAAAATCGACGGCCAATGGCATGTACATCAATGGCTAAAGAAAGCCGTGTTACTGTCGTTCCGTATTTTTGACAACGTGGTCATTGATGGCGCTGAAACCAAATACTTCGATAAAGTGCCATTAAAATTTGCCGAATATGACGAAGCACGCTTCAAAGCCGAAGCCATTCGTGTAGTCCCTTCTGCTACCGTGCGTAAAGGCTCATTTATCGGTAAAAATACCGTGCTGATGCCATCTTATGTGAACTTAGGCGCCTATGTTGATGAAGGCACTATGGTTGATACATGGGCGACTGTCGGTTCGTGCGCACAAATTGGTAAGAACGTACATTTATCAGGTGGTGTTGGCATTGGTGGTGTATTAGAGCCATTACAAGCTGGCCCAACGATTATCGAAGATAACTGTTTTATCGGTGCGCGCTCTGAGATTGTTGAAGGCGTTGTGGTTGAAGAAGGGTCAGTGATTTCAATGGGGGTGTATATTGGCCAAAGCACACGTATTTATGATCGCGAAACGGGTGAAGTCCATTACGGCCGCGTCCCCGCAGGCTCTGTCGTTGTGTCGGGCAACCTGCCGTCGGCCTGTGGTAAGTACAGCCTTTATGCTGCCATTATTGTTAAAAAAGTGGACGCAAAAACCCGCAGTAAAGTGGGTATCAACGAGTTACTACGCATCGTTGACTAGGGTCTGTTGATCTTTCGAGAGTGATTTTTAGACAGCATGACAAGACGTTATAATTTGCTTCGCCAAAAGTAACCATAACCTCAAGCCATGCCAAGACTTATGCTAACCGATGAACGCTGGGA
>NZ_JBOZPB010000024.1:0-71908 GCF_050848685.1 Shewanella sp. MF08487
GCAGTTTCGAGTTTAATCGCTGCGCTATATCGAGCACGTTTACTTTTATTCATTTTGTCACCTAAATTCGCTATGAATGAGATCATAACATTTCTTATTAGGTGGCCAAATTCACTATGCCACTACATTGACATCTTTTGGCGTCGCAGAATCAACAATCTCAGAAAGTCTTGAATCTCTGAGAGTTTTCTCTTCGCGAGCTCTAAACATCATCACTACGTTTTGCGCACCAGAACTTCCCATCTTCAATACATCCATCTTAAAAATAAAATAATACCAACACTTGCTACTACTGCATGATTTAGCCCAATTCGTTGCGCTCTACCCAATGGCCAAAATGGTCTAATTCCGGCCGGAGTCACCGCGTCCCCAAGCAAATGACTTAAATAGCCAATGACTAGGGCTTGCGATGCGATAGAGTCAGCTTGATGGCTGGCTAAAAGCCAGACCATTAGCCCAACAGCCCACAATGAGTGAGTGATACCACGATGTGAGAAGAGCGAAAGAATCGTTGATATTGGTTTAATCCTTCTTCCCAATTTCGACTCAGGATGATCTATGTCAGGTAATAACGACGCTATCGCCACCACGGGTAACATCAAACACGCATCTACAACACCGATTACTGTCTCAGGGGCATAGGAGTTGACGATAGCAGCGTAAACGCCCCAACAACCCACTCCTAGGCCCACATGAGCAGCATATCTCATTGGGTCACAACTTCCGCAGCTGTCACATTTCCCACAGTCGGAGAAGGTTTCACTAACGCTTCAACTTCTGAATAGGCCTTTTGCGAGCGCTCGTCAAAGCTGCGCTCGTTTAGTTCAATCATACGCTCCAGCTTGTCGTAAGGCAGGTGTAACAGCATATACACTACGTACAGCCCGTTATCGACGCGAACTTGGGTGTTAACGTGGTTATAGCCAACGACTTTTGCACGATTTACTAGCTTAACAATTGTTTCATCATTCAACTGATTAGTGCGACCATTGCGCACTTCAGTGTTTTGACGCTCACGACCAGAAACTTCCTGCGATACTGTCTTAGCAATCGCGTATTCCGCATTTAAGTTCGCAATATTGCGAGCGGCCATCAAGTTATCAGCACGGCCCATTGCCGTCGCGTAAACGCCATCACCATTCGAAGCAGGAGGGTTTAAGAACCATTCAGGCGCCTCTTCAATAGCGTCGTTCATTTGTTCATTTTTTTGTTCTACTAGCTCTTGTTGTGCTTCGACATAATCAGAAACAGGGTTTGAGCTGCAAGCAGACAGAGCTAAAACAGATAATGCTACGGTTGTTAATTTGTGTTGAGTTTTCATCTAGTAATTCCTTGTTTGTTAAAGTTTACGACCAGAATCATTTCATCACAGTTCTAAAACGTGGCAAATTTTGCTGCATTATCTTGTTAAATCAGTTGGTTATAATATTATTTTTACAAACTTGGTGACGTGCATCAAAAAAATATCTACCCAATAACGAGAATAATACAGGATAACAAAAAATTGGGTAGATATTTTTTGTTAAAACTTGGTCAGTGCTTCTAAATTTGCGAAAAAAATTTTCTGTGAGATAAAGTTCACATAACAAATTTACATCTTGAGGTATGCATGTCGCGCATTACGATTCACCCACTATTTTCCGAATTGGCAGTGGAGTTAGGCTGCAACAGTGCGCCGAGTCGTTTGGTGTTCTTGGAGGTTCATTTAAGATTGATTGGTCTCGCGCCAGAACAGGTCAACAAAGAGCATTTAAAGCAACTGATTAAGCTCCTATTTGACGAAGAGATTAACCTGCACCCTCACCATTCAGACTTGGCCTTAGTCTCAATACCAGGCATTGCAGAGCCATACCCAATACTCACTGCTCGAGGCTACAACCGGTTGTATAAATCGGATAAAGCTGGGGAATTCCGCGTCAAAGCCATTTCCAAAGGGGAAGAGTTCACTACAGCTAACATTGATGCCATGAGCAAGCCTGAGCAATATCACGTTGCGCACAATGCGGAACTGGAAGGGTTTGCCGCCGTGTACAGTGATAATAGCAATCTGCTGTTAACGGGGGTTATTTCAGTGGATGAAGTAGAAGATGTGCTCCACCGATTCCACCGCTGCAGTTTGTCGTTGGCAGAAGTCGGCGCAGGCCTCGCGTTTAATCGCTTATTCAAGGTCAATCGTGCATTTAAAATGTCACCCGCCACCAGCGCCTTTGCGGGTTGGTTTTCGATGGCAAGAGCCGCGTTAAAGACCGTTTATTCAAATTAACTAGCCAAAAAATCCAAAAAAAAACGACGAAGGGATGCCGTAGCATTCCAACGTCGTTTTACACTTTAGTGCAGATCTTGCTTGATTAAATCCACCATCAGTTTATTGCCTGCATACTGAAAATAATCGAGCCAACCTGCCACTGAAAACGATTCAAAACTGGGAGTGTTCCATAGTCCCCAGATATTTAAATCGCATCCACGCTTAATAATATCCTCCAACTGACCGTGCGGTTTCCGGTGAACAATATTAAGCATTTTTTCAATTGAGATCGGTTCTATCGATGATTTCCCGTCATCAATTGAGATTAAATAAGGGCTTGTGGGGTAACCTGCATTGTGCCAAAAGCTCACATATACAGGGTTTACGCCAAGTCCCACAGGGATTAACACCGAACCGCCTTCGCGCAGCTGCCACAAGAACTGCTTGATACCTTTGTCAGCAAACCTTGTAAGCGTTTCGAGATCGACCTTTAAATCATCTTTATAGACAATCGGCAGGTTTAATCGATTCGATTCAGATGTCATAGAAGCGAAAACAGTATTAATTTCTGATTCGTAATTCATGGTGCTCACTCCAAAATTTAAATGGGTGAACGCCCTAGGGTCGTTTCACCCTAGGGTCTTTGTAACGGCGTAACCGTTTTACATTGTTAAGTTAAAAAATCGAGATTATCGAGATTGCAAAACCTATGGTGCCAAGAACAAGACCTATTGCGCCCATTCGCATAGAAATACGAATGTTTAAGTCTTGATGATCCCAAAAATGTTTGAAAATCTCTAACTGCGTCGAATCAGTCACCTTTAAATTGACAGGATTAGTATGCAGCTTTAATCCCAACTGCTGAATCCCGTCGTAATCTATCGCTATCTGATTCTTCGTTAGTGAAAGATTTCCCGAATTACCCATTGCATAGCGCAGGATCCAGAACCCATTGTCGAGGTTTTGGATCGTAACTGGCTTTTTACGCATAAATCGCTTAGTAAGCACTTGACGGCGAGAAGGACTACTGACGATGTTATAATTGCACATTCGAACAATCCCCATACCACCTTCGTCTTCCTCTGTTAATCGAATAACTTTATCTACTTGCATAACTCACTCCGAATGGATTAAGAGTGAGCAACCCACAAGGGTGATTGCTCACCCAAGGGGTAATAGAAATTAAACTTCTAAGGTCACGTCAGTATGTGCTATTGCACAACACACAAGCACATGACCGGCTTTGACGCTAACTGGCTCTTCTTTATAGCTTACAACTCCATTAACTAATTTGGTGCTGCAAGCCCCGCAGTAACCGCTTCGGCATTCAGTAAAAACAGAAATACCTTTAACTTCAAGCTGCAAAAGAAGAGTGGAGTTATTATCTGACTCAATTGATATAAGCATGACTTGCTCCTTTTAAAGTAAGCCACACCCGTCGGGTAAGGTCTTACCCGATAGTTATTAATCGTGACTAAAGATCGTTGATGAAACAGATGTGCCGGTTGTATTCCGATTGGTACGTAAGCTCGTCAGGGGCGTTGACGTAAACCACGTCCCCTTCGGTGTAAGTGCATAACATGAGAGATTGAGGGTTAACCCATAATCCTTGGTACTCGTCGCAATACTTCCGCTCCCATCCACTCTTAAGTGAGGACTCAAAGTTTAATGAGCCGCCGAACGGCCAGAAATCTCTGACCATCGTAGACCCATACATACTTAACTCCGGTTTTGCTCTGCCCTTTTGGATACGCTTCTTAATGAGTCGGCGTAACCATCGTTTCTGAGCAATCTCCTTACTTGAGATATATTTCTGACCTGTTTTTCTGAACCAATACAGGTCGCCATCGATACTTTTTAACGACTCATTCAGTTCGTTAATGTTTAACAATGACGTTTTCTTGTTTGCATGAGAGTTATTAAACATGTGCTAATCTCCCTGCGTTTTGACCGAAGCTCACAATCCCGTTCCAGCTAACTTCTTCAGTGAGTGGCAATGGAATGGCTTGAGGTTTCGAAGACATTGCATAGCAGAACTCAATAAGCCCGATGTCATCACGGCTAATTGACTTCAATGACGTTGGTTTTGCTTTCGCAACACGGAAGCCCCAGAAGCACAAATTCATGAGTTCTAGTTCATCCTGAATCTCAAACGGAAGTAGGTTCCCTTCGAGTTTCACGGTCTCAACAGCTGCAAGTCTCACGTCGCCTGATTGTTTTATCTCATATAAACCAATGTGATAAACATAGAGCTTAGGGCGACGGTCAATTTCAATCCCCTGTAAAGTGGCATAGGCCACGATTTTTTTAGTGCTTGTTTCCCAGGCACCTACTACTAAATTTTCCATATCTCACTCCAAATTTAAAAAATGCCCGTAAGGCATAAACAAAAAAAGGGGGAGTTATGGCCCGGAGGGGCAAACTCACCCCCAAGGGTTAAATTTTGATGTTAAGCTGCAACTGCAGTATTAACGGTATTGGTTAAAAGCGTTGTTCCTACTGATTGCATCAAGTCTTTAAAAGCAGGGTATATCACCGATTGCCCAAGGATTTGATGCGCCAGTGTGTCAGACAATCCCTGAATGACTTCAACGGGGATCCCCTTCACGCGGCAATGCTCAACCGGTGTGAACAATCTTGATAACGCGGAGTCAACGGGATTGATGATGAATGGCTCAGTGCTACGGCATTTCGCGTAGTCCTTGCCTATCACACCACAGCCATCGGAATCTGCTGTCAATAACTGACGAGCAAACCCCTTACCTGCCGCTTTATCGCGCTCTTCCTTCGCCGCCAGATAATCAAACGGCTTGTACCTGTCGCTGTCGTCCGGCACCGCATCCAAAATATGCCCTAGATTGGGCTCTGGAAAGCGAGAAGGCATAAGTGAATAGATGTCAAACTCTGACATATCAATTCCCGACGACACAGCGACAACGGCTAAGCGTTTACGACGTTCTAAAACCCAGCGGCCACCATCTAATGTGGTTTCGTGGAGGTTGTACCCCAACGAACCCAGCACAGACCTGATGACTGTCATTGATGAAGTATTGGCGTATTCGACCACATTTTCTATCAAGATAATCGCCGGATTTAACACTTGCGCGAACTGAAGAAACGAGAAGAACAAAGCGCCTGCCGAATCGTGAGATTCTGCGAACTGGAGCTTCAGTTTACTTCGACCGCTTTTTGATGCGCCGACGCAAGGGATACCTCCTACTAGCACATCGACCTCCATATTGCATTGCTGCAAGTTCACATCTTGAACCGGAGACTCAATCACAATAGAACTGCTATCCCACAACTCTGGATTGTTGGTCAGGCTCGAATCGAGGTACTGGGACTCTAGCTCAACAGCGACAGCTATTTTGCTGGAGATCCCCGCCGACTCTAATCCATGATGGACAGCCTTATCTAACACGCCACCGCCATGGAATAACGAGGCCACTTTCAATGACTCACCATTTTGCAGGCGTGACATTAATCGTGATTCCCGACTCTTAACCCGCTCAGATTGATGATGCGCTGAGATAATGATTACCCCTGCTTTAATCAACACTCTGAGTTTGCTAATGCCTTCAAAAACCTCTGTAATCGCTTTACAGGTTAAATCGATAATGGGTGTGATATTACCGTTTTTACTGCGACGGCTTACGGTGTACTTACCCTGTTCATCTGCCGCTAAGCGGATTTCATTTCCGTTTGCGTGAATAGTGTAATTTCGACCTGCATCCCACCCTTCTCGTGATAGCTTGGAACCCTCGACCCACACGCGAGCGCGGCCTTTGGAATCTCCAATTTTAGTATTAATGATTGTTGCCATGTGACTCACTCCATAAATGCCCGTAAGGCATAAAACAAAAAAGGGTGAGCTATGGCCCTAGGGGACATTACTCACCCCAAGGGTTAAATTTTGATGTTAACCTGCAATGGCAGCATTAACTGTCTAGGTTAAATTGCTAGTGAAGCTAAAAAGCGGTATATCGCGCTAAAGACGATAGATATAACTGCCACTTTGAGGATGTAATTGAAGTTGAAACTTGCCTTAACAAGCTGATTCAATAGCACATACGAATTAACGACCCCAATTAAAACGATTAAATCCTCTTTGGTTGCATTAAAAAGCAGTACATATCCAAAAAGCCCAGTTATTAAAAAAGAAGCATCGAGAATCGCAAAAAAACGCTGCTCTCGACGATCTATAATCTCGCTTTTACTGCCACCTTCTAATTTACTCATAGCGTGTCCTCACTACTGATTAAAGGTACACGCAGCCCAAAGGCACTTGTGTACCCTTGGGGGTTAAATATCGACTACAAAGGCTCTTTCACTAAGCGGCGCTGGGCTCGCTTGAAAGGTGTCAAACCATTGTTGTTTCGAATTTACGCATTTCGGCTTGAATCAATTTAAGATTTTCATAAATCGAAGCGGCTAATAATGCAGTGCGGGAGGCATTCTGATGAAACTCCAATATCCTGTCTTGATTGACCACCTTCTCTGCATCTTGAAGATGCTCCGAAGATGCCCAATTCATAAGGGATATGTAATCATCAAAGTCTGCTCTCATTATGATGTTGTTCAGGTTCTGGATTGAATTAACTAATCCAAAACCTGTCAGGTTTTCTATATCATCTACAACGATGACTTGAGACCCTTTTACATAAAGGATGTCTTCCATCCCCTTGTAAAACAGCACGATTGTTTGACGCTTTTGGTTTATCAATACGTCCAAATGTGGTGCCGTCAAAGCCACAAGTTGTTTTGCTTCTTTGAAACTGATTTTCTGTAATTGCATGACTCACTCCAAAATTTTAGAAATGCCCGTAAGGCATTAAAATAAAAGGGTGAGTCTGCCCCATGGGGACAAAACTCACCCCCAAGGGTTTAAAAATCAAATTCGTTAAGGTTACAGCACTTCCTGTACTCGCAAATAGAGGTCTCTAACGCGATTTTTAGGTATGGTGCCGATGATCACTTGTTTGCCATCTTTGACAAAGTATTCCGGTGTCACAGGAACCCAGCGAGTTCTTCCGAGGCAAAATTTTGTATCTTTGTCTAATTTTTCCATCTCGTGACTTCTAAAAGTGAGCTCTCCCCGGTGGTTTTCGTCCACTCGTTGACTTGTGCCGTAAGCCAAGCGCAACTGTGTACCAGACGGGTCTGCATCAACAACTAAAACAGGACGGAATTTGGGGCCTGGCCGATTAGGATGTTCATCCGAAGGGAACCAGGCAAATAGAATGACCCCAACTAGGGCCGTAGGGTTACTCATAGGAACCTCGACCTAGTTGTAGGAAATAATTTGATTGAATTATGGTTTGCTGAATACCCCATTTCTCGCGAAGAAATCCTCAATGGACTCTCCTGCGATCGATGGCGAACAGTCACTCTGCATTCCTGCTGAAACGAAACGTAGAACCAATTGCTCAGTTGTAATACCGAGCTGAGAAGCTTTGGCCTCCAATTCAGCAAGAAGAGTGTCACGATCATCAAATCGAATTGTGATTGATGGCATGTTAGATACTCGTATAAAAAGTTTACTTGAGCATCGTAGCACGTTCTGTTGTAACATGAATATTCTCCTGTGGAACAACTAAACATAATTAGCTAACTCAAAAGATTCTTGAGCCATTTTCAGTGAAGTGGCATCAATCACCCTTGCTGAGTTCTCACCATCACAAATGAATTTTTTCATAGCGGATACCTATAAAGTTAATTAAAGGGAATCCGCCCTAGGGCAAAATTCCCTAGGGATGGTTAATCTATGTTGATTTATATTTATGCGGCTTCTCGAATGTAAGCACCAGAAGTCCAAGCGCTTGTCGCGATTCGGACTTCATATTGCTCACTTAACTCATCGAAAAGTTTTGTACTTGCAGAAGCATGATGGAAAAGAGCCAAAGGATTAAATTCCCAAGGTTCTGACCAATTCGCTTCTTTGATTTGTACGCTGATAGCGATGTAGCTACACCAGCTGGTTAACAGCACTTTATAAAAGCCGTTTTCAGCGATAATTTCTCCATCTCTAGTGCGAACATTAAATGTTGGCTCAGTGAATGATTTCGGTAAAAGAGACTGAACTGTCTTTTTTACGTTCTCAATAAACCACTGAGTCTCGTCGTGCAACTCCCAAGGTTCCCAAGCTTCATCAAATGGTAATTCGATATGTACGGTACTTGCGTTTGCTAGACAAAAATGACCTGCGCCCATAACTCACTCCTAAAAATTAATTAGTAAAAAAGTAAAATGGTGCGCAGGCCTTGAGGCTATGCACACCTCAAGGGTTTTTGCTTTAAGCGGTACTTAAAGCATTGTTAGACCTTAACGTAGGTTCGACGGGCTTTCGCCAATACATGACCGCAGTACAAGAATCATCAAGTACATTAGTCATGCAAAATCCAACTGTATTTAAAGTAGTCGATTTACGACGGTCTTAAACAAGGTTGGAAGGGTTGCTCGGTTAGCACTGAGGCCGTTACCGAGTAGTCATCAAAGTTGGCCACTCGGTAACGGCCCCGCGTTGGCAGGGCTTTGGAATTAACTATCAAAGGGAACCCTGATAGTGATACCTGCGGGGGGTGACTTCCGGCTAAGAACGTATCCAAGCACTTCACCGCAATCGGTGTGAGAGCTTGTGATCATTCGCTCACCGTCTGTCTCAATGAACCGCCATACGCTACAGGATTCCTCCTTTTTCACGCTGGGGTGCAGGTAGTTTTTTCCGTTGATGTGGATTTCTTCTCCTGTAGATTTCTTGCTCGGTTTCGGCTGAAACTCAAGGAAAAAGCTCACTTCATCAACGTAGTTCGTTGGGCAGTTTGGAAAGCCGTTTTGACTCATATTCACTCCATTAGTTTATAGAGTGAGGGCTTCCCATTGAGGGCTTTCGCCCTCGCTGTGTGTGGTATTTAGGTGTTCATCTCAAAGTAGACTGTTATTAATCCACTTTAAAATGAACACCTTTTGTAAGGTATTCATTTACGACTCAAGCCGCTGTCGGTTTTGATAGTTGATTGTATTCATCAAGCCAATCAATGCCTTTCGAACCCGCTGGTATTGCTTGCTTGGGGAAAAATACCCGAGCCTCAACACCATGCGATTCTAACCGCTTCCTGAGATTTTCCGCTGCCGCCTGACCTGCGCCAGAAACGTCTTTATCAGCAAAAATGCTGACTCGTTTTACACTCGATGGAATGTGAACAGCTTCTAACAATCTATCGCTGTAACACGCCCACGTCGGTAAACCGGACATCTCTCGCACTGCCAGAGCAGTCTCAATGCCTTCAGCAACAGCCAAGTGTTCCCCAGGATGATAATCAAGGCGGATAGCTCCACCTCTTATATCACCTGGTGGCGACATAATTTTTTTTACGTCTTCCACATTGGCCTTATTACCTTCGGGTGTCAGGTAGATCCGGTGCAATGTCAGGGGCTTGCCTTCTTTATCGAAATAAACGCCTAACATCGCTGGAGTCCAGCTTTTCACCAATTTCCCATCGACATTGCTGACGTTCAGACACGATTTAATACCGCGCAGTGTATTGGGTAAGTCAGATACATCTAAACCGCGTTTAGACAGATAAGCCTTCACATAATCAGCTTCCATTGCGAGAACGGATTTTGACCACACCTTGCGTAATGACTCGGTTCGTTTTGCAACATCTTCAGGAGGTAATGTGTACTCGGCAGGTTTGCTAGAACCCGATGCCACGTACTCAGAATCTAATTTCAGATTAGCCAAACGACTGATTTCATCGCAGGCCTTCATCTTCGGTAGATCAAGTACGTATGCCACCGTATCTATCACATCCATGTAACCAACCCCGTTGAGGTAAGTTGAACCATTGGATGCAATTCGAAACACGGTTGTCCCACTCCCCGTCCGAGGATCAGGTACTTGAGATGGTTTCTTGCGTAGCGCTTCGCTGAGCGCCGGAATTTTGCCGTAAATATCTAACGGATTAACGCTAGACCGAATAGCTTGGATTTTTTGTATTGCGTCCATAAATGCTCCTTTACTCAGGGGATCTTTGATACCCACTAACTAGAGAACGCATCAAAGATCCCCCGAGGGAAATCTAGGACGAACACACAGAGAGAGCGATTGCAGGGAAGCAATCAAACTGCGTATTCATGCGCTAAATGGCGCACTTCTCCCTAGAGGGGAAGTACGCCCCTCTAGGGATTTAAAGTGTTAAATGTGTTGCTTAAGCAACTGCATTAACTGTTTCGGTAACTCGTTGACGTGGTCGATACAGGCTACTTTAAGGTCTTTAAAACCAGTAAACCTTACGTCCACCTGACCAATGATGACAGGCAAAACCACAACGCCATGCTGAGCTAACCAATCGAGAGAACCAACCACTTCCTGCGGAACGTCCGGTTGACCATCGGTAATCACAAACATCACCTTTTTTTGCGATGACTGTAAAATGAGCTTGCTGCCCATTTCCATCATCGCACTTCCAGTACTTGTGCCGCCGAGCTCTACATATGGCAAAACCGAAGGTGTCTTCTTCAGAGCAAAACCTTTTAGCTCCAGATAAAAATCACCAAACAACGATAATGACGTCAAAACACCACTCTGTTTTTCAAGAGCCTGTGTCATTGCCATTGCCGCCTTTGTTGCTACATAAGAGCGGTGTGTGTCGTCCCACGGATACCCCATAGAACCTGAAGCATCAAGCAACACACCAACTGAAAGGTTTGCCGCAATATCACGACGGATATTTTTAGCGCCAGGATTCCCCAGAAAAGCATCGACCAACCGATCCTCGTCTAACTCCCCAAACTGCGTCACGCCGGATAATTTCATGTTTCGTTGTCGGAACATGACCTTAACAGCATTGGCGACAGCGCCATTCACCTGCAGATTTGCCGCAGGGAAAACATTGCTTGGATTACCACGCAGCAACTCCTGCACTGTGTAAGGAACGACTTTGATTGGTTCAGGAACACGAGAATAGTTACTCATATCTTGCTGATATCGGTGAGCCTCTAACAGTTTGCCAACGTCCAAGTCCTCGAAGGATTGCTCCAAATCGATTTCATTGAACCCTTTGCTATTGCTAAGAGCCTTCCCGCTAGTATTGCCGTTGCTTTTACCTTCAGCGTCACCTTCAGCGTCACCTTCAGCATCACCTTCAGCATCACCTTCAGCGTCACCTTCAGCGTCACCTTCAGCATCACCTTCAGCATCACCTTCAGCATCACCTTCAGCATCACCTTCAGCATCACCTTCAGCATCACCTTCAGCTTCACCTTCAGCTTCACCTTCAGCTTCACCTTCAGCTTCACCTTCAGCTTCACCTTCAGCTTCACCTTCAGCTTCAGCTTCTTGCTGATTAGCCTGTTGCATTGCCGCAAGCTCTAACAGAAGGTTTTCTGCCAACTCACGCACTTCTAAGGTGTCTTTCGCCGTTTGTGCAAGCTGTGCGTATTTCAAACACAACTTATCAAGCTCCAGTGTTACCCAATCAAATCCAGCTAATGCTGGTTTGATCGCAGTAATCCCGTTTTCAAGGTTTCCGACTAGAAGTACGTAATACAAAATGTCGTCGAGACAGTTTGTAAACTCACGCTTGGTAATGATGTCTACCAATATTCTTCGGCTTGATTGATAAGACTGTATTGCGCCAGGAAATTCCCTGATATTGCGCAAGTCGATTCTTATGTCCTCAAGCACGTTGATTGCGTTTTTCAACGCTGTACTGGTCTGCTGCATGACGTTTCCGATTGCACTGAAGTTGGTGTGATTGAGATGGGCCGACTCGTGAAGTAACGAGCAAACCATCTGATCCCACGGGCCAACCCCAATGACAATTCTTTTACCGTTGGTGTAAGAACTGCCACCAGCAATCGTGACGTTAACGCCTTTGCGAGTTAACGCATTCGACAGCATCGAGAATGACGCTTGTTCAGTATTTCTTTTCATTTCTCACTCCAATTGCACCCGTAAGGTACAAAAAAATGGGGTGAGAAAGCCCTTGGGGGCGTACTCACCCCCAAGGGTTAAATTAAGCATTCGCAGCTGTTAGCGATTGCGTAAACATTTCAGCTAAATGCAGCTTGCCCAACTCATTAAGCGCTAGACGCTCTTCAGGAGTTGAAGCGGCTGTAAACACAATCTCAAACACCTCCTGCATCGTGAAGTCAGGCAACAACTCCCACATTACCGCCCAATCAACTAAAACACGAGTTGATAGTGCTGATTGAATGCAGTGCTGAGAATTGCCGTTGACAGCATCGGTGTTCATCGCATCACGTACCGTTTTGGCAAATTTCGCCATCGCAAGACGAATACGATAAGACAGCTTAGTCATATCACCGAGAATATCTGTATCCACAGAAATTGCTGGATATTCAAAGCCAATCCAAAGGAAGCGACGTTTAACCGCCTCGTCCATATCGGATGAAATCGAACCGTAACGGCCAGACATGTCGGCTATACCTGGGGTCTGACACGTTGCAATTACTCTAAAGAGCGGGTGAGGATTTACCACCTCGCCAGTTTTCTCAATCGCAAGAGGTTTGCCCTCGAGGATTGGGTGAAGACTAGCTAGCAGGTCGAATGAGCCTTTATCCAGCTCGTCCAGCAACAGAATACCGCCTTCGCGATACGCTTTGACCACCACGCTCTCTTCAAAAACGGTTTCACCATTTTTGATACCAATGTTGCCCTTCAGCGTTTCGGGGCGCATGGTTTCACTCACGGATACTCGGTGCAGAGATAAGCCAAGAGAAGCCGCAAGAAACGCGACAAACTCCGTTTTACCCGTACCTGTTTCGCCATAACAAGCCAGTGACATGTTACGGCTCTTTCCGAACATCCAAGTCAGCGCAATGAGCAAATTACGCTCGTTTGGTCTGTACTTGGGGTTCACTTTTGGCACGTTAGCCATACCTTCAAAAACAGCGACCATTTTACCGCTTAAAGTTGGGCATAATGGGAATACTGTTGCACCGGATACTTGTTTAGCTTTAATAGACATAACTCACTCCAAAATTTTAGAAATGCCCGTAAGGCATTAAAATAAAAGGGTGAGTCTGCCCCATGGGGACAAAACTCACCCCCAAGGGTTTAAAAATTAATTAAAAAACGCAGCAAAAGCGGCATCTAACTCGGCACTTAATTCCGAGTGCTCCACTTCTTCAGTCACTTTTGCCGTTGTAACTTCCGTTTCACCACTGTCTTCTGTGGATCCGCGTAACGCATGTAGCAACTGAGCGACATCTTCATCAATCTCAGCCATAGGCTCGTTAACAATTTCAGGCTCAACCATCGCTTCCAAGCCTAGTTCGTCGTATGACGTTAACAGAGTTTCAAGCGCGGTTTTGTTGCTTAATGACGTTAGTAACAGCCGTAACAAACCTAACGATTTGCTATCCAGTTGCCCATTCTTAGGGAACGAGTTGCGCATCTCATTGAGACATGCCGCAAGTCCGACCCAAGTATCAGAAAGAAAACTGAAGTTCGCCGCCTTTGCTTCCATATCAGCAAGGAATGAAATTGCCCTTTGACCAATCACGTCGCCGCGACCAATCTTATTCAACACATCCTCTGACAAATCCGCAAATTCTTGAAGCAGCTTTTTATCCAAGTGAGTATCAGCAGCAGCCGATTCATCATCGGACATAGAACCGATAACGATAGACATTGGTGGGCTCATGCTCATATAGAAGCGTGATTCCACGTCACTGACAGTAGGCGCATCACGGCGAATGAATCTTGCCGCTTCAGGATGTGCCGCACACTGGTTATCCAGCAGCTCTTCGTAATCTTTCACGAAGGCTTCTGCTTCCTCATTAAAAGCACGCTGAATTGCTTCAAAGCGAATTTTTAAGGTATCGAACTCACTCTCAGGGACTAACCACCCACCCCAAACAGGAATGCCAGCAGTATCCATGAGTCGCTTAGCTCTCATGTAATATTTACTGACGAATTTAAGGGCTGATTTATCAACCAAGAACTTACGAGGCTTCTCTGTGACTTCTGACACGTCCCCACCTTGATCATCAAATACCTTTGATGATTTCTCTGACTTCTTGCCCGAAAAGGACGAGAAATCTAAAGACAGATGGAGACCTTTTTGGCCTTGCAATGAAGCAATTTTGGCCTGACGTGCAGCGATGTTACCTGCGGTATTAAATTTCATGACTCACTCCAAATATGCCCGTTAGGCATAAAAAAAGGGTGAGTCTGCCCCGGGGGGACAAAACTCACCCCAAGGGTTAATAAATTGATTTGTTCACCAGCTGCAGCAGTCAAACTCCGTTGGCGTTTTATGGCTCGGATTCTACTGATGCAATTGGATATGCTGGAGCGATACTGACTCAAAATAGTGCCAATGATTCGCCCCAAGAAATAGTCTGCCAAACGCCTTCGCCATTTCGCAATTGCGATTGCTGCTTAGTGCGTTTTTTAGACCAAGTTTCGTTGTTGAGCTTTATTCTGGCATTGACGATTTCAACTGGGTCAACGACGTCTAAGACACCATCCCTCATTAAATCACAATCTAAACCAGCATAACGACAAGCAACTAGAAACTGCTCTGAAAACACCCAGTCAAGAATGTCTTCCGCTTCAGTCACCGAATCTCTCAGTAACTCCAGATTTGCAGAAATGATTCCGTCCCAAAAAGCGCGACATTGTTCAGCGCTCCAATCAACAGATTCATGAATGCCTAATTCACCCAACGATTTCTCGCGGGTTTGATATTTTTTAGCCATACCCACTCCAAATAAATAAGTTGCGGGTACGGCCCTTTAGTGGGCAGAACCCACAAGGGAAAAAATGCTTAACGCAGCATCAAAGCGCCCTTTCGGGAGATTGTGATGGTCAAACTAGATGCTCTAGTAGACGCACCACAACCAAACAACAACTCGGCAATTAAATTCCAGTTTCGCGTAGGCGATTGGAATACTGATGTTCAGCGCTTAATTGGGAGTTGTTGTGAGGAAGCATGGAGTGGTACTAAGCAAAATAGGCTTGAAAAAACCCACTTTGGTTAGTTGTGCCAATCAGCACCGGCACTGATTGGCTGACACGTCCGTAAGACGGTCTTACTAGCCGGTTAGATAACACCTAGAGTTTCCTCTGGTGACAGAATGTTTTGAGATTTTGCCCAAACGGATAAACGCTCAGCCAGTTCGCCATGATCACTGCTGCTCACATCAAAACCAACCTTGCTTGATGTAATAGCAACACATTTTTCAGACGCGGTAACGAGCACATTCAGATCAGAATGAACAACTCCCACTAAACGCTGCGCGTTTTGAAGGAGTTTCAAAAAGAAAGCCTAAGCTACCTTTTTAGGCTGGTTCCCAGCCTGAATACCTAACGCCCAGTTTAAGTTAACTTGCGCACTGGCTACATCACGGGGCTTCTCACAACCACATTC
Source organism: Shewanella sp. MF08487 (assembly GCF_050848685.1). Classification (NCBI taxonomy): domain Bacteria; kingdom Pseudomonadati; phylum Pseudomonadota; class Gammaproteobacteria; order Alteromonadales; family Shewanellaceae; genus Shewanella; species Shewanella sp. MF08487. The sequence continues at coordinate 15,646 of NZ_JBOZPB010000024.1, forward strand.
GCATGAGTGCCAGCGGTCTGCTAAGGATTTCTTCTTCTTAGCTCCGCAGTCTGGACAGGTTTGACTTGGCTTAACTTGCTTTGTTGGTACCTCAACAAATTCGCTACTAGCTTCTTCCGCTTTGTATCGCAGCAAATTAAGAGTCATGGCTGGCGCGGTGTTCAGAATTTCCCGATTCAGACCAGCCTTTTGTTTCACCATTTTTCCGTTTTTCTCGACAGTACCTTTGGCACTGCGAGTCATGTTCTTAACGGTGAGTTTTTCGGTGGCGATCAATGCCGCCACTTCAACTAATTTTGCAGTTTCTTTATGAGTAAAATCGAGTCTTTGACGGGCGATTTTCTGGTGGAGTTTGGCAATTTGATGCTTTAATTTTCGCTGGGTGCGAGTGCCTTTTTTCGCTAACGCGAGGTCACGTTGTAAAGAGGTTAATCGCTCTTTGCTGTTTCTGAGGTAACGGGGGTTTTCGACTTGCTCAAAATTACCATCCTGATCGATAGTCGAAAAGTAATGAGAAACACCCCAATCCAAGCCAACAGCTTTAGTGCCACAGTTTCTCTCAATGGTGTCATACTCCATTGAAACTGAAATGAACCACTCACCATTCTTTCGGATGATTTCGGCAGTTTTCGGCTTGCCTCCTGTGTTTCTAGCTTTACCTCGGATCTTAACGATACCAACATCAGCCAAATAAACAGCACCATGCTTTTTTTCTTTCAGGTTGAGCTTCCAACCATCACCATGAGCCTTGTAGCCCCAACCTTTAAAGCGTTGAAATGGTTTAAAACGTGGGAATCCAGCTTTCTTATCACCTTTTTTGAGCCGTCTAAAAAAACCGTCAAAAGCCAGTGCAACACGTTTTAATGTGACTTGCTCACTCTGAGCATTAGCATTGAAAATGCCATGCGCTTTACGATTATTACGCCACAGAGTGTTGATTTTGCACTGTTCGTGAAAGTTAAGACTGTAATTAGAATCACGATATGTTTCGATGCGATCACGTAAAGCCCAGTTGTACAACTGGTGATGGTGGACAAACAAATCCATCAGCGATTCTTCTTGAGAAACTGATGGTTTCATTTTATATGTAACTTTACGGATTGCTTTTTTCATAACAACTAATTATATTTAGTTGTTATGAAAAAACAAGCCCTAAACACGCTGTATCACAGCGTTTATAATATTCACTATCATTTAGTTCTTGTAACTAAATATCGTCATCGCTGTATCACGCCAGAGGTTGCCGCGTACTTAGAATCTCAGTACAAAAGGTTGTTAAAATCTTGGGATTGTGAGCTTTTGGAGTGCAATGGTGAGCCAGATCACCTTCACCTTTTAATTTCTGCTAATCCCAAGATGCAACCAAGTAAAATGGTGAACAGTTTAAAAACTGCTACATCAAGACTTGTGCGAAAGGAGTTTTCCGAACACTTGGGTGAGTTTTACTGGAAGCCAGTTTTTTACAGCAGAAGTTATTGTCTGGTTAGTTGCGGAGGTGCGCCACTTGAAATCGTGAAGCAATATTTAGCTCAGCAGGAAGGATTTGATTAAAGCCACCACTTCGTGGTGGTGCGCCTTTCACCACCACCTAAATTAACTCGCTTTGGCTCATTAGATTTAGATGGAGCACTTGGCGCTATTGGGTAGAAAATCGCAGATAGTGTAGACATAAGTAAAATTCCTGTTTATAGAGTGTCGCTAGTGCTGTCTATTGCGAAAGAGCATTAGTGACACCCCATAAACAGTCCTAGAGGACGCTTAAGTGATGTCGATTTACAGTGGTTAATTTGGCATTACCAAACTAGGCCCAATCTCTCTAATACAGGTCTAACTAAAAACAGATAGATAGTCATAAAACCCATAAAGATTGCCGCAAATACGATAGCGTCCATAGTCTCACTCCAGTTTTAATAAAATAAAAAAGAAAAGGGGTGAGAACGCCTTTTAGGGCAATTCATCACCCCAAAAAGGTAGGTTTGTTAATCAATGTAACAAGTTGAATAGATTCCGTTTGGCCAAGCGTGTACGTGCGCCAGAGTCAAGCAAGGCATACGTAAAACTGTCTTGAAGCTCTAAAGGGAGTCGATTCATTAGTTCTTTAAATGTCGCAACCATCTCTGATTTCAAAGATTCAGCCGCAGATAAATAAAGGGTCCCACACAACTCACCAGCTAAATCAGCATGGAATTTGGCGTTTTTTTGAATTTTTGAATTGACATCACGAAACGGAGAATCGTTAAGCAAGGCAATCTGAGCTGAAGCAGTTTGAATCTCGCCTTCAGCGTCACAAAGTGTGATTTTTTGATTAAGGGTGATCTGATGCAGAACACTCTCGGCCGAAAAAATACTATTCATAGTTCACTCCAATAATTAAAAATTGGGTGAACAATCCCTGTGGGGGAATATTCACCCACAAGGGAAGATATTTAGAAAATCTAAACATCTGGTTTCAGGTCGCTAATCTGAATTGAGTCTGAGTCCGAGGCTAACGGAGACTTTTGGTTGCTGCGTAGCAACACCTTTTGAACTAAACGCCGAATCTATCTAACTGAATTTTTCAGTGATAGATTTTTCGTAAAGAAATGGAAAGCTGATATTCAGCGAGCCAGACGTTTAGGTGGGAGGTTCGGTTGCGCAATTGCACTAGGAAATCGTTATTTCCTAGTGAAACTGGAGGTAAATCAGAAATAGCTAAAGCCACCGATACGAAAGCCATGAACAGGTGTGTACATCATGGCCCTGAAAAGAATGCCTACTGAAAAGTAGAACACTTAGAAAGGCGAAGGTCATCCGCCTGCTTACACATTATTTTAATTTCGTAAGCTTGTCAATCTGTGTTTATCGGTGTTACAACAATTAGACTTTTCCACCTTATGCGGCGTCAAAATCGTCGTCATCGTCTTCATATCCAGACTCCAGCTCTACAACCCTTTCATTGTTAACCTCGTACAGAAACTCACTGGGCTCACTGGTGTAACTCATAGTGAGCGACGAGATAGCGCGAGTCATGGCCACATACATTAATCGACGTTCTTCCGCTATCTTACCCCCTGCTAACGCCTCTTTGCTCGGGATGGTTCCTGTGTCGCTCCCCACTATCCACACGTTGTCGAACTGCAAACCTTTTGAAGAGTGCATAGTGATCAATGACAGCTTAGGTGCGGCCTCTTCTGATTGGTCTTTGCGCTTTTTGCTGTCTAACGAAGACTTCAGTTGCGCAATACTTTCGCCCAGGCTCTCCCAGTGACGTCCAGCAATGACATCACCGACGACTTGAGCATGTTTTTGGTCGCGCTTATCGAGGTGTATGACTAACAATTTAACGATAGATTGCATGTAGGTTCGCTTCGCATCCTCACGCCCTGCTGGTATGTCATGCCAGCCTTCAGCTAATGAGTGGAACTTTTGCAGGTCAGCATGATGACCAATCTCCGCATGTTTAAGGCCGCCAAAGGTCGTTTTCGCCGTCCGGCATAAACCTATAATTCTTGCCGTTTCCGCCTCTGGCACTGACAAAGCCGCCAAAGCCCGATGTAGGGTATGGTCATCATGTTTGCCTGAAATCACAGAGGCAATTTGAATCAAGCTGTAGGGTGCAACGCCATCAAAAAACGACTTACCGCCGCGTCGATTGTACTCAATGCCATGACCCTGAATAACCGTTTCAACGCGGTCAAGGATGGCATTGTTCCTCGCAATTACTGCCCACGTATGAGGCTCTTTGCTCACCGCATCTAAAATCCTGTTAAGCTGGTTATCCATCGTGCCAGACTTAATGATTTTGACAGTCCCTTGCTCTTCCCTAACCGCATTCATCGGCTTATCAATCCTATCGGGGTTATTGAACTTAATCAGCATCCCCGCTCGATTCAGGATTTCCTTTGAGCATCTAAAGCAGTCTCTCAGCACGTAAGCATCTGCGTTAAACTCTGACTGAAAGGCCACCATATTGTCGTATCCTTGACCACCCCTGAACGAGTAGATAGCTTGATCGTCATCACCAACGACCACCAGCTTTTTACCAAGCAGCGCGTGTTCTCGTAGCCACATGTATTGCAGTGCATCGGTATCTTGAAATTCGTCTACCAGAATATGCGTAGCCGACACAGGGGGGATTTCCCTTTGCGCCAGCCAGCTCACGGACAGTTGGCATACGACGTTAAAATCCGTCTTGCCCTGCTTAATAAGCATATCTTTGTAAAGCTCGTACAAAGCAACTTCTGTGTCACTATACTCTTTTGACAGATCTTGGCTTCGGCCCATTTCATCAAACAGCCTAACAACGTCCGGCACCTTAAATCTGAACTTATCAATGAGGTCTAAATGGTCAGCTTCATTGAGCACCGACTTAACGAACAGCATTAACTCATTGGCCATTAATAACCGGCGATTAAGTTTGCCGCGAGTCATCGCTAACGCAGTTGAATGAAAGGTACTGATAGTTACCCGTTCCATAGCTCGTGGGGTAAGGGCGTGAAGCATTCGCTCAGTGAGCTCAACACGAGCCGCATCCGTGAAGGTGAGTAAATGGACAGAATAGGCGCCATCTCTGGACAGTAAACGCTTAGTCAGCTCTACCAAAACATAGGTTTTGCCGCTTCCAGGTAATGCACAAACAAGGGTATTGTCGTCACGCTCGATGACTAACCCCTGATCTTTTGTTGAGCCCATTTAAACTTCACCATTAAATTTATGTGTTGTCCGAATGATAATTTTCACAGGCAAAACAATCAACCTTTAACCACTCATATTATATTTCAAGAAATTTGCCAAGTATTAAGCCTGTGTTAACATTGTTGGTAATTCTATCAGGAGTTCACCATGAAAAAGACCTACTCACTTGCCGCTGTTCTTGCTTGCACCGCATTGTTCTCTGGTTGCGCGTCAACACCAACTGACAAATCAGCACCTAAAACAGTCTCTCAACTCGATATTAAATCTGATGATTCTTTTGCATTTAAAGTTTTCAAGTTGGGTCATGGGGGGCATGGAAACATCAAAGACAAAATTGTTTCTGATGCTGAATGGGAGAAAATTAACGGTTCTAGCGGCTCGGTTGTCGCAATGAACGCGGCAGCTGGCGCAGCTGGCTTAGGTGTGATTTCTGGTTCCGGCCTATCTGGTGGCCTATTAAATGCGGGTCTATTTTTCTTAGGTTCAGGGGAGATCCCACCTTTACCAACATTTATGTTTTATCAAATTGTGCCAGCAGAACAGATGGAACAAGCAAAAGGTGACTTAATCAAAGCCTACTTGCCAGATGGTCAGAAATTTGAACTCACAGCTGGAGTTGATGGCAGAACTGTAGTGCTGGTTGATTCGAATTATTCAGATTTACCATTACCCCAATTCAAAGGTAAATTTGCGGCATTGAGCATTTCTACAACTACCTTGCTTAGTGGGGCTGAATTGAAATCATTGCTGAATATTGGTGATGGAAGCGGTAGTTATGCGATTTTAAAGTTAGGCATTGGTTCTTGTTACCAAGTTGAGAGCAGCAAGTTATTAGCTCAGACCTTTGAATATCCATCCTACTTTTATATGCCACCAAAGGCACCTAATTCACGCAAAACCTGTGAGTCTGTTGATAAATCATTGACTGATTATCCATATATCATTGACGTTAATACCAAAACTCAGCGCTTCTTCGTCAAAATGTAATCTTATCCCCGCAACCATTTAACAAAATACTTGCGGGGTTTTGTCACTTTAGATTGGGCAAGATGGTGGTCTTGGGAAACCAGAACAATCTAGGTTAGTAGCAGGGGAAGCGTTTTCAAACGCTTCTCTAACTTTTACACCAGTATCCACCCCTAACTGATTTTTAATCCTGTCATCGGCGCTGTCTCGCGCATCGTGGTTAACTATGGCATCTTCACCCGTTTTTTCCATGTCAGGCTCAGGGAACATACCAGATTCAGTCATTAACCCCACCCACTCGCTGAAGTCTACTTTTCCTAGGTCGATATTCGATAATTCGTCTAGGGTTAATCCACGACACATTTCGTTGTCATGCCATGACACTGGATTATGGCCAAGTTGAACTATCACCTGCTCCATGATAATTCGAGCTAAGGTACTCTTGAAACAGCAATACTCGTTGTGCGCCTTATCAGTACATATCCCTAATGTCTTTTTACAAGGGACCTTGCGGACAAAGAAGCACTTGCGCTCTTTCAGCTCGGTCCCCATTTTCAGCTCTTCCTCGTCACATGCCGTTAGAATCGTATAAAGCAATTTGAGCATGTTATAAATGGTGTAAAGCATCATCACGAAAGAAAGCGCTGCTATGAGGTTACTTACAACACCTTCCATAGCCTGTGCGCCAGCACCTTCTGCTAAAGCACCTGATTGCTCTTTGGCTACTTCAACCCCTAGCGCTTCAGCCCCAGAAACTATAGCTTCCTGCATCGCCTGCGGCATGACATCATAAACCCACTGGTAGATTTGAGTTTTTACCGTATCGATTGAGGTAGCCAAATCCGTAAAAAAGTCAGTAACAACGGATCCAGCTTCTCCTGATACGGTAGTTGTCGCATTACCTGCTGTAGCAGTAGCTTCAGACGAAAAGGATTTACCTAGATAATCCCATGCACCTTTTGCAGCCTCCGTCGCTGGTTTAGTTGAGTCAGATACCCAATCGACGGCATCATTCCAACCACTTTTTACCATGCTCCAGCCTTTTTTGGCATATTCCCCGCCTAAATACTCATTCACCCACGCGTTCTCACTGGACACTGCGTTTTGCCCAGCTTTAAAGGTCATTAATGACAGTTTAAATAAGTTGGATGTGGTATCGGTGCCTTTGGTGGAGCAGCAGTCATTTACCTTGAGTTGATCCCAACTACATTGCTCAACACTGCCGACGAACACTTGGCAGGTATCAGGATTAGTTGGGTCAGTACATGATGATCCGTTATCTAACTCGTTAATCGCCGCATACATCGCCGCGGTTTGAACAAAGTCTGTATTGGTCTCTTTAGCTTTTGTCTCGCAATTTCCATCAACGCAAGATGCATCAGTGAAACAAGTATTATTCTCCACGGTTTCGGTTTTAGTTATGACCGAACCGCTTTCGCAGCGATACGTGACATCCCAACCAAAACAGGTATTCGTTGCTGAATCTAGCCAACCTTCCGCACACGTAGAGGATTCAATACTGCACTTTTCATCTGAAGTGTACTGGGTACATTGGTCACCCATTGTGCGAATGTCAGAATAACCAACTGAACCACCATTAAGCGGTAATCGATTTCCCTTGAGAGGATCACACACATAATCTTCCATATGTGCGTACATGCAAGGGGTAAGACCATCATCACCCTCATATAAGGGGTCTAAGTTGACCAGTGCAAACATATCCTTGGTTTTTTCTAGTGCGTCGAGCACTTGTTGATCCGAGGTAATATCACGAAGCACTTCCCAATGAGCCAGATAGAGTGGCGCATTCGCACGTTTGGTCCAATCCTGTGAGGTATTCCCTCGACCAATGATAATTCGACGCTGCTTTAATGAGTCAAAGCTTCCACCATACATCTGCTTAGCGTTAAATATCTGACCATTTTCATTGTAAAACCGAGATGTCAGACCATTGTTAATTTTTACAGCGAAGACAGACCATTTGTTCCTCTTGGGTAAGACGTTTACAAACTCTGTCCCGTACATTCCTGGGCCACTATAGATACTGTGGGTTTGGAATCCGATGCCTTCTTTACACACCCATAGACCGTCATCGTTTTTATTATCGCCCTCGGAGTCAGTGGTGCCAACTATGTTACCGCAGTTTGAATTAGTCCCATTTGCCAAACTTGGTTCAAAATCCCTACGCATAACCATTAATACTACGTCATTTGCCCCGGAAACTGCCTGAACACCCGGAGCTCCTTCAATATCCGATAGATTCAGAACACCACCGTTGTTGATTAACTCTGAATCTAACCGAGCATCGCATTTCCAATCAGAAGCCGTACAAAAACTGTCAGGCGTTGACAACGAAGCCTCGCATCCTTCAGGCGACTCAACAATGTCCTCAACCCAGTTAGCAAGCAAATCCTGATCAAAATTGAGAGTGATACTGGTATATCCTTCCCCCAGATGTTTTACGGATAGCATCTGCTCGACAGTCAGTGTGCGATTCTTTGCCAATGCTTTTTGAAACGGCACAGTCACATCAATGGGGGTCGCGGCGATGGTATTACCCACATCGGAACAAGACTGCCCATCGAGTGGGAACGTCGAAGATTGATTCAGAATTGTGTCGTTAACTGACAATTTAAAATAATCGTCGTACCTCGATTTTCCGATAGTCGCGGAAACAATGTTTATTCCGTCAAGCAATCTGAACGATGTTGCATTGCGATAAACTTTACACGTACCGTCTTCATTGTCCGGCAGAGCATTATTAGTTTCATCACCCAAAATTATTGAAATACAGCGCTTACCGCAATAGCCAAACCCACTTCCAAAAATTTTATTCTCGTTAGGTGGCGTTAAGATTCGTTCTCTATTACAGCTTGAAAGATTGTTTCTGTTTGGCTTGAAGCATTCTTGAATCGTATTTTTAACCAGTGAGTCATCGATAGTAGTTTTGGTGACAGTATCAGTCGAACAATCTCCGAAAAATTGTCCTCCACTACCATTAAGAATGTTTTGCTGTTCCTGTGATCCAGATTTAAGGAATGAAGCATCCTTTCCAATAGTGTGTGGCGGGTTCTTGTTTTGAGCATCAAGCAAGGTTAGATAAGCATTGGCACTATGATCTTGCGCATCATTCGTTTCATCTTGATTTGCCCCAACAACGGGCTCTGACTTTCCATAAGCCGTGTTTCGCTCAACGGCCTCTTTAATCGATTTTTGTTGCGCCTTTTCGTCCTGATAAGTACCTGTTGCAGATACGTTGTAACCGTTATTGGAGTCAAGCCCGAGCATATCAGCATTGGTCATATTAGATGTGGTCATATCTGTTTGACCAACATTCCGGTAATTAAGCTTAATATTGTTAGTTGTACCTCCTGGCAGCTCAATGGCGCCTACCGCGGATTTGCCAAAATCGCGGCCCATCTGCATAAAGTAATCAGGATCTGATAAGTTTCCCTTCGCCGTAATACAGGTATTGCTGTAGGGATCTAACTCTTTTCCTGCTGGGCAGCTGGTTACTGTACCTGACGTGCTCACGCATGAGCCATTCTTATACGACGTTCCTGCTGGGCAGCTCGGGGCCGTCCCAGGTGAACACTGACCGCCATCTTGGTAATAGCCGGACGGACAACTTACCGTAGACGGGGTTGTTTGCACTTTCACACAGTTGTCATCACCGGCAGGGGTGTAACCCGTTGGACAGGTGGAGACCGTACCTTCGTAAAGAGTGCGCTTACAAGTAGATTCATTCTGCTTTTGCCAGCTTTGGTCAGGCAGTGACACAGTGACTGTCTCGTCTTTTTTACAGAGTCCGAGGTCTACATAGGTCTGGGGACAGATTTGCTCAACCTTTTCAGAGGCTCCGCCCTCATTTGGACACGTTTTTCCCAATGGAGTTTGTAGCTTAAAACAGATCCCATTGCTATATGTCGTGTACCCACTGGGGCAATTCGCTAATGAGGATGCGCTTTGCCTTGCAGAGCAATAATTGGGATACAGTGGGTCTTGATAATTCCACGATTGCTGGATATCGAGCCAGTTAGTCCCAGTGGGGCAACTGTTAATCGTTGTCCGGGACTCATTTTTGGCGCATGTTTGTAAGCCATCAACAGTGGTGACGGAATAACCAGCTGTAGGGCATGTCACTACTGGCGCTGCATAGGTGTACTTAACACAAGTGCCATTTGAATAGCTCCACCCTGTTGGGCAGGAATACTGAAGAGATACTGGCAATGGGAGATCTGCAAATGCAGGGCTACTTGTGAGAAATAGCGCCAGAAAACTCATAGTTAAAATATTGAATAAGTAAATGCTTCCTATTCCGTAAGAGATTGCCTTTTCCCACCACGTAACCAGTTTATCTTCCATTGTTATTGAACCCTCACACAGCAATCGGTGTATCTGAAAATTGAATAAACCGCGTGTTGGTCTTTTCCATTACCAGGAGACTTTCTACCTGAACCCCACCAAATCGTAGGCCAACCGAGAGGGTGACAACATTCATCCCATGAACCATCTAGGGTTGATTTATTTTTATCTTCGCTGTTGTCGTAATTGCCAGTTTCAGGATTTTGTAGATCCTCAATATTAAAAGCCTTCGTGGGTTTCACAGCTGATGCTGCTGCAGGATTAGCTTCAGGAGACGGATACATCATAGAAATTTTGTACTGCGCCTTAGGGATCATTGGACTGTACTCGGCGTTACACATCGCCTCTTTACCGTAAGTTTTTCGCGCTAACCCCCTGCGATGTAGCGCAGCAAGTGAACGAGTCGTGATTAACTGAGTATTGCGGATAAAATCATTGTCGGCCCCAATAAAGCCGGTTAATGGATACAAGGGACCATCTAAACCAGCGCAGAACCACAGTGCCTCGTTAGCACTGCCGCTACTAGCAGTGATCATCCCATCGGCAACACAAATGGCGCGGCCAACTGGATTCGCAATCGGAATTGCGTCAGGAGTGAACAGAAATGATAGCGCCGAGTTTTCGTAGGTGACATCGAGGATTGACATGTACGCAATATCGAGGTCAAAGTAACCAGGGGATGTGTCGCACTCAGGCAACAAGAAAAGACCTAACATCTTGAAAACCGGATTGATGATGTAGTTGTAATGTAAGAACGATACCGTTTCGGCAGATTGAGTTTCTGGGTTGGATGCCCTCCCCCGCATCGTCATGTCATTTTGTAGCAAGGTTCCACCCAGCGTTGGACTGCACCATGGCGTTGCAGAGACTTCAACTAAATGATCAGGTGACCAGTAACCCAGAGATACCCCAAGCTCCGGCACACCCAGAGCATCCGAGCATGAGCATAAACGACTCGAATTAGCCCCTTTAGGCACATTGTCCGAGAATCCGGCGAGGTTAAAAGGTAGCGTACATGACCAGCAAAAAGAGTTAATCAGGTTTGAGAAATAGCCAGCATCGGGGCAAACCGAGTCCGGCTTACTGTTCGCACTCACATTTACGGACATCATGGAAGCCAGAAAAACAGCTACTTTTGCGAACTTCTTCATCATTTGGCACCGCCATTTGGAGCTACTAATAGTGTCGGTAATCCCGCATTACTCAGAGTTCGTTGACCAATCTCAGTGACGCGGATTTCTCCCTTAAACAAATCAACCAATGCGGGTAAATGCTCAAGCTGAAAACGAGACACCATCGTCGGTTGCATCAAGTACAAGCGACGGCCTAGTTTTGTCTGCAACCGGTTAAATTCGGTTAAATCGCTACCGGCCGGCAGCGCAGATAGCAGCACGTAAACTTGCTTGTGCTCAGTCACGGAAAGTACATCATTCATCCACGCCAGCTGACGTTCACTGGTTGGGTCAATCATGAATAAGCGGGTTTCCATTTGGAGTAATGCTGTAGGATCTACAACATCACCGGCCTTGGCAAAATACTGGCCATCCGGCGTTGTTTGGTCTTGGGTAAAGCGAACACGCGGGTCAATTTTGTAACGCACATCCTCGTCTTTAAGGCTCTCTGTCAACTGAACCTCTTTACGGTTAACGAATCGGCTAACGGCCTCGTGCTTTTTCTCTTCCCAATCTACTTTTTTGAGCTTCTGTTGGATAAGTTCGAGCATGTCCATCTCAGTAATGTCGTAAGTGTCTGACAACTTCCCGAGCGAGCCGCTTTGCAACAAGCCTTCGGACTGCTTAACGAAATCTTCTAATGACTGTAGCCCTGTCGCGGTAACCACTTTGCCACCGTTGCGATACACCATTGTTGGCGCTACTTCGACTGCATAGGTATTAAACAAACGAGGGTCTATGATAACTCTTGGAGTCACATCTAAATCTGCTTCATCTATCACTCTATGAATGGCGTTGGAGGCATCACGCAGACTTTCAGATTCATCTTTCAGGCCTCTAAATACGACTGTTGTTTTAACTTGGCTTTGAGATGCTGCTCTCAGCGCTGATTTCAGCGTGTATGCTGGCATACCGAATGAAGCGAAAATGAATACCTCTCCGTTTGCGGCTATCTCTTGCTGCACAACAGGCGTGACAGGTTCTGGCTTTGGCAGCACTTGATGCCTGATCGCATCGGCCTGCTGGGTGAGCATTTGTGCTTGTGAAATGTAAGATTGCTGCCCCCAAGCAGCGGGGAGGCCACCTTGGGGCTGCTGGGTATTGTTCTGCCTCATAGCCTCGATTTGGCTACGGACTTCATCCATCTGTCGTTTTGCATCCAGAATAAACTGCTGGTTATCGTCTGTAGCCATTGCATCGAAATAAATGGCAGACATCGTTACCGCCACAAACAAGCTAACAAGAAACTGTCTATTAGATAATGAGGTAAGCACGACCAATCACCTGCTGAGTTTTGATTGAACCAAAGAAACGACTGTCATAACTGCCAGGTTCTGTGCCTAACACAAAGATCCCGCCATTCTCTACAGTCCGAGTACCAATGAGCTTTTGTACATCGATATTCAGCGCATTCGCCGCATTGTCGATAGGTGCTGGGAACCTGTGTTTTTTGTTGGTCACACTAAACCTCCCTATTTCTACGAGGTCTCCTTCGACACCTGCCACTAACTTTATGATGTTGATCCCTGACGGAAGAATGTCGGTTTGAGGAGACATGAACATCACCAGCTCGCCGCTATTAACGTGTTTTTGTCGTGTGTCTACCACGAATACTGAACCTGGAATGCATTTATCGCTGTTGAGTACCAATATCAGTTTATAGCTATGACTAAACCACGTAGTAGCAGCTGTAATGACGGCAGCAATACAAAATGGAAGTAAATACGTGTGACGCCAGTGAGCCTTGTCGAATTTGATCATCTACACATTTCCATTAGTATACAGTTCATGTATATTACTAGACGGAATGCAGTTCAGCAACAACGAGAGCGGCGATGAAATCTACTGTGAATGACTTAGAGCTAATTTTGAATCAACTAGGAATTGACCCGACAACACTGATCCCAGTGAATATTACAGGTCTTACAATTGAAGAGTTGGACCGCATTTCCGCACACGTAGAATGTGGGAAGAGTTTTGTGAATTGCTGTAGAACTCAGAGCATATTGAATGCTGAACTTATAGTGCAAGGGATCGTGATTGTCGCGATAGGTGATAATTTAATCGCGCTAGATCATCGATGGTTAAAGCGTGGCGACTACTATTTAGACCCCACATTTAGTTTATTCAACAGCACCAGCAGCCCTAATGATACCTATGTTCTTAGCTACTTTATGCAAATTGAAGTTGCAACCGCAAATGCTGCTAATGATTCAATATCCGATATTTCGATCGATTCATTAAGCAAACTAGCTCAATAGTGAACAACCATCTTCCGTTTAGACCCATTTAACCGAGGCCTCAACCACCTCGGTTTTTTTTGGTTTGGGTTAGATTTTACTTGTCATAAATAAAATGAGAACCCGCTTAACCGAGTTGTCTATGCTAGCTAATCAACAACTTAAATTAGTCTTGGATCGATTTGATATTTTAAATCAACGGCATTCTTAACCGACTCAATTACAACTGGATTGGAAGGGTTGACCAACACATTGTGCTCCAAGGGCACAATAAACGAGGGCACCATCAGTCCAGCCGCCGATTCAGACTCTATAAACGAATCTCCAAGCCCTCTGGACATTATGTCGTTGTATCGCCACCCCTCGGCCAATTCGCTTTGTGGCAACATCATCAATTCACTTTCGGGCAATTCCAGTTCAAGCGTGACGAAGTTATCGAATCTTCGGGGTGAATTGAGATGCACTAAGACTTCTAGGATTGCTAGAGATAGTGTAGGAGAGGTATACACCATCGGTACTCCCAATGAGTTCCAGCGCCCCCCATACATTGCAGCCCCTTGTCCATTCCATGCAGAATCCACGTACTGCTTTGATACAATGCGATAGAGCTTCACATGTAAACTCCGTGCATTAATCTATTAATTAGACGAATGACATCTAATGTGCCCGACTCAGAGCCCATTAACTCAATTGGTCTTTTACCGTTCAATCCAATTGCGGGTTCATTGAGCCATTGAATAGCATCAGCCTTGTTTCCACCAAGCATCAAAGTTGCTGCTTCATACATTCGTATCATCCTTGCAAACGCTTCGCTTTCACTAGGTTTCAGTCGATGTTCTTTATCCTTTACCCGACGGGCGAAGGTTGCCCGGCTTAAACCGGCATACTGAACAAGGTTCGTAACGGGCATGGAAACGGCTTCGGCAAAGCGATTCACAACATCAATACTAAACCCATGATTTATTGCGTCACTTAGCACAGGGCCTTCGCCAGCAGGCAACCCCACTTTAGCCCAGATAGATTGATGTGCTTTAGGTTTTAATCTGAACTCACGTAATTGTTGAACAGCCATATCAATGACTCCTGCATTCCAAAATTATGATTAATTATCGCACTATACGTCTCATTTGACAAATTTTAATGTCTCACATGAAATTAGCATTTATAAAAAATCCCGCACTTGCGGGATTCTTTATTTGAACGGTTTAATATGTGTAATGTTTCTCAATAGAATTTGAGTAAGCGCCAGAGTCATCCACGCCTCTAGCGATAATCACAGCACTATAACCAGTTGACTTACTTACGTAAATATAAGATCCAATGTAGGGTGATACTTCACCGTTAATGTTCCACTCGTATTTCGCCATCTTACCATCTTCGTCAGTACATATCAGATCGAGTCGGAGAATGTTGGAATAATTGCTTTCCTTCACGTTACATTTGGGTTCTACGTTTTTGGCAACGGGGATTTCCATTTCGTACTCCCGTTGGATGTTGAATACGGATGTCATAACCGCTTTTAGTTTGTGAACACCCGCTTCAACACCACTTACCATCACCCTCAGATTGGTAGGCTCCACCAGCTTGCCATCTAGATACCAACTAACCGTGTTGATTCTGTCTAATGGATGTCCCATTTTGCCTGACAAGTTTGCTATCACGGTTAATGGCTCGCGCATCATAGTGTTGCTATAACGTGGCTCAATGCTCAACTGGGGCTCCGGCGCTTGGTTGGTGCCAATATAGCTTGAAACCACCTTAGCGTTTCCTCTGTTATCGGTGACCGTAGCTTGAACATTCTCGGTTCCCGCTTCCGTCACATTGAAAACCACTTGCTTATCTGACTTACGAACCACTTCAAATGTCTCAGGGATTTTCCATTCTACTGAGAAAGTCACTCCTGAATAGTAAGGAGGGAGATCTGTCGGTGTGTTAATCAACATTGAACCAGAAGTTGGGGCATAACTACTGTTCGTTTTGCTGATGATCTCAAAAGATGGGAAAGTATATCTCCATGCAGCAGGCGTTAACCGTTTCAGGTTTTCAGTCTCAGCCTGATACCCCTCTGCCCATGCTCTGACTTGTAGTGTAACCAGCTTATTAGTGACATCTGCCGCTGTTGGGGTGTAAGTAATAGATGGTGATAGAGTTTTAGTACCGTCCGGCAAAGTCCATTCAGTAATGATTGGAGTACCTGCGGCAGTATCAGCTAAGGTAGTTGTCACATCTAGTGTGTAGGGTACACCTTCTTCCATCGCTTTGATTACTGGCAACGACATTCTCACAGGTTGTAATCGTGCAGCACGTACAATCTTAGTAGCCTTCGAGAATCTAGCATCACCAGCCAGCTCAGTATTCACGTAAGCAGCGCGTGCATAAACGTTGTAGCGAGTATCGTTGTCCATTGTTAATGTAAAACTATCATCACCATTAACCCAGTTCACACCATCTAAAGACCATTGGACCTCCGTTGAAGTCAAGTCGATAGATTCGTCATTATCCAGAAGTTTGTACTCACCAGTTTCCCCACTATGCAATGCACTAACCCCTTCAATCTTCAGATCAGGTTGCTCGTACACCAACACCTCTTGAAAATCAGTGGTTGTTCTAATTCCACTGTATTTGTTCGCAATCTGCGCTCTAAATTGGTAGATCCCTTTTGTTGATAATAGGAGTTGAACAAAGTCTTTGTTAGTGGCAATTTCTTCCCACGTACCGCCACTATCTTTCGACATTTCCCAAGTCACGTCGCCTTTAGCACGACGGTCATTTAGTGTATTAGGTACGTATAGCAGTTGAGCCGCGAATGGCGCTTTACCCGCCATGCGCTTTATCTGGATATCTCCGTCAATAGCCTCACCTTTATAAATCTGGAAAAATGCAGAATTACTCTTAATCGTTTTTTGGTAATCAGCCAGTTTACTGTCCACAGTCACCAGAGCCACTAAGCGAGAACTGCCGATAGAAAAGTCCTTGAATGGGATTTCCGCAGATGCCACACCTTCACTGTTAAGCTTTAATGGCTCTGTTAGGTTTTGATAGCTAGTACCTTCTTTGTTTCGCGACTCCAATGCAATGACCGCAGACCAATCACCCATAGTCTCTTTATCGTAAGTCATTTTTCGAGTTAAGAAGTCCAGAGAGCCAATACTCACTTTAGCAGTGATCGTAGACTGAGTGTTTTGAAGTACCTCGGGGGTTTCTAGCTTCGCTACAATAGTATTAGCTGGCACAGTCAGAACTTTAACCTTCTTAGTGCCTAACGCGGTTTTGTCCCCAGTGTACTGAGCTTTTAGCTCAATATCTCTTGTGGTCCACAAGGCAGATGCCCCCACACTTAAAACTTTACCAATTCGCTTTTTAGACTGAGCTGAGCCTGATTGTGTGTAAGGGTATAACACCTGAGTGCCATCACTGCTAGTGATTGAAAAAGTTAAATCACCGTTAATAAACTCAGCTGACGTGGTGGTAATCACCCCACCATCAACTGTCGTCGTAAAAATGTCAGGTTTAAATTCACGGTATTTAGCAACAGTTACTACTGGCGGCTCCGGCTCAGTCACTTTAAATGCTTGCGAACCCACAAAGCTGAGCGCTTCTGAGTTTTTTCGGTTGATCATCCAAACCTTGTACTTAGCCTCGTTAAGTGAGGATGTACTGGTCGCTTTTTGGAACGTACCCGCGAGCACTTGCTGAGAGTTAGACCATTGAGAGCCTGTGCCATCAGGGAATTGTAGCCATTCAATAAAACAGCGATAATTTAACTGACCACCAGCTTTACGTGCCTGCTCAGCTGACGCATACATGCGACAACCAACCCCCTCGGTGTTTTTGAGTGGCATAGAGACCGCTTGAACACCTCTTCGATAGGTCTGGCTTCTGTCATCTATCTGCCATTTTACTGGCATATATCGAATTGAGACTTCCTGTACTGATGTGTTACCAGCATTATCCTGGACTACCACAGATAGTAATTTATCAGTATTGGGCTCTAATGGAGTATCTGGAGTTTTGAGCATTTTTAAATACTCAATCCCTTCATCAATACCATCTCCAAGAACTGATTGGCCATCCACTGACGCAGCAATCACCTTCCCCCCACCAGACATGGAATCAACAGCCGCAACGAGAATATCATCAAAGAAATAAATAGGGTCGGCAGCGTTAACAATGCCGCCGTTAGTGTTGTAAATCCTGATAGTTGGAGGATTTCTATCGATGTTACTGGACTCACCTACGACACCTTCCCAGGTGTTGCTGTAAGCGTCCGTCAACGTCGCGTATGGGATGTAAACGCCATCTGGAAGCGAAGACAGGTTAAACTCGAATGCCCATACATCGGAATGCTGCTCAACGAGCTTAGGGCTCAGCTTAAGTTCTCCCGTAGGTAAGGTAATAACATCGGTAGAGAGAATGTCATTTCCTGCCAGGTTATAGCTTGGTTGTTTGATTGAATACTGTGGATCTGGTTTTAACGTAATAGTCGCCTGTGGATGCCACCACGTACCGGATTTACCCGCGTGAGGGGTAGCTACTGTTAATAGCGCTTTTTCGTTCTCGATAGTTAGTGTCGTGCCGTCTGTAAATGTTTTAGTGATTGGCACCTCGTTACCCGAGGCCACCGCTTGCATCATATAATCGTCGAGTGTCGCGGTCCTGAAGTCCCACGCGAGATTGTATTGCGACTGATATTGGCCATTGATGGTTTTGAAATAACCATTATCCGAATCCACGCTCATGCTGTAGTTGGTTGAGCCCGTCGAACTGCTTGTGTCGGTGACAATAGTCGTGCCAGCTGTGGACATGGTACATGATGTGCTGCCAATCGGGATGGTACACGCCCCGAGACTCGGCGCATTAACTACTTGGGTATATGGCCTTGAATCGGTCTTAACTTGGACGGTTTTGAGGATGTTTCCCTTGCTGTTGCTGGTTACGTCCGAGCCTAACTGGATACCAGTGGTTAAGTCACTTACGATTTCAACGATGTTTGGGGAAATAGCTTGCGCCGCTTCCACAGTCATCGAGCCTGTTTCAACCAGCACTTTTTCACTGCCACTGCCAGAATAAATACTTACGGTATACCCGATGATGTTATTGCCAGAGTTATTAAAGTAACCCTGAATACCATCGCTGTAAGTGCTTAACCCTGATGGCAAGCTCCACTCCAGTAAACAGAGCATGTTACCTTGGGACTGCGTAAAGGCTTTTGCCGCCGCTACATCCGTCGTTAAGCTACAACCCGCACCGGTTCCTTGAGTTGGTTTGATTTGCACCTGCTGGACGTTAGCCACCACTCCTGAAGGTGGGGTCAAGACGATTTCGGGCATTTTTGCAGACAGTTCACCAGTGATGGTTACACCGGATACAGCTAAAGCGTTAAATGACCACGCCGATTGCGCTAGTATAAGTAGCGCTATGGCGGATTTACTGAAAATTAAGTCGCTCATTCTGAATCCAACATTTTTTTATGATTACATAGGTTATCAGAATTATATAAATGGATATATTTATTTACCCATTTTTTAAGCAATTAACGGGAATTTTGCGATGAATAAATGCACATTAAATTAATCAAATGAGTTTATGATACCAAGGAGATCCCATATTGGGATCTCCTTATGGAGATGGGAAATTAATTGACTGATGCGGAGAGTTGTAGCGAGTTTATGGCTTGGGAGATTGCGGCAAAGTTATTCACAACTTTGACCATTTCACCACCATTGCGATAAAACAGCGTTGGCGTACCTTGGATGCCCAGTGTACCCATGAGCTCAGAGTTTTGGATGATGGCCATCTTAGTTTCTGGGGTTGGTGTTGCAGTGGCATAAGCAGCTTTAGTTTGCTTCGCCTCTTCGTGCTTCCACACCGCCTCCTTACCGCCATCAATCATGGCTTGGATTGCTGGGACAGAGTTGGCGCTGATCCACGCTAACGGCACCAAGCGCACATCCAACTGTTTGCTTTCAATCTCGGGTTTCAAACGTGCGAGTAAGCTACTGCAAGCACTACAGAAGGGTTCAAAGAATACATAAATCGCTTTCTCAGCTGACGCTTGTTCATAGCCCAGTTGAATGTATTTCGCCGCAGTGAGACTTTGCCAATCCTGCTCAGTGTAAGTTTGCTGAGCAACAGGTGCGCGTTGTGCTCGACCTGCTTGTTGTGGCTGATTCCTATCGGCTTCGGAGATGCCCAGCGTCGTCGCCCACTGCTCCGTTAAGTTGACGCCATTCGCATCCACCAGACCACCAGCAATAACAAAGTCGCCCGTGCTCCAATAAATTTGTTTTTGACCACTCAGATCCACCAGCCAACCCGTGATATTTTGCGAACCGTCGGTGACACTCCATTTCTGGATCACTTTGTTATTGGCGTTACTGCTTAACAAAGTTGCTAGGGCCGGAGGGCCATCTTTGGCGACACCCGTTGGTAGTGATGTTTTATAGCTGTTGAACTGGCTCACTACCCAAACGAGAAGGGCAAGAGCCAAGATAACAATAAATGCGATGAACGATTTTTTACTTAACGATTGTAGTTTCATACCTTACCCATAAACCATAAAGCTCTTGAGTTAATAAAATTGTGTTGATTCTGACCTAACTTGAGGTATCAATCAACTCAATTGCATCGTTTAAATCATCAAGATTGATTTTGTAACCGAACAAATATCGCTGATTAACTCCCGTTTGCGAGCGACCTGATTTGGTTAAATCGCCAAATCCTCTCAGTTTCATGTCCTCAATCGCTAGCGTCACGCCATGTGAAATTTGAGAAATTAATTCAAGCCTATCCTTTGATTTTGGGCTTATTTCAAGGGGTAACAGTAAATCAAAGTACCCTACCCCTCCGTGCCTTGCTAAGCGCCCTCTAAGCTGATGGAGTTGGACGAGACCTAGCCTGTCTGGATTCATCACAATGCAGTGGGTTAACCCTTTAATCGTCAGCCCAGTTTCAACTAATGTCGTCGCTACCAGCACGTTTGCATCACCCGTATTGAGCGCATCGATTGCCGCAGCATTTTCTTCGTTTGTTAGCCCTCCATGCGCCAGAACTACCCCGCTACCATCCGGCAGGACGTGACGATTACTATGGATGAATCGGCACCATTTCTCGTATGCCTCTGTCGCATTCTGAATATCCGCAAATGCCTCACACTTGCTTTCATCTTTAAGGGCGCAAACGATCAATAACTTTTGGCCGCTTTGAAGCGTTTTTAACGCTCTTATTGCCAAGTCTCGACCTGCGTAATGCTCTAACAAACGACTCTCAATACGCTTATCTACGAAGCAATGCTTTAGCTCGTATACCTTCAGCACTCCATGTTTCAGCAAAGCCGCTGTTCGCGGTACTGGGGTTGCTGTCGATTCCAGTAAATGCGCCCCGTCAGCGCAAAAAAGCTCACGCTGTTCTACTGAAAACTTGTGCTGCTCATCCACGACGGCCAGATCAAATGTGAATGGCCACTGTTTGTGTATAATCGCCGTTGTACCAATCAACATTCGACATTGGGAAATCTCTTCAATGATCTCCCCTTCAATGACTAACGTCGGGCTGATGTCAGGGTAATACTCAGAGAACTCTCGATGTAACTGACGCGCTAAATTCGAAGTAGGCAGCATAATGGCCACTCGCCCACCAGCATCCACAACTGAGGCGGCACAGGTGCCAATCACACAGCTTTTTCCGGTGCCAACGTCACCAATTAACATCATGTGTTGAGATACTGCCGTGGTCATTTGCGCGACCATACTTAATGCCGCGGATTTTTGTTCCTCGGTCATTTGGAATGGTAACGATTTAATGCGGTTATCTATCGCCTCTGACTCAAACTGCAACGGGACACGCTTTACTCCCCACTGTGACGCCAATTTCTTTGCCTCTGCACCAATGAGGACTGCTGCTAACTTACTAACTTGCCGAATCCGTGCGTAACCTCGTTGAACACAATCGGGGAAATGGATCTCCTGTAACATCTGCTCGATGTTGTCACTCGGGGCTGCACCCAGAAATTGCTTTAGTCGTTTGTTACTTACAGCGGTAGCTGAAAGCAGCTCTCTAATCTTGTCAGCACACTCCTTGATAACATCACGTTCTGACAGTAAGCGGCTGAGGAAATCGATTACCTTGGGTTCCGCTTTGCTCCTTCCCTTGGCCAGTTCATAGCACACATGCAACCGCCCTAAATCATCGGGGGCAATAAACTCCTGATTTTTTAAAATCAGTTGTTGGTTTTGATATTCCGGTAAGCCATAGACATAGATAGGGTGATGCTGATTAGCCATCGCGAGCCCGTTGCTCAACGATTTTAGGTTTTCAGCTGTGTCGTAAACGAAGGTTTTCAGTCGGAACCCCTGTTGGTCTGTCAGCTCAACAATGATGAAGGGACTGCGTTTTTTAGTGCGTCCTAACTTGATGTCAGATACGGAGTGAATATGACCGCCGAAAAGCGTCATCCCAGAGAAGCCTTGATAGGGATTCAAGTCATATTGAACAAGGCGTAAATCTTTGTATTGCAGAGGCATTACAAGTCCAACTTGCCATAACTCAGTTATGCCAAACTTGGATAATTGCTCTAAAGACGTGTCTGTCATGCCCCAATCCGATTCGTGTTCTATGTCTCCATTAGATCACGCTTCTTGATTGAGGCAAATTTTGAGAATTAGCTGTTGGGACTAGCACACTGCACGAATTCTTGGAATCCCCTTTTCGTCGGCTGCGCTTCTCTTTCGTCACAGCGTCCTAGGAACTCGATTGGCTTATTAATAACCCCCATACACGAGGCCAACGTCCAGTAGCTCCCAAACGATGCGCTATGACCCGATTGATAGTTGTTATATGCCGTGTGAATTAATCGACGAGTAATTTCAACAGGGATCTGATTGCTACCCTCGGTGTACTCTTTAGCAATATAATAATCAATAATCACCCCTTCTGGATTGACTTCGCTTTCAGCGTACTTAGGTGCCTCTAAACTGCCTGGGATCCATTTAGCCCCAGTCTCATAACCATGTGCGTAATAGCGAAACTGGGCCATAGCAACAGCACAGCTTTCAGCCTCATTAGGCGCGGGTGATGCGAATGCTGGCGCCGTGAACGAATAAAAAACAGCCAACATCAAACCTAACACCATACAATTTATATTTCTCAACATGCGACCCCCATAGTTAAAGTAGTTTATACTAATTAATTTTTTTGTACGGCATAGATACTGATGTACGATTACACTCAACAGGTGTTTCATGATACTCTTCAGTCTAAGCGTCTAAGCGTCTAAGCGGTTAATTAATGGATGATTTATGGCTAACTACACCATATCGGCTAAATCAATAACTGACGCAACCCAAAGCGCTCAGTTTGATTTACTTATCAAAAATGTCCCCGTACCGGAGATCAGGGAAATTTTGAAGCACGACGATCCCATTAATGAACTTTACCGACTTGTTGGTAATGATGCTGCTCTCGCTGCGTTGTTCCTTCGTGTAGCCAATTCAGCTGCATTACCCGTCATTAAAAACTTTGATGATTTAAAACGTGCAATCACCAAACTAGGAACGCTCAGAAGTGTCAATCTGATCATTACCTACATGCTAAGACAACTGTTGCCTAGCTCCGCTTATGACGTCAGTACTCAACTCATAAACTATTCAATCGACACCGCCATCGCACTCGACTACATTCAGCGCAAACCCAGTTCGTATATCACAGGCATTGCGTTATTCGGTGGAGCTATGCTGGTAGCTGGTTACGCTGATCACATGGGTATTAATGTCACAATTGGTGAATGCACAGCACTCAACCAAGAACTACTTCCTGTGTTCATTCGACACTGGTCATTCCCCGAAGAAACACTGCAAGCAATAGAGCTGTATCTTGCCAATGAACATTCGAGTATCACATTAGCGATTTCCGCTGTTGCCCATAAACATCTGTTATCCCCCTTCCCTGGGGTAGATTCGAGCCTCCCTGAGAGACAGCTTGAAGAAGTTGTTTCCAGTATCAACGCTAATCAATTCTTTTAAGTAAGAACGCGAGGCCTGCGAGCAGCAGGCCTAAGATTCATTTTTGGCGTCGAATCGACGTCGCCATGTCCCGACTAGATCTTTTCCTTCCCTTTCAGCAATCATCTGGCAAGCGGTAAACATATCGACCCCCTTGTCTTTCATCATGATTTCAATCTGTTTTTTCTCGTCTGGAGCGGTAGAGTAAGTCAGTGCTTTAGCCCTTGGCAGATATAGCCTGCCTACAGATTTTGTGCCGCCACTGCATAACAGAACTTCACTGAAAAACGGCCTAACCGTCTTGATATTCCTCAGTAAAAGGTAATCCTGCTCAATGAACTTACCCTCTTTATTGAGTCGGGCCAGTTCCTCACCGTTTTGCATGAGGTAGAATAAGTGAGCCGAGTTACTGGCCATCGCGATACCCGCAGGCGACTCGTTGGCATCCTTCATCGATTGCGAAATACACACACCCAGGCTGTTGTACTTACGGAAACGACGCCAACCAGATTCGAGGAATTTTGCCAGAGTTTGAAGAACCTGACGGGTCTGCTCATCTACACCCTTGTTTTCCTTTAAGAACTCCCACGCTTCATCGAGAATAAAGGCTTTCACAATATGCAGTTGATCATGCCTAAACATTTCCTGCTGAATACGTTGAATACACAGCATGATACACACCGCTTTGAGCTGGTCTGAACCGTTAAGTCCGTCTAGCTCTAACACCACTAAATCCTTCTCAAACTGAATGGGCGGCTTGCTAGGGTTGAACATCCAACTGTTTTGGCCACCGCGTAAGTAACACCAAGGAGTCAATTGGTCGCTGATTTGTTGAACTTCTTCTCGGGGATGTTTAGCACAAGCATCAGCGAAATCGTCAATACTGGTTTCCCTACCCTTCTCGTTCCACAGTTGCATGAGCAATACTGACATTGCAGAGTATTGATAGCTGTTACAGTCTCCAAGTGGGAAAGCCATCAACTTCAGGATGTTCAACAGCATTTCACCTTGAGCGCCTAAATAGTTGTTAGCGTCACTATCTACAACGCCTTCATCAGTATCTTTTTGAGATTCGTCGATACTCTTAAAAGGACATAGGTTAAACGCAAAGCGGTTGTCCGGAATAACCTCTACGAACTGTCCTGCGTACAACTCTGTTGTTTTAACGTATGAGCGACCTGAGTCGATGATGAATACGCGGCCACCATCAGGATCACCGTGGATATTACCAAGTGCATCTGGATAACGGTTTTCTCCGGTTGAAAGTAGACCTTCAATCAAATAGTTAGCAGAGACCGACTTCCCAGCGCCAGAGGTTGCGGTTATAAAGATGTTGTAATTGGAGTCTGACTTTAATGGGTCAAAGGTGATTAACTGACCATCACGGGCAATGTATGTCAGCACAGGGTGTCGCACTGCGTTTCCTGGCCACGATGCCACCATAGGAACGAAGAACTTGACCAAGTTACTAGGGAGAAAGTCAAAGCGTTCAATGAAACTACTGACTTCACTTGAGGTACACATTGGCAGACCATTTAGCCAAGTGAAACGGCCAATCAAGCTATCCACGCCAGCTGACCAACTAAAGCCTTCCATGCGCGTGATTAGTTTTTTAGTGCAGTTCTTAACTGACTTTAAAGTCGGTCCCCACATTTGAAAGTTTAAATGAAAGCGGCAATGCTGAGCCTTTTCTCGCTCTAGATAATGCTCGTAGTATTCAAAATCTTGCAGGCCGTATTTCAAAGACGAAATCCAACGAGCCCACGGACCTTCACCTATCTGTTTGGCCATTAGGCGGCGCTTGGAGTAATCCTTAGCGACTTTCTTAGGGCTCATTTCAACAACAAGGTTGATCATGAAATTGCCGGGAATAGCGCCATCATCCCCTTTCAACCAATCGCCAGTCATTAAATGTAACGTGCCTTGGTAAATGGAATCTGGGAACTCTTTAATGCTCACACTTTGAATAAATCGTGTAGAACCATCTTCCGCTTTAATCGCCATATAATCAGAACCATCGACTTTGACCTCAGTGCCAGGTTCAAGCAACTGCGCACGGATGGGCTGAGTAGAACGGTAACAGCCTTGTCTACCATCTACTTTAATTCCACGGCGCCAAACTGCATTCGGGGATGGGTTGTGGATCATCTGCAATCGGTTAATTAGGATCTCAGGTTGCATTTTGGTCGCTACACCAAAGATTTGTTGTAATGACGCTTCATGGTTGTTAGCCATATCTACAAAATCTTCGACTTCCTCTGTAGTCGGCATGGCTTTCTTGATAGGCACCTTGATTGAGGCCCATACCTCGAAGTTGCGAAGCGGTACACCTTCCATATCTCGCGAAGGGATTGAGGTATCAGCAAGCGCTTTATAATAATCAACCATGTATTCGGTCATATTGTCATTATCAATGACCGTATCGAACCGATTACGCTTGCCACGGCAATGTCGGTAATTGTCTAACACTGTTACTAAGTCGTCTGAAGCCACTAGCGAGAATTGCAGCACAGTCCCTTCTGGATAGACTTTTTTGAAAATCGAATCCAGCGTGGAAATCGTATTTGCACCATAACCACCTGACGGTGGACATAGCCACGTTACGCCAAGGTAACCCCCTTCTAAGATGTAACCAAGATGCTCCCCTTCCTCACTCACAAATTCATCTAAGATTGGGATGATTGAGGAATATTTCTCAATGCCTTGACTATTTTTCCAGTTATTTACAGTTGTCATTTCGCACCCGTGTTAATTGCCGTTAGCGCGTAACGCTTCTTGAACTGCTTTTGGCGCTTGGTCCAAAGTGGCCTTTGCCGCTTCTAGATCAGCATTGAAATTATTACGCCCAGGTTTACCTGTCTTAATGCCAACTCCGTTAATTTCGCTTGGGTTACCCCTTCGCTCTTCTTCAATGGATTGCTGACGAATATAAAGCGGAGTGATTTGAGCAGGCATGTTGAATGCTTCACGGCCATAGGTGTATTTACGGGTTTCAATTTCGGTATAGACATAACCGACGTTCTGTAAACGGCCTTTGTCGTCTTGCCATGGAGCAAATGCAACACGAAGCATTTTGGGCGCCTGTCGAACAGCGATAGGCTCTGGTGCGGGTAATGCACGGTTGTTATCAGCCCTAAACATGTAAGCATTACTGACGTCATTCAGGGTAATTGGTTGGCCGTTAGCGTCCAAGCCATAGCCGGATTGATTGGCCATTGCGCCGGAGGTAGCCACTGACTTCTTAGGTACGTTACAGTCAGGGCAATCTTCATCGCTTGCAGCTGCTCGCCGCGCTTTTTCTGCCTCAATGCCGCCTGGTGTATCAGCCAGTTTCAGAATTTCTCTAGTGGTGGTACAGGGTAATCCGCTGTTTTGAGTGTTCACACAAACCGTAGGTTCTTCACCCGTTTCGAACATCGACTGACATCCAAAAAGAGTTGCCAAACTAACTGCGACCATGCCTAATTTTAATGCTCGAGTAATCATTATTTCTCCGTTTGGGAAATGAAATCAGTTAATGAATCGGGTAATCCGACGTTGTGCAGTCCGTGTCCGTTAACGAAATAGGGTAAACGACGGATCTGTAGAAATTGAGTAACCCCAATCGTGGTGGATAGCTTTTTAATGTCGCAGTTTTCGAGGGTTTCTGGGGCTGTGGTGAAATCACTGTTAACTAGCAATCGTAGGGATTCACTTTGGTCTTTGGCGCACCACAGCTCCCTAGCTCTGATCGCAGCCTCTTTACCATTCACTATTGGGGTAAGCAGTAACGCGATTTGCTTACCTTTAATCGAAAGGAGCTTGTTAAATAGGTCAGCGTTTAACTTCGATAAAGGATCTACAAATACAACTAGATCGGGCTCTGTTTTTGCTAAATCACCAATGTAATATGCAGCCATATCCTTCACAGAAACCCCTAAGACCTTATCAATCTTGGCAAGCCATGCCGCCTTTGCGTTGGCTTCAGTTGCTATAGGT
Organism: Shewanella sp. MF08487; assembly: GCF_050848685.1. NCBI lineage: Bacteria > Pseudomonadati > Pseudomonadota > Gammaproteobacteria > Alteromonadales > Shewanellaceae > Shewanella > Shewanella sp. MF08487. Next base: position 43,039 of record NZ_JBOZPB010000024.1, read on the forward strand.
GAACGGTTCCAGCCATCGAATACCTCGCCGCCTTTAACGAGAATCCTTCCATCCGTGGAGGCGAGCACTTGAGTACCATCTCGAGAGACCATCATCACCATACCTTTCACGGGAAGCGCTTGAGACCATACGATGTCGTTTAACATCGAGAAAGCATTCTTGATAAGCTCCTTACCCTCTCCTTCCGGCATTTTCTCTGGTTGTGTTTGTGACTGCTTAGCTGATTTGTTAGCCTCTAACAAAGCATCTAAGCCACTGTTGGCCATAGCCAGCGGATGACACAAACCAAGCGATACTGCTAACGCAATTTTGGTTATCCTTTTCTTGATACTCATAGCGCTTACAATCCAAAAAGTGTGTTGTGCATTTCAGCAGTTTTGCATCCACAAGTCAATTTTCAAGTCATTTTTCGTGAATTTCTTGCGCAATAAAATTTGATTGGTATGATGCAGTCATTATTAAAACAACTAGAACTTATAGCTATTAGCTAAAAGCTCACTCCAATAGCCCGCTCTTGCGGGCATTTTTTTGCTCCATTTCTAAAAATTTGCCTCATTTGGAAGCCGTGTAATGATGGTTGCAATTGAAGATTTAGATTTTTGGAGTGAGTATCATGAGTTCATTTGATTTTGATTTAGATGCGTTAAATTCTGCTATGAACGCATTTTTTGATCCTGCCAGCGTGAGCACGGTTACCATCACCAGCCAGCAAACCTCAAGCATCATCCCCGCAAGCCTGACGCATTTAGTCAAGCCTGGTTATGTGGACGGCAAAGCACAATTCTTATCTGACACCGGTGAACTTATCGAAGGTGTTTACTCAGATATTCCAAACGATGTGTATCACTCATTAGATGCCATTAGCTCAAGTCAGGTTAAGTGCTATGCAGATAGCCCAATGAAATACGAACAAGCGTATATCAACGGTAAAGGTAAAAATTTCAGCGCTAAATCCCGCGAGTCCGGTGTTCTAAGCCATGAATTAACACTAGAGGGAGCCGATGTATTTAATGCTCGCAGATTTGCTCTGCTCGACTCAGAGCAATTCCCAGATGATCCAAAATCATTAACCGAGCTTAAAGATGCCTGCACAGCCAACAAACTAACAACCAGCGGCACCATTGCCGAATTAATCAAACGTCTTGAGCAAGCCAACGCTCCGCAAAAACCGTTCGAGTCTCGTCAATTGGAGTGGATAAAAGCGAATATTGGTGACGAGTGTTTTGCGTTATGCGATACCGAACTTCAGTCTACGGTGACCTGTGCTGCAATCATTAAATTACTTCAGGATAATCAACACATCGCGCTTAAGGCGCTTAAGCTGCCAGTGTCAAAGGAGATGTTTGATAGTGTTATCGGACTCAATCAAGCCATTGAACGCAACGCTCACGCGAACAAATTTTTAAATCGTAAAAACGGTATGGCGGAGGTCGCATTCTTTACAAGAGATCCTGAGACCGGATTGATGCTTAAGTGTAAAGTGGATTGGTTAACTGCCGTAAAAAAATTCATTGTTCCTTGCGATTTGAAAACCACGCGCAGTGCTAACCCAGCATTAGCTGCCTACCAGTTCGCAGACTTACGCTACGATTTGCAAGCTGTGTTTTACTTAAAAGTGATTAAGCCACATTTGAAAGAAACCGAGTATGCAGAGCGTCTATTCCCACTCATTACCGTAGAAACGGGAGATTGTGCAATTTGTGAAGTGTTTGAGCTTCACGATGATGATTGGACTATCGCTGAGCAAGATCTGCCAATAATTCTTGAGAATATGAAAAATAGCATTAAGAAAAACGAGTACCGAGGCTACACCGAACAAGGCAAGTCTGTTATCAAATTGGCAAGACGTAAATCTTCTCTGGCTGCAACTCGATAGGGAGGAGAAGGAACATGAATCTGCAACTCAAAGCACTTAAGGCCATTTACGATAAAAAACCTCACTTGGTGGCCAAGTACATCTCAGCAGGGCTCACGGGTAATCTATTGAACTTTAGGAATGGTGTTTTGCTGCGTGCGGCAATTACTTCAAATCAGCCTGAGATTGCTAAGGCGATACTAGATGCCGGAGCAAACGGGTTTGTGCTAAAAGGGGAGGCTTATGCAGCAGCGTTTAAGCTAAACAATCCAGCATTGATTGAAATATTGCGGGACTGGGCGGAACGAAATCAGTTAGAGCTTAACACTATACCAGGGCTGGGCAGAAAACTCGGGCTTGATTCGGTGGAATCACTGATATAAAAAATTAAAATACATATTACTATCAACACCTTACGCGCTAGGCTGCTTGGTGCAGATATTTAGGTTCTATCTAAAAAACGCACCAAACTAAAAATCTCTTAAGTTGTTGTATTTAAAATATATATCCAATATTTTAACGCTTGATTCCACCGAATCACTCAAAAAAACCAGCATCACTGCTGGCTTCATTTTCTTAATGGGCCCTCTGTCTCAATTTCGCGCAACAACGATTAAGTTCCGCCAGTTCATAGAACTTCATTGCAGGAAGTCTGAATGGTTGTTTATTGGTAATCGCGTTGTTTAAGGCCGTGGCTAGTGTTAACATCACTTCTGCTGACATAAATACTCCGAATAAGTATGTTTGTTGGTGCATGACAGGTCAGGCTTGGCGGTCGGCCTGTCAGTTTCTTTTTACTACTGGTTTTTAGCTTCTACTAAATCAATTAAGAATTGTTTTAGCTTCTCAATCTCTTGCTCCGACAACCTTGTCACTTCCACCTTTGTCTTTCGGTTTTGAGTAGATAATCTAGCCCAACGATTGCGGTCATTACCCTCTGCAATTTTATCATTTGCCAACTTCTTGGGTTTTAATTGCTTATCGAAATCTTCAAACACCTTCAGTATCTGACTGTTTTTCAGGCCATCAACATCGAATAATCCCGCTACCGATGTTCCGCTTTCATTTGCATCTATGCGAATGTTTTCTATTGCCGATAGTAAATGCTCGTTCAATAAAACGGAAAGTTGATGCTTTTGAGTAATGTCATAAAGAGCCATAATCTGTGTCGAACTTAAAGCAGAAGGGCAGGGGAACAACTCAATAATTTCATCTGGAATTTCTGTGGCCTTCAGCGCTCTCGTTACATACGAATAAGAAACGTCGAATTGAACAGCTAGATCTCTTAGGGAGAGTTTTTGAGGCTTTTCTTTTTCGTCATTGTTAGCAATCTCAATCTCGTTTTTAGCGAGTGCTTTTTTCATCTGAAAACCAGCATCTCGGTAACTGTACTTTTCTGAGGTTTGGACGTATTTAACGATTTCGTGAACTTCTTCTTCCGTGAGCTCAAAATCAGTAAACAGCACATTTAGACCGGAACCCTCTAAGATTGCTGCCATGCGGCGGCGCTGACCATCAAACAAGTGATAGCCAGTAGAATCTCGTGTTGCCAATGCATCTGAAAATTGCACTTTTGCTATTGTTTCACGGATGAGCAGCAATGAATTTGGAGTTACATCGGCAGCGGGACGCGGGTTAAATGGGTGTACAAAAGACTTTGTTTTGAGTTCTTCTGCCGTTAAGTGCTTACGAGTGAATGTAAGAGTACGACCACTGGACAATTTAATTTTAATTGCAGCGGCTGATTCGTTCCGTACATCAGTATTAGCAACGAGTGCAGACTCAGCAGATTCTGGATGTAATTGGCTATTTAAACCAGCAGAGTCAATTAAGGATCTTCCGAAGGGTACGCGTTTACGTGCTTCTTTAGGATTAGAAACCATATTCTGATCCTCTAATTCTTGAAATGTGTTGGAATAGCGCCAAGGTAAATTGGTCTAGTGACTCTCTAGCTTTTTTAAGGGCTTTTGAGTCCCCTGTGTAGCTACCAGGATGTACTGACACAACGGTATCAAATGTTTCTGCACAACGCTTGAAAGCAGATAATTCAGGAATGCTAGCCATCATCATGTCTTCAGCAAAAACAGCGTTAGCAATCATTGAGCTGTTAATATCCTGTTCGCTCTGCGAATACTTAGACATAAATGCCAAATGGCCTTTTAGATTTGTTGCTGCGCCTTCTGCTTCTAAATGATCTAGCATTTCAGGAATACGAGTCACATATTGCAATGTTGAATGCAAATCGACAGTTGATGGTGGTAACGGAGTAACTAAGACGTCAGCTGCACACAATGCGCTTTTTAAAAGTGAGTCTAAGTGTGGGCCGCAGTCGATAAAGATAAAATCGTAATCGTTGATCAGCTTTTCACACACGTTGCGAGATAAAGCCTCAAACGGATTAATATCCGAACCAAAACGCTGAACGCATAGAGCTTCCCATTGTGAAGCAATAAACGCATCTGCGATGCTTGAAGGTATGATGTCTACACCTGGAACTTGAGTAGGTATGACAAACTCATCTAATAGCTCTTCACGGGTCAGGTCTTGAAACACCGCTTGTACAACTGTGTTATCAATAGTGCCAATAGAGTTTTTATGGCTCATGAACATACTGGCTGAGCTTTGAGGATCAATGTCCAGCACTAACACTTTTAAGTCATGCTGGATCATTTCAGAGTGGCAACGTAACGCTTGGGCAATGTTCACTGTAGAAACTGTCTTACTTACACCGCCTTTGAGGTTACAAAGGAATACTACATAGCCGCGTTCAAATTTTTCTCTTAACGCTTTGTGTCCACGATGCTTGTAAATATCGATTACCTGTTCAACAGTGAGATCATAAACCTCAACACTACCGTTTAGTTTTTTATCGAATTTGTAACCGGCAGCTTCCATCTCATTAATCGACTTTTCCACGATTTTACGTGTAAGGCCTCTCAAGTTGGCTAATGCGCCTTTTGAGTAACGCTGGTGAAAGGTGTCTAAACCAAATTCGATTTTGTGCTTAGAAATAGAGTCTGACATTGTATTGAGCATTTTACGTGCTCTGTCAGCAGTGATTTGCATTTTGTCTCTGAAGTGATCATTCATCGAAATTTAACTCCATTTATCAATTGCGTATAAGACTACTGCTAAAAGGTGTGGATTTCAATAGTAAGTGCGTAAAAATACACACCTCATATTGAGTGAGTTATTTTCCGCACCTTGTAGCTAGTTTTTGACTGCATGAGATAAATCCACTGAATAATCCCAGAGAGATTTTCATTATGATTAGTAGGGGGTTTTTTAGTGATATTGTCTAAAATGATCGTAATGCCCATTAGTGCATTGGTTCAGGTCTTAATGAGGGGGTTGATGCTTTTGATCTTAAGAAGATCAAATAAACGATCTATTTGCTTGGGATTATAAAAAAATATGATCTTTTTATTAAGAACTATGAAAGATATAAAGATCTATAAGGAAAGTATTACCTTAATTTTTCAGCAACTTAAGATAGTTTTTTAAATAGTTTTTTCGCTTTACTCCTAGATCTAACTCGTCGATTACCCAGATCTAACTCGCTTTACACCCAGATCTAATTCGTGATCAAACTTGAGTCTACTCGTGTAATACCCTGATTTTACTCGTGTTACCCATAGAGTTTATTAGTGTACTTATCCACAACCTAAAAATTAGCTTATTTATTGTACTAAAAATAGGGTTGACTCCCTAAATTGAATAAACTTTGTACTTAAACAATTAGTTTATTCGTGTGACTCATAGAGTTTATACGTGTCGAGACATGTAGTTTACTCGTAATATTTTCAATGTAAGTCCTTGATACATAGGTTTTAAGATTTTTGACTAAATACTCATGTAGTTTGCTAGTGTATATACCAGCAGTTTACTCGTGACTTTCTGTGTATTTTATTCGTGTGCAACCCAGTAGTTTACTCGCAATTGAGTAAACTACTGGAATAGATCTAGGGAGTGATAGGGGAGGAGTTATTTGTCGGTTTCGACGTTTAACAAGAAGTCTAATTTATCGAGGGCTGAACTCTTTAGTTTGGGCCGTTCCGATTCTGTATAGTTTTCCGCTTTTTCAATTGAAATTTTTCGGTAGTGTTTGTAGATATCGTAAAATAACTCTCTACAGCGGGGTCTGTATTTTTCATAGTGTGTTGAAAGTACGTAGTATGCGACGGCCAGCTGCTCGGTCTCTTCCTGTGTAATCTTTTCTTTCTTCAAACGGAGGCGATTTTCTGCATTCATTGCGACTTCCGCTGCCGCCTCGAGATCCATTGGATGCAATTTAATGAATTGATCTATCCAAAGGTACTCGAACTCGATGCTCGTGATTTTGTTGCCAGTTTTATTTTCGATAATGCCATGACGTTTTTTGCCCGACGCATCTGTGTTGAAAAACATCAATTCGTCACCACAGGCTTCTTCTATTTCTTCAATCGACTTTACAAGTGCCTGATTAACGAACACCGATGTGTCCTTCATCGTTTTCTTGCCTGGAAGATAGTTATCTTTGTCGTCAACTAACCCGAAAACACCTTTGAGCGTTATAACGTCTGTTTTATACAACTGCTTGTCAGGTGTTTTGAACCGAGATAATAGGTCATACATCGGTTTAGAGTATTTACCTCGCAGTCGTAGGAATCTTGCTACGTTGACCGAAGCATAACCCTTAGAAGCATCGTGGAAGAAATCTCTCAAATCATAGTTTGGAACCATTGTTAACTTTCCTCGAGCGTATTTCACTGTAGGAAAAAGCACGGATGATTCAAATTCATGAGTTGTTGGGTGCTCTGCTAGAACAGTTCGTTTCTGAAGCCGAAGTGCCACAGGTTTAATTGTTGCAGCTAGGCTCTTGGATTCGACTTCCAGCCAATCAGCCAATCTTGAAGCTGGGATAGAAATTTCGAGCTGGGTATCTTCTTTCCATTCTGTCTTTTGCATCTGGATCAGAAATAGAGCTAGTAGATTTTGCTCATGAGTCGTCATTGAAATGCGACTGTAGATTAAATTGTGGTTCTTTCTATAAGTCTGAGGCAGCTGCGCTTCAGGATGAACATCAAATTTGTCAGTTTTGACCTTTTTCGATGTTGTTGTTACCCCATCTGAACCATTTTGAATCTGCGTGTTGTTTGTTTTATCTGTCATGGCATCCTCCCGTAGCATCAATATAACGGTCACCAAATAGCTATTCCATATTTTTTTCGTGTTTACTCCATATTTTTTTCGTGTCCTACCAATTTTTACAAGTTGACTCCTATATTTTATTCGTGTTTCTCAATATTGTTTTCGTGTTTGCACAATATTTTACTCGTAATACACCAATATTTTATTCGTGTAATCCATATAGTTTACTCGTCTTAAAATGTGATTAAAATTCGTCATTCAAGTGTAAGCTGCTGTTCTATATATATTTATTTTCCATGCTGAACAACAGGATCTTTCAATTAAAAATCTGTATTTTTTTTGCGCAATTTTGTTAAGTTTTTGATTCAGATTTTTTCAAGGAGGAAAAATGATTTGTAATTTGCGTTAGTTGCTGATTTTAAATGTAATTTTCTGGAACAGATAGATTTTGATCTATATATTTGTGTATCAGTATTGATTTCTAGCATCAAACTGTGAAAGCCACTCCAGAGCAGACGAGAAAAATCTATGAGTAGACGAGTAAACTCTGGTGGTCACACGGTATTTATATTGAAATTCTGCGGTGAATCGTGGCAGGGGAGGGGATAGCAAATTTGCGTGAATTGATTCAGGTGCGAATATCGGGCCATCTTTCCCTGATTGCGAGGCATTCATGAAACTATCCAGCTCTAGTCAGTTAACCGATTTACTGTCTTCGTTGTGGCCCGATAACGAAGTTAACGCCTTACACAGTCTGCTTTCATTGTTTGACACGTTAATTAACCACGGTGCCAGAGTTTGCGAGCAGCCAACGCCGGATATTACTCCCGCTCAAAAGGCGTTGTTTGTTCACGCTGTCTATTCAGAGATTTCGAGCGGCAATCTCGACCCAATTGGTAAAGCATTTAGTTTCTATGGTGCCGATGCAGTGCTTACTCACGACAAGCAGGATTTCCGCTTGTGTATCCATGCTGGTGATCGTCAGCCATTAACTGTGAAATCGTATTCGTCATTGAAGTCCGGTACTGGGCTGGACGTGCAGGGTTATCTGTTACAGCTGGCCAACGGTTGTCTAAGCAACAACGTAAACGATCCATTTCATTCTCTTTGGATACGACTAGAAGATCCGAGCCGTAGCAAGCTAATTGCCGCATACGTGCAGATTACTCTGCTAATGAAAGCGATTTCTAAGCGAGTAGGTAGGGCGGTATCACCGTTTTGTGTGGAACTGGTGGCAAGTAATATTTAAATATACAAAATTTGTGCGATTATGAGTCTGTGTTTTAATATGCTCGTTAATTACTTCTTTGGAGAGAGCTAAATGGGTTCAGTTAATAAAGTTATCATCGTTGGTAATATCGGTCAGGATATTGATTTTAAAACACTTCCTAGTGGTTCAAGCGTAGCAAATTTCAGTGTGGCCACGAGTGACACTTGGAAAGACCAAGCGGGTATTCAGCAAGAGGTGACCGATTGGCACAAGATTGTTGTCTGGGGCAAGCTGGCAGAGATTATTAATCAATACGGTGGTAAAGGCCGTCAGGTCTATATTGAAGGCAAGCAAAAGACTCGTAAATATAAAGATGCTAACGGCCAAGACCGTTACACAACAGAGGTAGTCGTGGACTTTGATGGTCAGGTACAGCTTTTAGGTAGCTCACAAAAGGACAGTGCTGGCCAAAGCTCTGGTTACCAGCAAAATGCCCCGCAGCAGCAAGGTTACCAGCAAAATGCTCCACAGCAACAGCAACAGCAACAGGGCGGTTACCAGCCTCAACCACAGGGCGGTTACCCACAAAATACACAGAAACAGAATTATAACTATCGTCGATAACTCGTAGGGATTATTCAAATGGCCGCTTTTTAGCGGCTTTTGTTCTGTCCACTGGGGCTCATAAAGCCTGCGGCGCCATGCCTTTAACTGGCCGATCCCAATAAGTCGGAGCCAAAATATTTTCAAATATGGGTTTAATGGATTCGGGAGAAAGGCAAAGCGAATTTATGCTTGCTCGAAAGAAATCGATGTTATCCGCAAACATTAATCTTAAATTTTTCAATAGTGCTATATAAGGATGTTTCTGTGAAATACAAGATGTTATCACTGGCCATCACAGTCTCTCTTGCAGGCGCAATCCACGCAAGTGAGTTTCCGCTCCCAATGAGCGGTTTTTTGTGCGTAATTTACAACCATATATGGTGACCGAAAAAATATTAAAGTAATAGGTTAACAGAGTAAGTTGATTCGTGCCTGGGAACCCCGAATTTTTGCGTGAATTTCCCAATATGAGTTAATGAGCATGAGTCAAATGGCTCGATAATTCTGAGAGGAAAGGGTAGTGGAAATACTGAATATTGCTGACATCAATGTGGCTGAATACGTTGAATACGATACGCCAGAGCAAACGCCTGTCTGGGCATGGATTGAAGAAATCGCGACGTATACGCATCGCAAGAACCATGACGCGGATAACTGCGGCATTTGGGAGTTCGTTGTGAACACCTGCTGCATTTCCGATGAAGATGGTGATGTATCAATAGATGATGTGCCGCAGGAAATCAGGGGTGCGGTCCTAGAGGCCATTGATAATGGCGCAGCCTATATTCTGTTTCATCAAGGCACCTAAGAAGCTGCCTAAGATGTAATTTAGCCCCTATAGATTTGATTCTATCTGGGGATTTTGTGTTAAATTGCTGATGAAACAGATGAAACCTAATTTTGTATTAAGCATATCCAAGCGTTATTCACAAAAATTGTGGATAAAAGGAAGGTTAAAATGAAAGTCAGATTTTTGTGTTCAGTAGCTCTAGCGTGTTCACTCTGTGTTTACGCAGACGGTGGAATAGAACAGAAAAAATCCTTTACCCAATTGGATTGCTCTGAGACTTCGCCTGTAGGTAAACAGCTCGGTTATCAGTCTGATTTTGATGATGGCAGTCGCTCAAGATTGTACTATCCCTTCGTGAAGGCTTTTGGGGGGATCCATCGAGAGTTTAGTTTGTTGAGCGGCTACAACGATGACCGCTCTCAAACCGCTGATTACTTTTACAAGCAGGCTGGGGTATCCCGCGTCAGGTATTTTGAAGCCACGGTCAACTTTAATTCTGAGTACGGCGCTAACAAAGTACCGTTGCACTGCTTCGAGATAGAACGCACCTATATTTTCCCGAAGGTCTAATCCACCAGATCTGAAATTTGCCAGAAATTCAATCATTGGTAGCCTATTCACAGTAGATAACCCAATGAGGAAAAATAGATGGAAACTCAATCAGTAGACCCAAGAGAAGCGTTTGTTAAAGAAATCACTGACGAGTCAGATGTTAGCAACTGCACTTCTTCAGACTACGAAAAAATTGAGGATGCGTTTCTTGCTGCCGCAAGCGAAATGGACAAATACCTTGAACAATGTGAAGCACTTCGAGCGGCTGGCTTTGTTGAGCTGGCAGTCAGCCTAGTCTCGTTAGACAATCATCGCCAAGCCTACGACTGGGCGCGTGAAAACCTCTAATGGCTAAGAGCGTCCCTTCTAATTAATACCCGCTTAGTGCGGGTTTTTATTGCCATTAAGCATGGAAAAAGGCGCTTAATCGCGCCCTTATTGCCGAATAACACAGTGGTCTCATAGCGATTCATTCTTCTTGTAGGCAATGATCACAAGCATTGCAGCTAAAACAGTATTGACAACCGCAACCCGCGCCGCCGTCGCTTACGCCGCAATCACAGCAATTAAAGAGAGAACTACAGTCCCACTTGCCGGATTGATTAAGGCATTGAGTGCTGCCACCTTCGCTCGTTGTTACTGTCCCTAGGATATTCATCGTCATCTTGTACGCTCCTGCTTTGAGTTTCTAGCAGCTTCTCACAGATTCAAAACGACACAAATTTCTAGGGAATCTCTCAAACGGGGATTGATGTTTTTCTGATGGCTCAAGTACGACAGCTCCGGGACACGCTTTCCCCCCAGGCTGACAACTCTGTTAGGCGATTACATGGGAATTGTTGATTTTGGCCAATGCCCGGATAGATATGAAGCGACGTTGAGATGTGTGTTAAGCACTGACATAGATGTGAGTGTTTTAGTCCGGGACTTCTTCAGCTCCGGGACATGATTCCCCCAGGTCCGTAACTCTGTTAGGCCTTTACATGGGAGATGTGTTGTTCCCGGCAACGCTCCCAGGGGACATATATTAAGGAAGGCGCACTTGATGAAAGCGTTCTTTGTATAACTCCCAAGCCTGATTCTCTAACTCATTTATTCGATCATTTTCCTCATAAGTGTCTGCATCGGGGCTCAGACCAAAAAAATCATTCCATCCATTCCACTCTCCGGCTTTTCTAAAGATAAACTCAGGATGCCGATACAATTTATTATGAGGATTGAACTCATTCCCCACGCTAAGCCATGCGGCTAAAATCGTTTCTATCTGTTGATTTGATTGAACCATGCGCAAATTCTCGTAGGGGTATTTAATAGTAAATTATGTCACATTATTTTAAGTAAGGGAGGGCTAAATTCAAACTTTGATTCGGTGGAATTAAGCTGAAAATATTTAAGTTAACACTTTACATTCATGCTGTTAGGTGTGATTTAGCTTGGTGCAGATTTGCAGGAATTTGAACGGTAGAAGCAAAAAACGGAACCATCGGCTCCGTCTGCGGCTTGTGTCTCTTAAGAAAGCACACACTCAATGCCATTCTTATCAATCATGTTAAGCAATCTTAACGCGGCACCCTGTGGCTTAGACTTTCCCTGTTCCCATTTTTGAATGCTCTCATTGCTCATATTCAGAATCGTAGCGAGGACACCTTGGCTAATGTGCTCACGCTCCCTAATATGCTTTATTCGCTCTGCTGTCATTTCATCTAGCTTTGCGCTGAGCGCGAGTGCATCGATTTTTCGCATGGTTAGCTGATCCATCGTGCCATTTTTAGCTAAACGCTGAGCCAGTTTGTGCATTCTATCTAAGCGTTCATCAGTCATTTCGAACCTCTCTTAACTCACCACTTAAGATGTTATTCGCAATATCATCCTCAGAGAAACTACGGAACGTGTTCCCGATTAGCTTGTACATCTCTAATAGCTTGTCAGGTATTTCCTTTCCACTTTTGGGGATATCGCTTTTTCGCCATCCGTCTATGAATTGACATCCTCCTCGCCGTAAACGACGAGGATTCCTACTGCGGTTAGGCGCGAACGCCGGACTCGCTTCGGTGGGTTCCTGCTGCTGGCGGCATTGTTGCACCACTCACTTCACAGGCTAATCGGGCGTGTCCCGCCCTTAATACATTGATCGCGCCGACGACATCGGCGTTTTCTTCAAAGCCACATTCCACACAGGCAAACCGAGCTTGCGTGGCGCGGTTATCCTTCGATATGTGACCACAGCACGGACACGTCCGGCTGGTGTTTTTCGGTGGAACGGCGATCAGGTGGCCGCCATTCCATGCCAGCTTGTAATCGAGCTGGCGACGGAACTCAAACCAGCCTTGATCAAGAATGGCTTTATTCAGGCCTGACTTCGCCCTAACATTCCTACCCTGTTGCTCGGCGGTTCCTGCCGCTGATTTTGACATGTTTTTGACCTGCAAATCTTCAATACAGACTATCGCGTGGTTTTTGCTAATGTCGTTTGATATTTTATGCAGGTAGTCACGGCGGCTGTTGCCGATATTGGAATGAATGCGCTGAACTTTGGCTTTGGCCTTTTTCCAGTTATTGCTGAATTTTACCTTGCGGCTCATGGCCTGCTGCGCCTTGCGCAAAGCGGTTTCGTGCCGTTTGAAACTGTTGAGCGGGGCGTAGAAACGGCCATCGGACAGGGTGGCAAAGCGGGCAATGCCCATGTCAATGCCGATGGCATCGCCCTGATGCACGGCAATTTCAACTTCCCGCTCGGTCTGGATCGATACATACCACTTACCACAAACCTGACTGACCGTGACGTTTTTAATCTCACCTTCCACCGTCCGACTGTTGCGGTAACGCAGCCAGCCGAGCTTGGGCAGGAAGAGTCGATTATTGCCTTGCTCCAGTTTCACCCCTTGTGGATAGCGAAAGCTATCTGACTGACCCTTCTTTTTGAAGCGCGGGAAGTCTGCTCGTTTGGCAAAGAAATTTTTGTACGCCCGATCTAAATCTTTCAGCGACTGTTGCAGCGTTTGAGAAGGTGAATCAGACAGCCATTTTGTTTCTGGCTCTGCTTTCCATTGTGGTAACAGATTATTCAGTTCAAAGGCCGATAGTTTCTTTTCACCCTGCTCATGTCGTTCTTTTTGCAACGCCAGCGCCTTGTTATAGACAAACCGACAAGCACCGGAGAAGCGGCGCATCTGGCGCTGCTGCTCTCCAGTGACAATCAGTTCGAATTTGTAGGCTTGCAGTCGTTGCATGGCTTGCTCATACTGTGTCAATACAACTCAATTATAGATTGGTCTATGGAAATTGAAAGCGATTTAAGGCATGGCAGGCATTGTGTTTTTAAAATGCACGTTCATTTGGTCTTTGTAACAAAATACCGACGAAATGTCTTTACCAAAGAAGTGCTGGATGATCTAAAAATCTTTTTTGAAAAGGTCTGTCTTGATTTTGAATCAGAGCTGGTTGAGTTCGACGGTGAAGACGACCATGTGCATTTGTTGGTGAATTACCCGCCGAAGGTGGCCGTGTCGAATCTGGTTAACAGTCTCAAAGGTGTATCCAGCCGGATGATCCGAAAAAAGAATTACCCTTCGATCAAAAAGAAACTCTGGGGAGGTGCGCTCTGGTCGCCCAGTTATTTTGCGGGGAGCTGTGGTGGTGCGCCAATTGAGATCATCCGGCAGTATATTGAGCAGCAACAAACTCCGGCGTAGCCCTCAGAACGGCTTCGCCGTTGCGCTATTCATCCTCGCCCTGAACGGCGAGGTTTTCCGCACTATCCGATAAACGTCAAGCGTGTTGTGGTGCGGAGTGGCGCATTGCTTACGCAACGCAACTAGCTGTTGATGGTCTTTGATAATAGCCAGCAGTTGCTCAGCACTGGCATTTCCTAGGATTTCTTCTAAGACGCAGACGAGGTGAAGGATCGGTTTTAACGCCAGCTGTTTTGGCTTAGCACGGTACTGATGTTCAACTAACTTACTGATTTTCATCTCTGGCCTATCTCTGTCATCGTTTAACTTAGAACCGAGCTGGTTTGGTGACTAACGCGGTACGCCAATCACACGCCAGCTCTGGTAAATCATCGTCATGGCCGCTATCCCTATGATACCAGCTATGTACCATATCCTTATGGAGAAGAGATGGCAGATCACCACGGCTTTCAGCGTCGTCACGCACTGACAATACAGTCTCCACCGGGGCTTTCCAGAAAATGATTTCACCGTCCTCTTCCTGAGTCGCACATGTCGCGCCGGATGGCCAATCGATGTTAGTCATTAACACCTGTACGACCATAATAAAGTTTGATAAAAATTATGGGTGTCATGAACGGTAATACCGCTATTGTTTGATAATTTATCTGAGGACGAATTTCAGTTTCTCATAATTAAGTTTGATCATTTTCAAACTCACTTTTGGACAAAAACGTTTCAGAGCCGAATGACGGCTCTGTGCCAAAAGCGGAAATTCACTGAGATTCGATTAAATCGGCGCTTTTCACTGAAAGCGGACATTGCTGGGGCTAATTGGACTTCAGCTCTCGAAAATTTCGAAACCTTGGTGCATTGTGAAAAAGATAAAGATGCAGTATTTATTTCTTGCAGAGGACCAGACCTTGGATTACAACGATGTGTCCAAACTTAGCTGATCACTACTTACTGGATGATATCAATAATCTATGAGCTGCTACATATCGATTTTATTGCATATTTTCATACAATTAAGAACACATACCTAATATGTGGCCAAGAATTTAAACTCATGTAAAATGGAAGAAAAATCCTTAATGGAAATAAGAACTGATGACTTCTAAACTGAACATACTGGATATCGAGCAAGGCTTAGAGCTTTTAGCAGGCAGGAATGTTTCTCCCTTTGAGTTTGGTATAGAGCTGCTCTTGTTCTTTAGCTCAGCGAATACTGTCAAACGGATTACCACCACTAAGACATCACTATCTGACTTACCTGACGGCACACTTTGGAAAGAAAAATTCCATTACGCGCCATCTGCGCCAGGTGATGCGGACGCTACACTTACAAAACTAAAGCAATCCCAACAGAGCAACAAAGGTAAGGTTCGCCTTCTTATCACTTTTGATGGTCAAACCGTTCTGATTTTCGATAGAAAGTATGATGAGTTGACCCAAACCACCCTAAGTGGGTTGAAAAACGAACCTCAGATTTTTTTGCCTCTAATAGGTGAAGAAGGTTTTCGTCAATCGGACGAGAGCAAAGTAGACATTAAGGCCACCGCAAAGCTGGCTAAACTCTACGACGCAATCATTGAGCATTCCGGGCAATGGCTTATCGGTGACAAACGTCACTTGATGAATCATTTTATGACACAGTTAATTTTCTGTTTATTCGCAGAAGACACTGGCATCTTTCCCGTTGGGATTTTTACCAGAACACTGAATAACCGTTCAGGCAGGGAAGGCCAGGATGCTACATCCGTTATTGAGACTATTTTCAATGTCTTGGACAAACCTAAAGATCAACGTGGGGATGTTCCAGCTTGGCTGGCGGATTTTCCTTATGTGAATGGTGGGTTATTTTCTGGTGAAGCACATGTCCCTCCACTTTCTCCTAAAGCATATCGGTATCTTTTAGAGGCTTCAGCACTCGATTGGAAATATGTAAATCCCGATATTTTAGGTTCTAGTATTCAGGCTATTGTCGACCCAGAGCTTCGTGGAGATTTGGGGATGCACTATACCTCAGTGCCTAATATCCTTAAGCTTTTGGATCCACTCTTCTTAGATGACCTTCGTCAGCAACTATTCAATGCAAGACACTCAAAAAAGAAAATTGATGAGTTCTTAATTCGTTTATCTAAAGTAATTGTGTTTGACGCCAGTTGTGGTTCCGGAAACTTTCTTGTTATTGCGTACCGTGAACTTCGCAAACTTGAACTGCAAGCTATGGATGCTCTCCGTGACTTAAGCCAAGGTGCCTCGATGTCTTTTGGGTTCACATCGGTGGTATCACTTAATCAGTTATATGGCATTGAATACGCAGATTTTGCCGCAGAAACCGCTAAGCTTGCACTTTGGATAGCTGAATACCAGCAGAACGCACGATTTGCTGCAGCATTTGGTACCAGTATTCCAGCTCTGCCACTTCGTGACTCCGGAAACATTTTATGCGGCAATGCACTACGTCAAGACTGGACAACGTTTTGTCCAATTAGAGACGGTTATGAACATTACATAGTCGGAAATCCTCCTTACCTTGGCTCAACCAAAATGGGTAAAGAGCAGAAGGACGATATGGAGCTCGTATTCAAAGGACATACCACCAGCTTTAAAACCCTTGATTATGTCTGTGCCTGGTTCCTGAAAGCAGCTGAATACTGCCAGGGTAAGAATGCAGCCTTCTCGTTAGTATCTACTAATTCAATAGTGCAAGGCGGCCACGTCCCGCTTCTATGGCCTCTAATTTTCGAAAAGGGAATGGAAATTAGTTATGCCTATACTTCATTCAAGTGGAAAAATAATGCTTCGCACAATGCCGGTGTAACTTGTGTCATTGTAGCCGTTAGGAATAAATCATCACAAGCTAAGTATATATTCTCAAAAGAAGTGCGCGATGTTGCGTCAAATATCAATGCTTATCTTCTCGATGCACCGAATATACTCATTATGAAGGCTAGCAAACCTTTATTCTCACTGCCGCTTATGGACTATGGTAATAAGCCAGCCGATGGTGGTCATTTGATCCTTTCAGATGCCGAAGCAAGAGATATAACAAATGACTTTCCTGAAGCAGAAAAATACATAAAACGTTTTGTGGGTTCCCAGGAGTTAATACATGGCTCGATAAGACATTGTTTGTGGGTCACAGAAAGCAGTGTTGAGCATGCCGTATCGATTCCACCTTTAAAGCAGAGATTTAATCAAGTTGCAGAAATGAGGTTGGCTAGCCCAAAACAACAAACCAAGGACATGGCAAAACAGCCTCACAGTTTTGGTGAACCAAGACAATATGACTCTAAATTGACAATTGTGGTACCTCGCGTCAGTTCTGAAAACAGAGAATACCTCCCAGTCGACGTATTGACCAAAGGCGAAATAATATCAGACCGAAACTTTGGTATCTATGATGGCCCTTTGTGGGCTATGGCACTAATCGCTTCAAAGATGCACCATATTTGGATTGCAACGGTTTGTGTTAGGCTTGAAGAACGATTCAGCTATTCAAATACAATTGGGTGGAACACATTCCCTGTACCAGATTTGACGGATGCGCAAAAAGAACTTCTTAACCAATCAGCCCGATCGGTAATCTTGAAACGTGAAGAGTATTACCCAAAAAGTATAGCAGACTTGTACGACCCTAAAAAAATGCCTAAAGATTTGCTTCAAGTCCATGAGGCGAATGACCGTCTTGTTGATTCTCTTTACCGAGAAACGCCTTTTGCAGATCAGAATGAGCGCTTATCTCACCTTTTTGAGTTGTACATTAAAAAGACACAAGGAAAGTCATGAGTCAGACCATTACCGCAGTTGAAATTAGCCATGAAGGGCGCGAGCCAACCATATATATAGACCCATATGGTATGCGCCCAATGCAGCGTAGAGTTTTTGATAAGCGTGCCGAAAAGCATTTACTTATTAAGTCACCTCCGGCTTCTGGCAAGTCTCGTGCACTCATGTACCTTGGTCTTGATAAGGTCATTAACCAAGGTCTTAAAAAAGTCATAGTAGCCGTACCTCAAGTTACAATTGGTGCAAGCTTTTCTAATACCGATCTCATGGCTGGCGGTTTTTTCGCAAATTGGTCTATCGAGCCGAAATGGGACTTGTGTTCACCAGGCGCTGATCACGGAGCGATAGCCAAAAGCAAAGCTTCTGCCTTGATTGCCTTTATAGAAAGCCAAGACACCGCTCTTGTATGCACCCATTCGACGTTGCAATACGCATATCAGCAGGCAGGGGCCGCTCTTTTTGATAATTGCGTGTTAGCAATCGATGAGTTTCATCACGCCAGTTCAAGTCAGGATAGCCGTTTGGGTGAGTTGCTTGCCGATGTATTGGCTCGTGATAAGGCTCAGATTGTTGCGATGACTGGTAGCTACTTTCGAGGCGATGATATTGCGATCCTAAGTCCTGAGCATGAAGAGCAGTTTACTCACGTTTCCTATACCTACTGGGAACAGATGAGCGCCTACAGGCATCTTAAAACCTTAAAAATTAACTATGCTTTTTACAGTGCGCTTGATGGTAGTTACCTGCAAGCTATCCCAAGGGTTTTAGATCTAACTCGCAAGACGATTATTCATATCCCACACCGGAGTAGTCCTGAATGCGCCGGGTCAAAACATGATGAAGTAGATGCTATAGTCGACGCTATTGGACATTTAGAAACTGTTGAAGAAGGTACAAATTTCTTTATCGTCAAATCTTCAGCCGGTAAAGAGTACATAATTGCCAACCTTGTAGAAGATGATTCTGAATTTAGAACTGTCGTACAAACAGCACTAAGAAATCCGACTGAGCAAAGCCGAGTAGACATCATCATTGCCCTTGGTACCGCGAAGGAAGGCTTTGATTGGCCGGCTGCAGAACATGCCATTACCGTTGGTTATCGCGGCTCTTTGACTGAAATTATTCAAATCATCGGCAGGGTTACACGCGATCATCCTGGAAAATCTGTTGCAACCTTTACAAACCTTATTGCAGAGCCAAAAGCTGATGACTCGCAAGTGGCTGTTGCCGTAAACCAGATGCTCAAGGCGATCTCGGTATCACTAGCTATGGAGCAAGCACTAAGCCCCAAGTTCAAGTTTGTTCCAAAACATTCAGATAATGATTCTGCAATGCAAGAAGACCCTTTAACCGGTGATATTACGATCGCTATCAAGGGACTTAAGCAGGCTCAATCTGATAAAGCCAAATCAGTCATTGAAAACGAAATGTCAGAGCTGATCGCAAAGGTGTGTCAAAATCCTGATGTGATCAAAGCTATGGCCAACGAAGATATTCCGGCAGAGCTCCTCCAGGATGTGTATATCACTCGGGTTATAAAGGAATACCTTCCAAATGAGTCTGACGATGATGTGGAAGCGATAAGGCAACAGGTGGCAGCTGTTATGGCGATGTCATCTGTAGGAAACGGTAAATCATTATTAGATCAATCAGCTCAATCATCAGACCTCACAACGAAGTCAACAGATGTGGGTGCAAATCATTTTATTGGCCTGGTCCGAAAATTCATTAACATCAACGAACTCTCAGTTGATTTAATTGATAGCATAAACCCGTTTGGTCACGCTTATCAGGTGCTAAGCAAAGGTCTCACTGCCGATATTTTACAAAAAGTCCATGGGGTTGCGAAAACTCAGCGTATTCAGATGACTGAAACTGAAGCTTTGGCTCTTTGGCCACGGATCGAGATGTTCGCAAAAGACAATGGTCGACCGCCAAGTTTTGAGTCAGCAAACCACCTTGAGAGACGACTCGGTGAAGCACTGGAATGGCTAAAAAACAAGAAGCGGGAATCATTAAAGCAGGGGTCAATGTAAAACATGCCAAATAGAACCCTGCAGGATATTTTTGATAATGACACTCTAAGTTTGCTTGATGTAAGCGTGAGTAAATCAACTCGCCTTACAGAAGAATCAATCTGGTTCTCAATCCTAAATGAGGTTACGCAATTCAAACGTGCCAATGGGTATTTGCCAAGCCCTAATTCTCAAGCCATCCATGAGGCAAAACTGGGTACCCGGTTTCAAAATATTCTAAGTAAACCTGATTTGATTGAAACGCTTCGCCCTTATGACACTGATTTGCTTTTACCTTCAACGGAAGTAGTGGAATCAACACCCTCTGGACCATCATCTATAGAGTCATTGTTTTCCAGCAGCTTGCTCGCGGTCGATGATCCGATATTTCAAATTAATCCCCTCTATGAGATGACTACTAAATCGCAGTCAACAAATGAGAACATGGCCAAGCGGAAGCCGTGTAAGGACTTTGCAACATTTAAACCTATTTTTGTTGCAATCCAACATGATTTGAATGCTGATATACGTAAAACCGAGCCTATCTCCAAGATTGCAGAGATTAAAGCTGGTCAGGCTTTTATCCTATCCGGTCTCATTGCGTATGTGGCTGAAGTTGGAGAAAAGTATGAGCATCGAAAGGGGCATCATAACGCCAAGACCCGTATTATTTTTTCCAATGGTATGGAAAGTGATTTGTTGTTACGGTCATTTGGTGCCGCACTCTACAAAGACTCATCCGCTAGGGCAATTACTGGAGAGTCCTTAGGCCCACTTTTTCGAGGTATTGATGACGAAAAAGTGACAGGATACGTTTATGTTCTACGCAGCTTATCAACGAACCCCGATATCTATAAGCACAGGCATTACCTACATAAGATTGGAGTAACAAAAACAACCGTAAAAAATCGAATATCACATGCAGCTAAAGATCCAACTTACCTTTTAGCAGACGTCGAAATTGTTGCAGAATTTGCCTTATACAACTTCAATCCTCATGTGACTGAGCAGCTCCTTCACAAATTTTTTCAAACAGCCCAAGCAGATTTGTGCATTAAAGACCGGTTTGGGAACGATGTGAAGCCAAGGGAATGGTTTTTCATACCCTTCGACGAAATTAGAAAAGCAGTATCATATATATCTGATAATACGATACTGGATTACGTTTATGATTTTGTTGAAGCCAAAATTGTAAAAGCAAATAAGTTGAACTGAATGACAACCTTTTAGAGTGCTCTATTAGCATGTCTATCACGACCTCTAGTGTCGCACTGAAACTAGCATTTGATTAGAGGATATACTTTGGGTTCACGAAAAATCGAATGTCCGCAAATAAGGCAAAGCAGAGATTCGTTTTTCACGAGCGGCCTGATCTGAATAGCTGCTTTTCGCTCAAAGCCGACCTATAGAGTAATTACGTTAACACGTTTTGGGGCAAAAATGTGCTAACTCTTAATCCGCACATTCACCAAAAGAGCCAAAAAATATCAAACTATTATATAAATGATCAAACATTATTAAGAATTATCAAACTATTATATAAACGCACAACACCGATAAGGCCTTGGAGGTTTCCGGCATCCCAGGCATAAACAAAGGCTGGTCGAGTTGAATAAAAGATGTTGCTACGTCCATGATTTCCTTCTGATAACGTCAAATAGGTGTTGAGCTAACCCGTATTGGGTGATGTTGATAGGATTTAGCCAGTAAGCGGCTAATGCCCTTGGCCAGTTTTATTTCCCCTAAGCCCATAGCCTGCCAATAAAGGCAGTCAAGCGCCCCTAAGCAAAGCGCGATTTTATAGATCTCTTGTGACCGCTCAATGGCACGAGTTAACTCTGATTTGCTCGCGCTAAAGTGCCGACGTAAATGAACACGGATGGGACGCTGTTGGCGTAAGCCCATAACATTTTCGTCATCGCCGGTGATTTTTTTGGCTGCTTTCTTACTGGCCATACATCCTGCCTAACTGTGCTTTTGGGTGAGCAGTGACAATATGGTGCGCCTGATTGATTCAGTCTCACCAAATGTCGTTGGAATTGGGCAACGCAGAAGGGACTGCGCTGCCTCGAGGTGTTGCTGGATATTATCTGCGTTAATCTCAAATATGTTGATGGCTAATCGCAGTGAGTTTGGGAGCTCACCCAGATTGTGAGTCTCAATAATCTGGGCTAGCTGGTTTTGTTCACTAGCTGCCAACAACGCTTGAGCGATTTCCATGTCAGCCATAAACAATTAATTCCCGGCCATCTGAAGCAGCTGCTGTGGCGATGGCGGTACTTTGCCTTCGTCTTGGTATTCGCTACGAATTTGCTTAATGCGGAGCAACACCTCTGCTCTTGGGATGTCCATTTTGAACTCTTCAGGAATGCGCAGCGTCATACTGCTATCGATGATGAGGTATCCCATGTCAAAGTAGAGCTGCCCCAGTTCTTGAGCCGCCGAGCTTAAATCCGCTTGGTTAACCGATTCCTTTGACCATTGCTGAAACATCTCACCTAAATCTGCGACTACGATTTTGGATTGAGTATTGGTTTGTTCGGCGCTTACACCCGTGCCAAAGAAGCTCATGCCAAATTTCATCACGCCAAATAGCAGCACTAGGCCTGCCATCACCATGATCATTTTGACGGGGGACAAGCCCTGCGGAGCCGCGGGTGTCGCTGGCGTTGGCCCAGCGACGGATTGTGCAACCTCAGCGGGAGCGGCTTGCTCTGGCTCAGCCAGAGCGCCGATAGTCGGTTCCAATTTTTCAGAATTTACGTTTTCGGTTGTCATTGCTTAACCCTTGTATTTGAGGCTAACACCGCGTTGAACAATGAGGTCAACACCTTCAATACCGCCGTGCATTTCCAGATACGGTCTGGCTTCGTCGGCTAACTGCAGGTAGAAGTCAGCAATCTTGTCGAATGCGGTACTTGAGCCACCAGCAAGTGAGCTGGTCGCCGTGTTTTTGAAATAGGTGCCGTCATAAACCACATCACCAGACACTCGATTGGTCGCGGCTTGTGTGAGGGTTTGGGCGCCAGTGCCATAGATGCCTGCCCAGAAGGATTGCTTCACCACTTCACCGTAGAGTGTTACTAACTTGGCTGGGATACCGCTATGACCGTCTTGGCCTTGCACTGCGGCAATGAACGGCTGCTCAATCGCACGACCTTTCTGGTCGATACAGCTGATACTCTCAGCGCGGATTTCGACACGACGGGTACTGGCACTACCACGGGCCGCGCCAATCACGGTACAACCCACTAGATCGATAGTGAAACCGTTAGGCATCACCCCAACGTCTACGATTTTTAATAAAACTGGAGCTGGGTTTGATTGCGCCGATGAGCTGGTAGGTACATGTTGACCCGTAAGCAAGACGGTTGGTATCACTGTGCCAGCTGACAACCATGTCTCAGGCTCTTTTTCAGTTTTCTTGCTAGAACCTGTGTTCTCTTGAGAAATCGCTTGTTTTGCTTTGGCTGCGACTTGGGTTTTGGCTGTTGACGCATTACCAGCATTTGCTTCATCACCTGTCGCAGCGGCCTTGCCTAAACTCACGTCACCACGGTTCATGGTTAAAGGCTTTGACACTGGCGGGGTCATGGCGACATTCGACTTAAGGCCTGCCATTGGGTCTAGGCTAAACTCGGTACTTGGCAATGACGGTGCTTGCTGGGCGATATTTTCTGGTCGAGCTCCTTTCGTGCTCACACTGTCTCGAGCTGTTGCGGCATTTTTGCTTTGTTGTTCAACCAGCATTTGCATTTGATGCGCGATGGTCTCGAGGCGCTTTTGTGATTCAAGCTGAGACATTTGCAGGGTATCGACCTGTTGCTGAATCCGCTTTTCACTGGCTTTTTGCTCGGTGTACTGTGCATCAATCGCTTTTTCACGCTCTTGAATTTTCTTGCGCATCGCAATGAGTTGGCCGGAAGTCTGAGTGGACTCCAAGCGCTCACTGCCCATGGTGCTCATAAACGTAGGCTTCGCCCTGACGGGGGCTGAGCTGGCTGGGGTGTCTGGAGCCGAAGGGAAAATAGCTTCCGCCAAGAAATAGGCAGGCAATGCCATTAACACGATTAATGCGATAGTGCGCTGGTTCGATGGAAGCGCAAGCCACTTGCTTTTTAAATCCTGTAACGCTTGCATGTTAACCTCCTACACGGCTACGACGTGGAACTTTCATTTGGCGTTCGAAGTAGCTGCGGTCACGCAGAATGTACACTTCGGTGCTTTCCCTTGGGCCTAATGTCGCTTTATCTAACACACCAACGGCCATCACATCTTCACGACCTGGCCCCATGCAGGACTCGTCGCGGAATGAACGTAAGCCATTGACATCGTTTCTGACCTCCATGATGTCAACGACCAATTTGGAGCCAATTAAGCGTTGTTTCACTTCATGGTAAAGCGGGAGCATTTGGCGAATATCGCACGGGTAACGCACTTCCGCCGGAATGGTGTCACCTTCAAGTAGTTCGTAACCTGCAGGAACTTCGGCTTTGGCCACAATTTCCAGTAACTTCATTACATCGTCAACATGGCTGTCAGCGACGGGCTGGTTATTAGCAATACGCTCACGCTCTGCTTGTTTTGCCGATTCCAGCTCCTTAGCTTCGTTCTCGCTGTAGATAGACACGGCTTGCAAAGCTGCATTACGTTGACTCGCGTTATAGCTAACGGTTAACTCCACGAGCACTGGTGGGACGTTTAATGGCACCAAGTAGAGTGATACTGCGGTCTCAGGTGCGCCATCTTCTTCAACTATCAAGTCAATCGCGCCAGCGTTAACGCCAGGTGTGACGTACACAAAACCTTGCTCACCGTAAACCAGCGCCGCATCACTCGGTACTGACGTTGTTATTTTGGCGTTTTTGAACGAGGTCGCGATTCGGTTAGTGGTTGACAGCGAAATTGGCAATGTCGTTGTGCCTCCGGCTTTCAATGCAATCACTTGATGGCTTTTGTACTGCTTGCGTAAGTAGTCCATTGAGTCATCACGACGGCTAATGACTTCTCCGGCATTGGCAGGGGAGATCGCCGTCGGATTAACAGGGCTCGCGCCGCCGTAATTGGGGACTTGTTGATGCTCTGTCTGTTGCATTGGTTGCTGCGCTGGCGGCTGGGTCACTGGATGTTGATTGAGCACTTGTTCATTGGCCGAAACCTTTAACGCAGTTTGGGTACCAATTTCTTTGCTCGTATCGATGGCCAGAGGTTGATTCGCATAAGGGCTGTTTAGTTCAGCCTGTAGCTTTTCTTCTGCTTGATTGAAATCAGTACCCAAAACAGGTACTCGTTGCGGATTCACCGATTCAGTCGGTAACGAATAAATGTCATCGTCAGCCGCAAAAGCAGGAGTGATCATTAATGTCAGAAGGATTGCAGTTGAAAGGGGTCTTTTATTCATAGGTCTCACCGTGACTCGATTTTAATCACACTGTCTTTATCCAAGGCCGTTGTTGCGTTTTTGCCTTGGAGAATTTCACGCTCACGTTGAGCAGGGTTAACAGCAGCTGGATATTGTTGAATATCCAGAATCATGGGATTGCCGTTTCGGATCCCGATTTTTAATTCAAAGGTGTACGCAGTAGTATCAGCTGCGCCTGTTTTTAATGAGGTTGTGGTTTGTTCACCCACAACCCATACGTAATCTGTGACAGATGAATAAATCGCGTCAGACGGGACGAACTTCTGACTAACCCCCCTAAGCGCCATTTCTTCGATAGCTGCGGCCATCGTGGCTTCCGCTTCATCGGGGTTAAGTTCTAACGGGATCATCTTGGTCACCCTGTCGATTACGAACTTAGCATTCTTGGGGGTGATATTGCCGATGATGGTTGCAATCATCAGGCCCCATTGGATTTTGAATTCTTGAGTCACGCTATTGCCGTTCATGACAATCGGCTCTTTAAAGTCGTTTGGCATGACAATGACTTCGGTCTGCTTGGTCATCACCATGAACAGCAAAAGCACCACGCTAATGCTTAGTGCCAGATTAGAACGACCTATGTTTTTGTTAGAGATATTGAGATTGTCGTAACTCTCTTTAATCTTCGATTTCCAAAGCATGTTGACCTCTCACTTAATTAATCGACGAATGGCTGGTGACATGAGGGTTTCCGGCCCTTTGGAAATCCACAAACCGTTTACCCATAACAGATGCTTTAATACGCCACGTCCAAACTTTTTAAACAGTGTTTCTACTACGGCCATGCTGGTAATTGCCGCGATAATGCCTAAGTTGATGTGACCTGATGCAAGACCAAAAACCATCACAATCACCGCCAGCTTGATTGAGTCCCAGTGGATAGTTCCAACTTTGATAGCGCCGTTACAACGCTTAGGAAATCTCGCTTCATTCATGTCTCACCCCTTGAAAAAAAAGGGTGCATATTAGATTGCACCCTTCCTTGATACCGCAAAAATTGTCGCTATTAGTGCACTAGGCCAGCTTTCAGCGCTTCTACGGTTACAGTTAAGCTGCCGTCGATAGTTGTAGGCGCGTTAGCCAGTACCAGAATTATGACTACAGATGCTAAGAAACCAATTAGGTTTGGTTTAATCATTGAGAATGCGATAGTGCCTAAAATCGACAAACCCATGATTGCCTTAGCCGGCGCACCCGTCATTAAACCCTTTACCTCGTCCCACATTTGGTCGAAGAAAGTGTGTAGGGTCGCGCCAGATGCTGATACCGCACTTGCTTCTCCAGCGAACAGCAATGAGCAAGCTACCGCGACAACGATAAGGGCGAAAAACGCTCTTACGGCAACAGGGGCTTCTTTAAACTGCTGGATTAGTCCTTTCTTTTCGGTTTTAGCGCTTTGGTTCATTGTGGATCTCCGTTAAATGTGACGGTCAAATTTTAACTGTTTGCGTGTTACTGTCAACACGTTATTTATATTGTGAGCGCTATCTATATCAAAGATGGCACACGGAGAGGTGATTACATGTTCTTCGCGCTGTTAGCCAACGTAGTTTTGAGTAACCAGCCGATAATCACCGCTGCAAAAAGCGGGAAAAGCGGGAACAGCTCATTGGAGATAAATGCAGGCGTAACGCAGTAAAGCTCTAACAGAATTACCACCAATATTCCTGACCAAAGAGCCAGTCTGAAATAGCCAGTTGATGGTGCGGTAAATTCATGTTGCTTAATTTTACGTTGCATTAATCCGTCCACAGCTGATGCGGCAATCAACCCAATGGCCATCCAAAACCAGAAAATCAGCAAGGATAGTCTCAGTAAGCACTGATACCAAATGGTCTTGATGTTTTGAGAAATCCGTGTAAGAGGGGTACGCCATAGTTGATCCCCTTTTAAACCAGTGTCCTGATGATACTGGTCAATGAACGCGGCTAAACCTGATTTCACCATCGTCGCCTCGTACCAGCCTTTCGCCCTAAACACCACAACCATAGTTGCCTCCGTGCTAATGGCCTTTTCTATATTTGAGATTTCCTTCCGTAACATTTCGTTATGCTCTTGGGGCTGCATGAAAATCAGTACGTAAATACTGATTAACGCTCCAACCGCCAAAATTAACCTGCCGTGCAGGGTCTTACTCTCAACTACGCCGTCCATAATCAACACTCACTACAGTAAAATCGGAATACGACATTGATAGGTCTTACCGTTGGCCAGACGTGCGACGTACTGCAACTTAGGTAATTCCGACATCAATGAAAGAGGGTACGCTGGCTTGTCAGCTTCCATAATCCGCTCACCCACCGAGCCCGAGTAATTGTGGAGCTTACTGGTAGAATCGGTGTTAGAGCTTAACTGCCATTGCTTTGACTTAATTGGATACTCCGGGAGTAGCGCCGCAAATCGCTCCCTGGTGATATCATCTCGAGCTCGCAGACAGAACCAGTTAGCGGTTAACGACAAGACACGGCTCGCTACTGCATCACCGGCTTTATCAATCAAATCGGGAACACCCTGAGTAGATAGGTGCAATTCAAAGCCTGCACCACGACCCATCGCGGCTAAGTTAATTAGGCCGTCGGAGAGTGCAGAGTGGATTTCGTCACCAAACACCGACACACGTACCCCTTTACCGCCTTCGTAGTTGTAACGTGACGCAGCTGCCGCGCAGGTATCTTCCATAATGAGTTTCGATACAGCTGCTGAAATTGCAGGGTTACCCGATGAATCGGTGGCGATGTACAACACGCCGCCCGTATCAATGAATTTCTTGATGTCGATAATAGGGCGCTCGTCATCCGTATCATTCGGATCAGGGCTTAACATCTTGTCCAGCGGCGCAGCGGTTAACTGGGTTAACATCGGCTTGGTGGTCGCTAACATCTTGCTTTGGTGAGATTGGTCGTGCGTTAAGAAACCAATAAAACTCGATACCGCGTCTTCACCTTTGTCGTCAGGGATTAACACCTGTTGGTAGCGCATGATTAAACCCTGTAGCAAATTGCCGCGGCCTTCCTCGGCAATTTGGGTCGCCATGTTCGCGTACCAATCGGGCCCGTAATGCATAGTCATAATCTTGCTTAAGGCTGCTAGGGCCAATTCGCTTTTGCGGTTTAGCATGTAATCAGCGACCATCTTGATTGATGGTCGCTTACCGATAAAACGTAATGCTTCAGCCGTGACGTAGAATGAGTCCCAGGCATAGGAGCGAAAACCCTCAGAGCTTCCTGAGCCTTTTTCTAAGACGTTCGCTAAGCGCGATGCAATCTCTGTTGTCACTGTGAAGTTCACCAGTGGGTCAATTCGCACTGATTGACTTGGCTCAGCAATGTTGAAGTAATAAAACGGGACGCCTAAACGCTTCGCTTCTGCGCGTAATCTGTTCTTCCAGTTTGGATCGTTCTTAGGGTCTAACACTAATACAGAGTTACCACGGTAAAGGGCGCCAACACTGTTAAGCGTTAACATCGTTGTTTTCCCGGCACCAGGTAATCCGGTGTAGAAACTATGAGACCAGAATAGCGAAGCATCCAGCCACAAATCCTGCTCGTCACCACACCCCTGAATCCACGGCCGACCTTCTAATTTCTCGGTATCTGCTTCGACTTTCTTCAGGGCTCTACGCACTGCCCAAGGCAAGAAACCCTTAGCGTGTTCTGGGCGTTTACCCACCAGCTGATAAGCTCGGTTTGCTTCGGTGTGAAGTGGTCAACTAAATTTGGCCACGGTTTTAGAATCTTCCCAAAATCTTCGCTCTGATTCATTTGGGCTTAATCCTGCATTATAATGATGTGGCCTGACTTGGCTGTAATAGCCAATAATATAAT
>NZ_JBOZPB010000025.1:0-70301 GCF_050848685.1 Shewanella sp. MF08487
CGCAGCTTGATCTATCCCACAATCAGCTCACTAAACTCCCCGCGGAAATTGGACAGCTTACGCAATTGACGCAGCTTGATCTATCCCACAATCAGCTCACTGAACTCCCCGCGGAAATTGGACAGCTAACCCAATTGACTGAACTTAATCTTTCCTGCAATAAGCTCACAGATCTACCTGTAGAAATCGGACAACTAGCACAATTAACAGAGCTTAATGTTAGCGGAAACAAAACCGCCAAGCTACCAGTGGAAATTGCAGAGCTCACGCAATTGAGTAAGTTTATACTTCCAAGTAACACGCTAGAACCACCAGTCGAATCTTTCGACTTAATTGATAACTCATTATTTATGGGAAAAATCTCAATAAGAAAAATCTATAGGCACAAAAATCAACAGAAAACTCGATAATGTCGTGTGTTTTACTTACCTCAATGAGTTCTGTTTAGTCTTGAGTAAGTAATTCATACCTAATGATCCGGCACCGCTAGTTTTGTACATTGAGTTAAGGGAGTTTCCCATACTTGACGTTATTCGTGTTTTACTAATTTAAGTAAGAACTCTAAGTAACTTCTGTCCAAAAACGAGTCACATATCTTCTTTAAAACAAACAGGCTACACCGATGTTAAACAGGAGAGCTATGGCGATTAGTGAGACGACCATCCGCCCCATGGCCGCTTTTTGGCATCCATGCCATCGCTGCATTCGTGAATCCATTCACATCAGACGGGCGGTCGAGCATCCACGGATGGACTTGCTGCGCGTCGTCGAGCAAGTGCCATGGTTCGTCTATAAGTCAGCGCATCCATAGCCAACTAAATTACCTCGCGAGCTCAGCATTACAAATCTCTGATTATCAGTAAATTTATTGTGTCACCATCAATTAATCCTTACCCAATTGCCAACTTGGTTTCTGCGTAGCGCAGTTTTTTTACCCTTGGATTCGCGAGGAAATAGGCGAGCATCAGTGGGCCGAGGCGACCCATGAACATCATAAAGATGATGATGGCTTGGCCTAAAGTGGTTAAGTTACCTGTCAAACCTCGGGATAAACCGACTGTGCCCAGTGCGGATATGGCCTCGAAAACGATATCGATTAACGGTGCTTTCTCGCTTAATACCAGTATGAAGATGGCCAGCCAAGATACGACCAGAGAGATGATGGTCAGCGCTAAGGCTTTGCTGACGGTATCTTTGGGGATTTCCCGTTTAAACACATAGATGGCTTCGTCGCGGCGTAAATAACCATAAGTGGCCAAAATCAGTACCATAAAGGTGACGACTTTAATGCCGCTGGCGGTGCTTAATGAGCCGCCGCCGATAAACATCAGCACGAGTATGAGCAAGGTGCTGGCGTCTTCGAGTTGGTTAATCGCTAGGGTATTAAAGCCTGCGGTGCGCGGTGTAACGGCTTGAAACCATGAGGCTAGCCATTTACCGAGTTCGCTTAAGGGCGCCAAGGTGTTGGGGTTGTTGTACTCAATAAAGTAAAGCGCAATCACAGCGACCGCGTTGATGATAATAGTGCCGGTGATCATCATGCGGCTGTAAACGCTGAGTTTTGACCAACGTTTGTTCCTACGCAGATCTATCCACACCGAAAATCCTAAACCACCGATAATAAGCAAAGCTGTGATCGTTAGATTGATAACGGGATCGGCTACGTAAGGCATCAGGCTGTCGGCACTGAGGGCAAAACCTGCGTTATTAAAGGCACTAATTGTATAGAAAAAACCGTGGAATAAGCTGGTTTTCCAGCCAAGTTCATGGCTCCAATGCGCGGATAAAATCAGCATGCCTATGGCTTCAACCAGCAGCGAAAACACTAATACTGCTTTTGCGGTTGAGACTAATGTTGATGTATCGGTTTGATTAAAAGCCTCTTTTGCGACTGTTTGTTGTAGAAAGCCAATCTTACCGCCAAGGGCGATAAGGGTGACAATGGCAAAGGTCATCAGCCCCAGCCCGCCGCATTGGATTAACAGCGCGATTATCACTTGGCCAAAGGGCGTGAACACACTTCCAGTATCGACGACCACAAGCCCTGTTACTGTCACCGCCGAGGTGACGGTAAACAGGCTTTGCAGCCAAGTAATGGGCGACACAGTGGCGATGGGCAGTTTAAGTAAACATGTGCCGACGAGGATTAACAGAGCAAAGCTTGCACTTAAGATAAAGGGCGGCGCGCCAAAGAGTTTTTTGCCGGTTTTAGGAGTGTGCTCTAGGGTGAGCGAAGGATGCCATTGAACCACCTTACACCAACCTTGGCGCGAGCTGTTTTAACTCGGCACGGCTACCGCAAAGGAATAAGGCATCCTCTGTGTGCAAGGTAAAATCGCTATCAATCTTGCTAAATACACTCTGCTCACGTTTGACCATTAACGGCGCGACTTTGCCCTTAGGGCTGCGTTGAACGTTAATTTGCGCATCAGTGTTTTTCTCTTGCAAGCTCCCCAGCAGTTGGCCAACAGTGGCTTGATGCAAATGGGCTTTAATATGGATTTCAACAATATAGAGCCCATCGCCGATGGCGAGAAAGTTATTCACCATAGGGTAGTTTAGCGACTGGGCGACGCGGACCCCCATATCTTCTTCAGGGTGGATAATCCGAGTAACATCGAGTTTAGACAATATGGTGTGGTGCGCCTTATTGCTGGCTTTAACCCAAATATTTTGCACGCCGAGATTTTTCAGTGCCAGTGTGCACAGCAGGCTCGATTGCATATCAAAACCGATAGCGACAATCACAACTTCACTACTGGCAAGATCGAGTTCCCTTAGTGACGCCTCATCGGCGCAATCGCAAATTACGGCTTCTGTAAGAACTTCTACATATTTTTCAACAGCTTTATGGTCATTATCGACACCTGTAACCGTATGACCTAAGTGGATCAGTTCTCGGCTCACTGCGACGCCAAATCGCCCTAATCCAATAACGGTAAAATGCGCCATACAAACATCCTTTTATGATTTTTTGAAAGTGTTGATGATAAAAACGTTATTTGTGACTCATGTCAGTCAAGCGATATCCGAGTCCCGCCTCTGTCTTGATCAGCTGTTGCTCTGTGCTGTCGTTGAGCTTTTTGCGTAACTGACTGACCAAGATCCGCAGATAATGACTGTCATCGGTATGGGTTTCGCCCCAAATATGCCGCAGTAATTCAGTTTGTTTCACTAACTGACCAGGGTGAGACATTAAGGTCTCCATCAGGGCAAACTCCTTTTTAGTTAAGGCGATTTCTTGCTGGTCGAACCAAAGCTGGTGGGTACTTTTTTGCAGCTTAAGTGCGCCAAACTGCAGTACATCACTCAGGGTGGATTCATCCACTAAGTCGCGAACTAATACCTTGATACGTGCGATTAACTCTCTGACCCCATATGGCTTACTGAGATAATCATTTGCGCCTGCTTCCAATAGGCGGATTTTCTCTTCCTCTTGATCTCGCGCAGTTAAGATAAGTACCGGCACTTTGTTACTCTGACGTAGGGTTTGCAGTAAGGTGATGCCGTCGCCGTCGGGTAAACCAAGGTCTAGCACCAATACGTGTGGCTGCTGCGCTTGATATTGCGTTAAGGCAGAGGCAATCGACGCCGCGCCGAAATATTCAAAGCCTTCCGCTTCTAAAGATATGCGCATAAAAGTGTGGATTTGCGCTTCGTCATCAACAACTAGCACCTTATAAGCCATTTATTGCTCTCTTTTTTTAATCGGTAAAGCGATGCGAATAAGGCTGCCCTTGGAGGCGGGCTCGGCGCTGATCTGGCCGCCATGGGCAGTAATAATGCCTTTAGCGACAGCCAACCCAAGACCCGCGCCGCCATCAGTTGAGGGATGCTGGCGATAAAACAGTTCAAAAATAGCTTGCGCCTCTGCGGGGGCGATGCCTACGCCCTCATCTTGAATATCTAACTGCAACACATCGCCCTGTTGATAAGCTGTTACTGTGACGGGTTTATCTAAGGGCGAATAGCGCAGTGCGTTATCCAGTACATTAAAAATGGCCTGTTCAATCAATGAGCTGCTGATCATCAGTGGCGGCAGTTCAGCCGTGCTGTCGATAATGATTCGCGGCTGGGCGGCGGGAAAGCGGCCAATTGCTTGGTGTAATACATTGATAATCGTGTTTTCACTGAGGCTAAATTTAAGCGCACCGTGTTGTAACTTAGTGGCTTGTAACAGGTTTTCGATATATTGATGCAGACGATGGCTTTCACTGGCGGCACTATCAATTAATTCATCCTTTTGCGACGCACTGAGCTTAGGCATGTATTCCTTCAGTGTTGTCAGCGTGCCGATTATGGTTGCCAGTGGTGTACGTAAATCATGTGAAACTGACAATAAAATGCTGTTGCGTAACTGAGCCTGTTCGAGTGCTGCTTGCTGGCGGCGGTAATGTTCAGCCAATTTGCTGGTAGTGAGGGCGACCAGTAAAAACACCGTTAGATTGAGAATGTCCTCAAGATTGAACATCTGTAGCGAATAGCGCGGCGTGGTAAACAGAAAATTAAAACTAGTTGCCTCAAACACTGCCGCAAAATAGGCAAAGTTGGCATTACACTGCAAGGCTATGGCGACCACAGCCAATTGTAAAACGAGCAACACGGCGATGGTAGAAGCCGAAAAATAGTCGATAAACACACTGCTAAAAATCGCAATCACTAACACAATGAAGGTAAATAAAGTGGGGCGGGCACGCCAGTACTGGGTCAAAGCTGCCTTTGTTAACAATGTCATGGAGTTGATAATAGTGTAATAGAAGTTAGTTTTACTCTAACAAAGCTATTTTAAGATAGCGCGTAAAAAAGTCGTAAAATTTTAGGGTGCTGACTTTATAGGTTTGTATTGCGTATCCGTAAACTCAGCCGTTAATAATACAAAAACTCTACCGTCCATTGTTGCGCGGTAAAAGTGCTTAACGAGAGTTATATCCTTGCACAATGTAGCTATCTTCAAATTGAAAACGTTGAACTTTGGGACATGGGTTCCAAAATCAAAGACCTAGTTTGAATTAAATAAGATTTCAGTACAGTATAAGAATCATATAAAAAACATCTTAAGTGTGCTCGCGATAATTAAGCCACTGAGTTAATTATGATGCTAAATATTGATGACCCTCAAAAAATTGAACGTATTCCCGCGCTGTGGCGATTAGCCTTTAGGCCCTTTTTTTTGGGAGGAGCCATATTAGCCGCACTCTATATTCCGCTGTGGTTATTAACTTGGTTTACTCCGCAATATAGTTTTTTCCCGCCCAATTTCTGGGCCATTATCTTGCCGTTATGGTGGCATCCCCATGAGCTGCTGTTTGGTTTTGCGATGGCGATTGTGTGTGGCTTTTTACTGACGGCCGTTCAAAGCTGGACCAATCAACCGGCATTAAAAGGCTGGCCACTTGCGCTGACGTTTAGTTGCTGGTTATTGGCACGATTGTTACTGTTACTTCCAATGCAAGTGCCACTGATTTTACCGGCATTGTTTGATTCATTATTTCTCGGTATGGCAAGTCTTGCCTTGTGGCGCAGTATTTATAAAGTAAAGCAATGGCGTAATATTGGCTTTCCTATCATGTTGTTAGTCGCGTTAGTGATTAACAATGTTAGTTACTACGCTCTATTTGAGCGAGATTTTATTTTTGCCCATCAGATCTGGCAGGCAATGTTGTGGTGGTTTGCGTTACTGATCACCATAGTGGGTGGACGCGTGATCCCCTTTTTTACCGCAATGCGCATTAAGGCGACAAAAGCTGAACCATTACCTTGGGTTGAATATCCGCTGCTTGCGGTGATGATTTTACTGGTGATCCAAGCACTTTTTGAACCACTTTCGTTGGAAATAGAGCGAAGTTTATTGCTGATCGCAGGGCTATTACAGTTAATCCGATTTGCCCGTTGGTTACCTCATAAAACACTAAAGGAACCTATGTTGTGGTCCTTACATGTTGCCTATTTTATGCTTCCCGTCAGTTTATTAGCTATGAGTTGGTATCTCGATAATGAATATGCTTATCGCAGTTTACTGCACCTATTTGCGATAGGTTGTATGGCTACCTTGTGTCTTTCAATGATTTCTAGGGTGTCACTTGGGCATACGAGCCGAAATATCTATGAGGGCCCCAAAATGATATTGGCCTTTATTTGTTTGCCTTTAGCGGCAGTATTCAGAGCATTAATGCCTATCTGGTTTCCGGCTGACACCCAAGTCTGGTTATGGTTAGCCGCTAGTTGCTGGTTTATCGCATTTGCTATGTTTGTATGGCATTACATACCCATACTCACTCGCCCCCGTATTGATGGGCGACCAGGTTAAAATTGAGATTAGGATAAAGGAGATATAGTGGAAATTCATTTTAAAACAGTCATATCGTCAAAAATAAAGGTTTATTTGATTGGCTCGCTGGCCATGGCGACATTTACCGCTTTGGCCGCTTCTGATGCGAGCAATCAACAACAATTTCCTAATCAATATCAATCTTGGCAGGCAACATCCGAGCAGGTTGAGCGCGAGGATATGCTCGCCAATTATCCTGCCAGCATCATACTGTGGGCGGGTTCTTCTTTTGCAAAAGAGTATCATAGCCCACGTGGACATCAATTTGCTGTTGCCGATGTAGCACACACTTTACGCACAGGTGTGGCACCAGAACCCGGTGAAAAAGGTTTATCTGCCAGTTGCTGGACCTGTAAAACGCCTGACGCGCCTCGATTAATTGAAGAGTTAGGTTTTGAAGGATACTCAGCCAAGAATTTTACCGATCTCGGCAAAGAGATCCAAAGTGTTGTTTATTGCAGTGACTGTCATGAATCTGGCAATAAAAAATTAGCCTTACCGCGTCCCCATGCCCAAGATGCAATGGCTAAAATTCAGCTACCTTTTGACAAACAAGATACCAACATGCAGGGCGCTCAGGTATGTGGTCAGTGCCATGTGACTTATTATTTCCGTCCAGAAAAAAGTAATGTGGTCAATATTCCGTGGATTTTTGGCAGCACCGCCGATGACATTGAAAAATATTACGATACTCGTCGTTTCTTCGAATGGATCCATCCCATATCAAGAACGCCAATACTCAAGGCGCGTCATCCGGACTTTGAACACTGGAGCCGCAGTAAACACGCAGAAGTGGGGGTAACTTGTATTACTTGCCACATGCCAACCCAGAAAGATGCCAAAGGCGTTGAATTTACCAGCCATAAAGTGGATAAAGCCTTACCGCATTTTGATAGCACTTGCAGCAGTTGCCATAGCAGTAAAACAAAAATTGAAGCTAAGCTAGCGGCCAATAAATTAACGATTGAAACCAAAGCCCGTGAAGTAGAAGGCTTGTTAGTTAAGGCTCATTACGAAGCCAAAGCTGCTTGGGATGCTGGTGCCAAATGGGAGCAAATGAATGCGCCTATTATGGGAATACGCCACGGCCAATGGCGATGGGATTTTGCCATGTCTTCACATGGTTTATATGCCCATAATCCCACCGAAGGTAAGCAGCTGTTAGATAAAGCTTTTGAGCAAGCAAGTGATGCGCGCAAGCAACTCGCAGGGATATTAAAACAACTTAACGTTACTCAAGTGAGTTATCCAGATATCAGCACCAAACAAAAAGCCCAGCAAGCGATAGGCATAGTTGAGGCTGACTTAGTTAAAGAAAAACAGAAGTTTATTGAAGAAGAAATCAATAAAAACTGGCATCCCGTGGCTAAGTTTGGTTATTAGATAGTTTAAGGCTGATAGAGATTTGTAATGATGTGTGATTTGAATCATTACTATAACAACCACCTCTCACCTTAGTGTCAGCACCTCAAATGATGTCTAGGCACAGATAGTTAAGCCTTAGCAAAACCCGAAGCCACATAGCTTCGGGTTTTTTATTTCAGGTTAAATATTGACCCAGCCATGTTTGCTCGATAGTTTTTATCACTGCAACAATAACTTGTTAGCCTTAAGGCATTATTCAGGGTGTGGTGATGTTTACGGACGCGCTTTTTTGGTTAATCGCGATACCCGCCGTATTAATTACGGGTATTTCTAAATCGGGTTTTGCGGGTGGAGTCGGCGGGTTAACTGTCCCACTATTGGCGTTAACGATTAGCCCAACTACAGCGGTCGCTATTATGTTGCCGTTACTAATTTATATGGATTTTTTAAGTGTACGTTCATGGTGGGGACAACATAATCCGCATCATTTACGGATATTATTACCTGCGGCAATTGCGGGTATCGTTATCGGTTATTTGCTGTTTGAACGCTTGAATGAAGACTATTTGCGGGCTATTTTGGGTTGCGTGTCACTGGGATTTGGTTTGTATGGTTTGATTCTTGGGGATAAAACTCAAACAACCCCTTCCTCCTTGGTTGGGCGGCTTTGTGGTTTAATCGCAGGATTTACCAGTTTTGTTGCCCATGCGGGCGGCCCACCACTCAATGCGTATTTACTGCCATTACGCTTAGCTAAATCTGAATTTTTAGCCACAGCGGTGGTATTTTTTGCAGTAGTGAATGTGGTTAAACTCATTCCCTACAGCTTACTTGGGCAGATAACCCAAGAGAATATTATCGTCTCATTGCTACTGGTGCCACTCGCGTGGTTAGGCGTAAAACTGGGATTATTTATTCAGCATAAAATTTCTGATAGGTTATTTAAGCGCATCATTTTGATTTTAATGGTGCTGGTGGGTGTGCGTTTATTATGGACGGCATTCTAAATTTAAGCTTTAGGTTATCTAAGTCTGCTAAAGTGCTGTGATATTTGAGTGTAGAGTGCTGCGGTATTGGGTTATTTTAGTGTTTGAGCGACTCTTAAGCTGAATTTTCTGATAGAAACTAAATGACTTTACTGTGAAATCTGCCTGCAATGAGTTAATGCTAATGAAACAATTACTGATAGTTATCTTAGCCTTAGGCCTTGGTGCTTGTGCTAGCGCGCCAGAGCCTAAGCCTGTGGTAAAGCAAGTTGAACCTGTCTCGGTTTGGAACGATAATAACATCTCTGCATTGCATTCGGAGTGGCGCGGTGTACCTTATCGTCTGGGCGGCGGCACTAAAAGGGGCATAGATTGCTCGGCCTTTGTTTCTGTTGCTTATCAAAAAATGTTAGGGCTAACGCTGCCACGTACGGTTGAAGAACAACAAGCTCTCGGTAAGCCGATATCACGAAGCCAGTTACGCAAAGGTGATTTAGTATTTTTCAAGACGGGTTGGAGTTCGCACCATGTCGGTATTTATGTTGGCGATGATAGTTTTCTGCATGTGTCCACTAGCCAAGGGGTGAAAATTTCGAGCCTGCATAACAGCTATTGGGCGTCTAAGTATTGGAACGCACGGCGTATTTAATTCCATCTTAGCCTAACTATTTGTGGAGAAACATGTCCCCAGAGCCGATGTTACCCCGAAGCGAACCTTTACCCACTTCCGTTTTCCTTGCTATTTTTTCGGCTGTATTTTTGCCTATGTTTCTGGCGGCGGTCGATCAAACCTTACTCGCCACAGCCACACCTGCGATTGTTGAAGATCTCGGCGGTCTGCGCCAAGCCTCGTGGATCACTATCGGCTATATGCTGGCGATGGCGGCTTCGGTGCCGATTTACGGTTGGTTAGGGGATAACTTTGGCCGCGCAAAAATCTTGATGATCGCCATCGTGATTTTTGCCTTGGGTTCTATCGTTTCTGCGAGTGCAGGCACGATGGACCATATGATCGCCGGACGTATCTTGCAGGGTATGGGCGGTGGCGGCTTAATGAGTTTGTCCCAGTCATTGATTGGTGAGTTAGTACCTATTCGTCAACGGGCTCGTTTTCAAGGCTATTTTGCCGCTATGTTTACCCTCGCGAGTGTTGGCGGCCCAGTCATTGGCGGCTTAGTGGTACATGCCTACTCGTGGCATTGGCTATTTTGGGCGAATATTCCACTGTCCATACTGGCAGTATGGTGGCTCAATGGTTTGCATAAACGCAGTATGAAACCCATACGCCAAGGCCAGTTTGACTTAGTGGGCGTAGTGTTATTTCCGCTTATTATCACAGCACTATTATATTGGTTATCGGTGGCGGGACTGGAGTTTGCGTGGCTTTCAGTGACCAGTTTAGGCTTTGCCGTATTTGTCGTTTTAAGCTCTTTAGGATTGATAGTGTGGGAGCGGCGACGGGCGAGCCCATTTTTGCCGTTAGATTTACTCGCCAATAAGGCTGTGTATATGCCGCTGCTGACCGCGGCACTGTTTGCAGCCTGTTTATTTGCGATGATCTTCTTTTTACCGATTTATTTGCAGGTGGGGTTAAATATTAATCCCGCCCAAACTGGTTTACTGCTATTGCCGATGACGTTCGGCATTGTAATAGGCTCGACGATGACCGGCCGCTTGTTAAGTAAAGACGTGGCACCTAAATGGTTACCGACTTTTGGTATGGGGTTAGCCTGTAT
Source organism: Shewanella sp. MF08487 (assembly GCF_050848685.1). Classification (NCBI taxonomy): domain Bacteria; kingdom Pseudomonadati; phylum Pseudomonadota; class Gammaproteobacteria; order Alteromonadales; family Shewanellaceae; genus Shewanella; species Shewanella sp. MF08487. Next base: position 10,416 of record NZ_JBOZPB010000025.1, read on the forward strand.
TGGTTTGTTATTGATAAGTATTGTGCCGCAAAATGCCAATGTGATTGGCGGCTTAGGTGTGTTAGTTGGCATTGGTTTGGGCACTGTAATGCCGAGTGTGCAGCTTGTAGTGCAGAGCGTGTCTGGCAAGGCGCGGCTTAGCCAGATAACCGCTATGGTGTCACTGTGTCGCTCTATGGGCGCCGCCATCGGTACTGCGTTGTTTAGTGTGCTGCTGTATGGTTTATTACCGCTAACGGATGCTGAATTTGGTATCGATGCCATAAAAAAGTTGCCAACAGAGACTGTGCATCACGCCTTCCAGTATGGATTTATGGCCGCTGCAGGGGTGGCACTTTGTGCTGCGATCGTCGGTTTTTTATCGCCAGCGACCGCATTAAAAGATCACGATAGCGAAACGGCGCATTAAATGCGAGCAAGCTGAGTTTAAGCGCCAATACGTGACGAATGTCGACTTGCCGCAGCACATTGAACCGCATATTTATGTTATTTTAGCCGCAGAGAATATAGCAGAAGCCGTTGTTATTTATACAATGGGCAAGCCATACATTGACGTTTGGGGAATGGGATTATGAGCAAAGCAAAAATCGGTATTGTGACGGTAAGTGATCGTGCTAGCGCGGGGATTTATGAAGATATCTCAGGCAAGGCGATTATCGACACGCTCAACGACTACCTCACCAGCGAGTGGGAGCCGATTTATCAAGTGATCCCCGATGAACAGCATGTAATTGAAGCGACGCTGATCAAGATGGCCGACGAGCAAGATTGCTGCTTAATTGTCACCACTGGCGGCACTGGCCCCGCTAAACGCGATGTTACCCCTGAAGCCACTGAAGCGGTATGCGATCGTATGATGCCAGGCTTTGGCGAATTGATGCGCGCTGAGTCATTAAAATTTGTGCCGACAGCGATTTTATCGCGCCAAACCGCGGGATTGCGTGGCGATTCTTTAATTGTGAACTTGCCGGGTAAACCTAAGTCGATTCGTGAGTGTTTAGATGCGGTATTCCCCGCAATCCCTTATTGTATCGACTTGATGGAAGGGCCGTATTTAGAGTGTAACGAAGCGGTGATTAAACCCTTTAGACCTAAGACAAAGTAACCTTAGGTCAATAACAAAAAGCCACTGAATATTCAGTGGCTTTTTGTTTTAATTGTTTTTTTTAGTCTCTATCGTTGATATGGCTCCTTTAAAGCCCAAAGATTACCTTTTCACTCTTGAGCGACCTTTCCATGCCAAAGGCGAGTAATACTGCAATGGCTAAGGTGCTGAGGGTCGAAACGAGTAACTGCAACATGGGCAAGTCCTTACCTTTAATAAAGTCCATTAATGCCTGTTGCTGGCCCGATACGGGCAACCACTGCAGCATATCTGGCGCTATGTTGTAACTGGCGGCCATCGATAAAGCTAAGGGCACAAACAACACTATCGTTAGGTAGGATTGGGCCTCCTTAAAAGACTTTGCCATAAAAGACACAAACAGTTGTAAGCAAGCTGCCATCAACGCCACAGGGATACCCACCACTAACATCAGTGCTATAAATTCACTGGTGATGTTGACGCTAAAACCTAATTCTTGCCAAGGTACAAAGGTATAGGCAATTTTGGATACCAGCAAAATCAGCACTAATCCCAAGAGGGCAAACAGACTCACAGCGATGATTTTCGATAACACTAACTGGCGTGTTGTGAGCGGATGGCTTAGTAATAGCGCTAAAGAGTTACGCTCACGCTCACCGGCGCTGGTATCGATAGCGAGGTTCATGCCCGAGATAAATACCGAGTAAATCATAGTGAAAATCGCGATACCTAAGATCATTCCGCCCTTAGAGTCTGTCGTCGCTTGGTCGTGGATATTGATCTTAAGTGGCTGTATTACGCGGGGATCGATACCACGGGCAATCAAGCGTAGGCTGCCCATTTCTGTACTGTAGGCTTGCAGTTGTCTTTCGAGTCTACGAATCGAGTTTTGCAGTTTCTCGTCTGAGTTATCGGCAACAATAGTGATCTCAGCACCTTTGCCTTGGTTCATTTGCGCGGCATAGTCGGTGCTAATAATCATTTCAATGGCTTTAAGGTCTAGCGTATCAGCGACTTTTTCCGTCGACGCTTTAGCCGTGCTGTCTTTAACGTCAGCTTCTTTAATATTGCCTTGAGTAATACCTTTATTTGATAAAAAACGCACTAAATCTGGGGCATTATCGGGATTCGTGATGGTGATTTTTAAGTCATCAGGGCTGGTTAGTTGGCCAATTAACACCATAAATAAGCCACACATAATCAACGGCGTACCGATGGCGTAGTAGAGTCCTGCCATCACAGAGCGCTTATCACGGGCTGCATCAATGAGTTCCTTGCGTACCATTGCGATTATTTTATTCATGCTGCAATTCCTTCATCGGTACCGATAAGTTGGATAAAGGCTTCTTCGAGTGAGTCTTTGCCCGTTTGGATACAAAGCTCGCTTGGGCTACCCATGGCCACCACTCGACCTTGCGCCATCACAATGACTTGGTCACACAGTGCGGCGACTTCTTGCATTACATGGCTGGAAAACAGTACGCAATGTCCTTGATTTTTAAGGTCGATAAGAATATCGCGCAGCAGACGAGTGCTCATCACATCGAGCCCGCGGGTTGGCTCGTCGAGGATAATATTACTTGGGCGGTGGACAATGGCCTGTGCGAGTGCGGTTTTCATCCTTTGCCCTTGGGAGAAACCTTTGCAGCGACGATCGCTAATATCTTCAAGGCGTAATTTAGCAATCACTTGGCTGGTGGCCTCTTTAGCGTCTTTAGATGATAAGCCGCTCAGCTCGGCAAAATAGCGGATATATTCCCGTGGTGTTAAGCGCTCATACAAGCCAAAAGGATCGGGAAATAACCCGAGTTGTTGCTTAGCGCCGATAGGGTCGATGGCGACATCGATACCTTCGATTTCAGCTTTGCCAGTATCAGGTTTCAGTAAACCAAAAATAGTGCGTAAACACGTGGTTTTACCCGCGCCGTTGGGGCCGAGTAAACCAGTAATTTGGCCATTTTGTGCCTCGAAGCTTAAGTCATTGAGCGCCTGCACGTCACCGATGCGCTTGGAAAGATGGGATACTTTAATCATGGCTTATTCCTTAGCTCCAGTGCTGGCGTGATCATCTGTTGTCGTGGTTTTTGTGCTGGTCGCATTAAGCGGTTCCACCGAGCTGGCATTTAAATAAAAGCTGCGGCGCACATCTTTGTTTAAACACTCGCCGTCGAGATCGTTGACTGAGCCCGAGCGAACGAGATCGGCAATCAGGTTATTGGCGCAGGATTGATAGGCCACTCCATGGGTCGCGTAGGGTGCAACAAAGTGCTTGGCATTACTGAGTTTTTCCATCGCTAACTCGCCCCAGCTTGGTGGGGTGGCGGGGTCTATTTCGCCGGATAACAATAAGGTTGGAATGTTGCTGCTGATAGGTTCGCTAAAGCTGTTATCGACCGCAGGGACTTTCCATATTGAACAAGTCGCCTCTAAGCCTTCGAGCATGGTTCTGCCCATAAAGGATTTTTTGGCCTGCTCGCGCATGGCTGGCGTAATACGGTGCATATCTTCACCACAGACGACCGATGCGTGCATGCCCATCGCCATACCGCCATTTTCTAGGGTAAGGGCGTATAGACCGAGAATGGGTTGGAAATTATGTTTCGCGGCTTGGTGAATCGCATGGGGTACTAAGGCGCGCACATTAGCCTGATACAGCGCCATGCGAATCGAGCCATAGAATTTACCGCGCGTCATCGTCAGCATAGTTTTTTCACCGCTGACAGGATCGTAAACATTTTCCATCACTGGTGCCCTAGCGAGTGATGCGGCAACCTGTTCAAATTCAGCTTTAAGCTTAGGAAACTGGGCATGGCAAGCGGTGGTTTCTTGGCAATCCTTAAACAGTAAATCAAAACCACGATCAATTGCCGCGCCGATTTCTAAAACACTTTGCTGCATTGGCACTATGCCGTCTAAGGTCACTGTGGCTAAGTGCTCGGGGTACAAACGCATGTAAAGTTGCGCCATACGTGTGCCGTAGGAAATGCCGTAAACATGCAATTTTTTGTAGCCTAGATGCTGGCGCACGGCTTCGAAGTCTTTAATCGCATTAAGGCTGCCGTATTGGGTCACGTCAGCGTCGAGTTGCTCGAGGCATTTTTGTGCCTCAACTAAGGTATCAACATTGTCATCATTGAATGACAGCGGAGATTGTGCCCCTTCATCACAGGTCAATATATTCGAGCGGCCTGTGCCCCGTTGATCAATCAGCAAAATGTCTCGCTGTTGGCGTACTTTACTGAGCATGGCATCAAAACCCGCGGCGTTGTCTATAGCCGATTGCCCCGGGCCGCCGGCAATGGCTAACAAGGCTTCTTCATGGTTGGCATTTTTCACCGCCGGCAATATCACATAATGTACTTGGATTTGTTTGCCATTGGGTTTGTTAGGATTTTCTGGCACAGTCACAAAGCCGCAATTTAAACGGTCTGATACGCCTTCAACATAACAAGTGTCTGTCTTACTTGCTGTTTGTTTATCTTGACTGATTACATCACTTGCCCAAGTGGCTGTACTGGCGATAGTCAGCAGAAGTACGCTTAATATATAGCGAGGCCTTAACCTCGTCGTCGCAAGGCGTTGAACTGCTCGGTGGGACTTCCTGTGTGTCGTGCCGCGTATCATAAGCGCTTTCCTTTTTGCAGTTCAGGAGGAACTTTTATTTAATTAGAATTATATCAATGCATTAATATAGTGTGTGAAGCTAATGTTAGCGCTTTTAAATGTCAACTTTAGTCGTGGATAATCTACTTACAAACCATCATACGGATAAATCGTACGATTAATGGTGAGTGTCTATCTGTCTTGTTTTTGTGGCGTAATGGTTCACTGAATGGCTGCTTTATATCAGATAGGCTATTGATGTTAATAGGAAAAGACGTGATGATTTGGGGGAGCAAAAAGCATTGGAAGGAGGGCGTGATACAAACTTAACTGAATGTTTATAGCGTGATTTAGGCTGCATTTGCACAAGATTAGAGCAAAAACTCTTAGATTTTATTTAGCCTTCAGGTAGAATGCGAAAAAAGCGGTACACTTGTAAGCTAAAAGGTGAGTCATTTATGTCTCTTGAACAATATCATGTTATTCGACTATTACAGCAGCAGAGTCAGTCTTTAAAAGACGCCATTGCGCTGCAAGGTTTCGAAATGGCCGCGCCTTGGTCTTTGGTGAGCTGGCAAGCATTCGATCACATTAGCAGTAAAATTGCACAAGTGTTGATTCAACTCGGCGTACAAGTGCAAGACCGCTGTATTATTTTGGCGCAAAACTGCCCGCAGTGGACCTGTGCCGATATTGGTACACTCAAAAGTCGTGCCGTTGTGGTACCTATTTATCCCACCAGTACCCTTGAACAGGCGAGCTTTATCGTTAATGATGCTGCCGCTAAAGTCATCTTTGTGGATGATGCTAAGCAATATGCCATGGCCTGTGAGCTACAAAAGCTATGCCCCAGTCTAGAGCATGTCATTGTATTCGATGCCAGCGTGGCTCTTGCTGCTAATAAGGTTGAGCAACACAGGCATTTAGACACTTTGCTAGCTGCTAACGATGAGCTGGAGGCTGAACAAAAAGCCGAACTTAATCAACGTCTACAAGCGGCTAATCTCGACGATTTACTGACCCTAATTTATACCTCTGGCACGACGGGCGACCCGAAGGGCGTGATGCTGGATTACCGCAACATGGCTTCGACTATACGCCAACATGATCAAAAGCTGGCTTTTCAGAGTGGCGATGTGTCTTTGGCATTTTTACCACTAAGCCATGTGTTTGAGCGCAGTTGGAGTTTTTACGTTTTGTGCCGCGGCGGTCATAACGTCTATTTGCAAAATACCCAAAGAGTAAAAGAGGCGATTAGCGCCGTACGTCCACATACTTTATGCGTTGTGCCGCGTTTCCTCGAAAAAGTTTATAGCGCCGTACAAGATAAAGTAGCCAAATCACCCGCTAGCCGTAAAAAGCTGTTTGCTTGGGCAATGCGTGTCGGTCAACGGCAGTTTGAAGTTGCTCAGGGTCGTGCCAAAGGTGGATTGTGGCTATCACTACAAGGGCGTTTGGCGCATAAACTCGTATTTAGCAAGCTGCACGCGGTGCTTGGCGGCCGGCTAAAGTTTATGCCCTGCGGCGGTGCAGCCTTAGATATTAATGTGGGTAACTTCTTCCACGCTATCAATATTCCAGTGCTATGTGGTTATGGCATGACAGAAACCAACGCTACAGTGACCTGCAACACCTTAGACAATCGTGTACCAGGTTCAAATGGTCAACCTTTGCTGGAAACTGAAATCAAACTGGGTAAAGATGACGAGATACTTGTGCGCGGTGCTGCTGTGATGCGTGGCTATTATAATCGCCCAGAAGATACCGCCGCCGCCTTTGAGGATGGTTGGTTAAAAACCGGTGATGCAGGGCGTTTTGATACTAACGGTAACCTATTTATTACCGACCGTATTAAAGAGTTGATGAAAACCTCCAACGGTAAATACATTGCGCCACAAAGGATTGAGGGTGCTGTGGGCTGTTGTCCTTTTATTGAACAAGTGGCCATTATTGCCGATGCTCGTAACTATGTGACTGCCTTGATTGTGCCTGCGTTTGAGTCTCTGGAAGCGTGGGCAAAAGACAAGGGCCTCAAGTATGAGTCAACTCTAGAATTGCTGCGCCACAGCCACGTAGTCGCGCATTTTGAGCAACGTCTGAAACAGTTACAGCATGAGTTAGCAGGTTTTGAGCAAATCAAAAAGTTCACTCTATTGCCTGATGCGTTTTCGATGGAAGCAGGGTTAATCACCCCAACACTCAAGTTACGGCGTAAGATGATTTACCATAAATATGCTCACGAAATTAATGCAATGTACAACAACTGATCATTAAGTTGTTGTTACTAAAGGCCGCTATGCGGCCTTTTTGTTTTTAATTATAGGCGTTGAGTCTAGTCTGTTTTGGGTTTGTTTGGACGTTTGGGTCTGTTAGGCTATGTATAAATATGACTGTGGCCATTTATTAAAGTCGCCAATATTTTTCACGATAGATAACATTGATACCAAACCCCGTTCAGCCATCAGGGGTCACCCGTCAAACTTAAATTACCCTGTAGTTGATTTATAAATAACAATAAAAAAGGAAGTGTGCATGTCAATTACTGAATACAGCCTCGAAATATCCCCAAGATTCACCGAAACCGATGGGCTAGGTCATATCAACAACACCGTGATCCCCGTGTGGTGTGAGGCGGCGCGTAAGCCAATCTTTGAGATTTTTAACCCAGAGTTGGATTTGCAACATTGGAATCTTATTGTCGCAGGGTTTACGGTGGCCTTTATTGCACCGACTTATTACGGTAAAGACGTGACGGTGAAAACCTACGTGAGCCGCATCGGTAACAGCAGCTTTGAGCTGACACAAACCTGTTGGCAGGCTGGACATAAGACGGCAGCGGTCAAAACGACGTTGGTGCATTACGACTATAAAATTGAAAAAAGTTGCCCTATTACAGAGAATATCCGTGCAGTACTAGCGGGCTTACAAGGTGAAATTATTTAATGTTTCGCTAATCTTGGTTAAGCGCAATTGCAATTGCGCTTGTTTAACGTTAATTTTGCGCCCGTAAACTGTGATACAGGTCAATCATCTGTAATGCATTGATAATATTCAGCCCGGATTAACACAATGAGATTCTACTTTACCCGCATGCGCTCTAAAGATATTTGTCCACCTAGACAACCACTTAAAAAAATAGTGTGGTCGTGGGTTGGCGCATTTTGTGGTATCTACCTAGTGGCTAGTCTTGCTTTTTATTTTAGTGAAAACCCAATCGGTACCATGTTTGTGATTGGCTCATTTGGTGCATCGGCAGTACTAGTGTACGGCGCACCGCTGGCAGAGTTTTCTCAGCCGCGTAATTTGATTGGTGGCAGTGTGTTATCGGCCTTAATTGGGGTCGCAGTGTACCAAGTGTGTGGCGATTATGTGGTGCTGTCGAGCGCCTTAGCGGTATCTCTGTCTATCGCATTCATGTACCTGACTCGTACTCTTCATCCTCCGGGCGGCGCAACGGCATTGATTGCCGTGATTGGCGGTGAAAACGTGCATCAACTCGGCTTTCTTTACGCGTTAATGCCAGTGTTCCTCGGCTCAGTATTACTCTTACTGGTCGCGCTGGTGGTCAATAACCTCTCCACCGATCCCAAGCGCCATTACCCTGTGTATTGGATTTAGCGAACTCGTTTTTAAATCTGCCTATTTTAAAAACTTCTGTACATACCAGCAGCTGGCTTGGATAGTAAAGTCTTGGCCTTTAGCCCACTTTAAGCCGTGGCGCACTAAGCGTTCGGCAAGGCCTTTACCGCGCAGTTCGTTGGGGACAAAGGTGCGGCTAAAATCAATATCCTTGTCTGATAATTGGTATTCCAACACGGCTTCATAGCCATCGACAGGGATAATGAAACGCTGTCTATCCTGTTGATGTTCAATGGCTATCTCGATTTTTTCGTTATCTGACATACATGCTTCCCTCAAGGTATGGCCTAAAGTGTGCTGGCAATTCGTTATTGATTTGAATAGCTTAAGCAACTTCGTGTTGTTTGAGAATTGTCAGCAGTTCTGCTGGTAACTCAGCTTTTTTGCCCGTTTTAAAGTTAAACATTACGGCGACTGAAGTACCTAACGTCGTCACTGCCTGCTGCTGTTTACTAAAAGCTTGATAATGCATGGTAAATCTATCGCTGTGAATATCGCTAATGCTGACACTTACCAATAAAGTATCGGGGAAAGTCACTGGGCGTTTATAGCGAGCCTGATTTTCGCTGATTACGGGGCCAATGCCGGATTGATACAGGGTATCTAGCGGGAAGAGGCGATTGAAAAAGTCGATACGTGCCGTTTCAAAATAGCGGAAATACACCACATTATTAACATGTTGTAGGGCATCCATTTCACCCCATGCAACGGGGATTTCTGTGACTATAGGGTGCTGTGCGAGAAACTTATCCATTGCCTGTTCTTGTACACATTCTTGTGGTTGCTCTTGCAGCTGTTCTTGTTTAAATCCCATGATAAAAATCCCAAGTTAAAACGCTCGTTTAAGCGGCCAGACTAGCAGCATAAGATTGCTGCGACAAGTCTTGGCCTAAGCTGATACTGTGGCTGATAATGGCAAGCAATGCAGATATGAGTAATGTCTTTAAAGGGTTAGGTTGAGCTATGTATATTGGACAAGCGGCAAAGCAAACAGGGCTGTCGATAAAAGCGATTCGCTTGTATGAGGAGTGGGGGCTTATCGACACTCCCGCACGTCAGGGGCGTTATCGTATTTATAGTGCGGCGGATATTAGGCTGTTGTTGCTGATCAAAGAGGCCAAAGCCCTCGGCATTAAGCTTGTCCAACTAAAAGATTTACTCGAACAAGGCGATAAGCATGCTCAGTTAGCCACAGTGCAGGTTTTTTTGTTGGGTATTAGAGCGGATTTTTTACGCCAGATAAGTGAATTAGAACATAAAGTCACTCAGTTAGATGCCTGTATTGATGGGCTCTCCTCCTGTGAATCACAGCTGTTACCTTAGGTCTTGACTCTCCCCTTAGGGGCAGAGTTTATGCTATTTGCCACATTGACTGTTATGGCGTTTCATCGTGGCAAAAAAGATTTTAGTGATCTGTGGTAACCCTAAGGCGCAGAGTTTTTGTGAGCATCTGGCTGAAACCTATGCCAAAGCGGCGGCAGATAAACACTCAGTGAGAATCGTCAAACTAGCTGAGCTGAATTTTGACCCGAATCTGACCTATGGTTATCGTCAACCTCAGCCACTCGAAGCCGATTTGCTAGCGTTTCAAGCGAATATCCAGTGGGCGGAGCATGTGGTGATTATCACACCGATTTGGTGGGGCGGTATTCCTGCTAAGTTTAAAGGCTTAATCGATAGGACATTTTTATCTGGATTTGCATTTAAATATGAGAAAGGTAAATTGATACCCGCTAAGTTGCTGCGCCATAAAACCTCGAGAATTATCATGACCATGGACACGCCGCCTTGGTATTACAAGTGGTTTCAAGGCGCTCCCGCGCTCAAACAGCTTGATACCGCCACCTTAGTATTTAGTGGTTTTAAGCGGGCTAAATCCAATATGTTGGGGCCATTGATGAGTGCTAAGGAGCCGCAATTGCAACAATGGCGAGCGTTGGTGCAGCGGCTTGGGAATTTAGGTTTATAGAATCTAGCGAAACAAGGAGTGGGGTGTGATTAAACAAGTAGGCAATACTCTTATTCAGCCAAAACACAGAGCGTCTTGCCATTGCGGTGCCGTGGTATTGGAGTTGTCATTGCCTAATGGCATCGAAAATCCACGCCGTTGCGATTGCTCTATCTGTCGTCGTAAAGGGGCCATTGTTGGCTCTGTGCCGCTGGCGGGGATCACGATCCTCAAGGGTGAAGATGTACTGAAATACTATGAATTCAATACCAAAACTGCCAAGCATTACTTTTGCTCCAACTGCGGTATTTACACCCATCACCAGCGGCGTTCCAATCCTCATGAATATGGTTACAACATTGGTTGCCTCGAAGGCGTTAATCCATTTGAGCTAGAAAATGTGCCCACGAATGATGGCGTTAACCATCCTGCGGATCGTTAGATTATGAACATAGGTCAGTTTGCTGCACTCACTGGATTGTCGGCGCACACGCTCAGATATTACGAGAAAATCGGCTTGCTGCAGTCTGTGGTGCGAAATGTGAGCGGGCATCGCGACTATGCCGCGAAAGAAGCAGAATGGATTGGGTTTATCAATCGTTTAAAAGAAACGGGCATGCCGCTAAAGCAGATTTTAACCTATGCCAAGCTGCGTGCTCAAGGCGATACAACCGCAGGCCAGCGGCAGCAATTACTTGAGCAGCATGCCTCACAATTGGCTGAGCGTATTCGCCAAGAGCAGGAGCATTTGGCTGCCCTTAAGCAAAAAATTCACTATTACCAAACTCATTTTAGTGGCTAAGCTCAGTCGCTAACATTTGTGGTTAAATGTTAAAAAGCTAATATTATTTACTTTTCTATTTGCTTGCGCCTCTAGTCGGCGAGTTAAACAGAGGGTTAGTTTTACGGATCCGTATTGCCTGTGTCATGCATCAATGAACCATTGACTTAGAGTTAACTCTAAGGTTTAGGCTGCTTGCTGTGATTTAATCCAACAGGAGCTAAAAATGAGTAATCAAAGATATGTGCAGGGCCTCGCTAAGCTGACTGAAATCGACGGTGAGGCGGGGGAGAAAGTCATCCGCAGTCTTGCCGATATTTGCCCCGACTTGGGCAAGTACATTATTGAATATCCTTTTGGGGATATTTATCAGCGTGAAGGGCTCGACCTTAAGACGCGGGAGCTAGTGACAGTTGCCGCACTCACGGCGCTAGGGCATTGCCAGCCACAGTTAAACGTACATATTAATGGCGCATTGAATGTCTGTTGTACGCCGCTGGAAATTGTTGAGGTGATATTGCAAATGTCGGTTTATGCTGGCTTTCCTGCTGCACTTAATGGCATGTTTGTCGCTAAAACCGTATTTTCCGAGCGGGAGTTAAGCGTCGTTTAGTTAGTCCTGAGTCAGGTTTATCGATTTGCAAAAGTGACCATAAGGCCGCTTTGATTTCCTCTCTAGTTCATTTTAGTTAGATTTAAACTGGCGATGGGGTGTTGCAGAGCTTTCATTCGACTCTAAACAGAACATTCGACTTTGGCTAGCGAATAGCCAAACTGACCAATGTAACGAGATTGAGTGGCGCAGTTGTCATCACTGTGCTTTGCACATTACAGTGGCAAATGTTGCCCGTCTTACTATTTCAATGGAAAGTAAAACAATAATGAATTTAATCGGTTACATTGGGTCTGCTCGCCAATACTTGCGAAAGCTTAGCTTACCATCACTGAGTGAAATCCGTTTAGGTTTGGGCAAGTTCTGGCGCTGTCTTATCCAAGGGGTGGCTAAGTTATCCTTTGCGCAAAAGCTGTATCTTATTGCTTTGATATTAGCTTTTAGTAGCGAGTTAATGGGGTTGGTCGCTGTGATTGCCGTAATCGCTATGGCCATCGAGTTTTGGCCTGTGTTCGAGCGGGTTTGGCACAGTTTGGCGGGCAAAGCTGTGTTGTTGCTGTTTTATGCGATGATTGCCAACTTTGCTTTGGGCTGGTCTGGCGCGATAGTTAACGAAGTGGTTGGGGTCTCAGCAAGCGATCTCAATTACACCCATAACTTAGCGATTCTACTCTATATGCCCGCTTGGTTTTTGATGGTAAGCGCGATTGTGCTGCTGGCATTACAGTTGATTATTCCTGTCTATTTAGTGTTGATTTTTTTGCTTAAACCTTTAGGTGTCAAATCGTTACGGCTTACCTCGCATACTTCATTCCGTAAAACGACTTTTTTGATCCGTATCGTGCTAGCGACTGTGGTTTTGTATCACTTGAGCCTGTTAATTGATTTAGAGACGCGCATTGAAACCTCATTTGGCAACTTTATTACCTCTCCCCAAGAAGCCGCTAAGCATGTGCCTCGCAAGCCTAAATCGGGACGGTTGCCGGATGCGACCGATGTGTTGACTGTACCGATTGTAGAGCTAACTCAGACTGCTCTTGATTCTGAAAGCGATAAATCGAGCAAGGCTGAGAATAGTAATGATGACGGCGAGCTGGAAGAGGAAGAGCGCAAAAAGGCCTACGCCTCGGTGCGAACTCAATATCAGTACTTAGTGCGGCAATGGCTAGCTACGTTCGCATTTTCACTTGAAGCCAATGGCCGCTCGCGTTGTAAAAAGCCTGCCGAGTCGAATGTGATTGAATTAAATGATTACGAGATTTTGTTGATCACACCCGATAAGAATGCGGATTATGGTTATCGTTTTGAGGTGGAAAAATGTATCTCGGCCGCGTTTCCGCTGGCGCTGAAGGGCAATTGAATCAATTAATAAAAAAGCGACCACAAGGTCGCTTTCGTTTTATAGGCTAAATCAGCTTGAGCTGACTGAGTCGACTATCGTGCTATTCAACTATCACGTTATTCAACAATCGCATTATTCAATCAGCAGCTCATCGAAGCTGCTGATTTTGCGGAATTCGCCAGTGCGCTGCTTGCTGTCGCGAACCATTTGGCAGGTCATCATACCCGCAGCGTCGGCAGCCTTTAACTCTTCAATAACATCAGACACAAACAGCACTTGTTTGGGGCTCAAACTGATGGTGTTGAGGATATTGCAGTAAGCCTGCTTATCTAATTTGTTGCCCGTGCGGGTGTCGAAATGGCCGTTAAACATTTCAGTTAAATCGCCGCCGTCACTGTGGCCGAACAACAGTTTTTGCGCGTCGACAGAGCCGGATGAAAAGCTGTAAATACGCAGATTTTGTGCGCTAAAACGTTTTACCGCTTCAATAAAGTCTGGGAAGATATGGCCCTTAAATTCGCCATGGGCATAGCCTTGCTTCCAAATTAACCCTTGTAAGGTTTTAAGTGGCGTAGCTTTACGGTCTTCGTTGACCCACTGTTGCAGGATCTCAGTTACACGCGCTAAGTCAGCCTCCGGCTCTAGGGCGATATCTTTAGTGTCACAAATACAGTTTTCAACCAATACATTGTGTTGGTTCTGTTCTAAAAAGTCTGGCAAGGCTTTGACAGAATAGGGGAATAGTACATCTTGGATAAAGTTTAGGTCTGTCGTGGTGCCTGCTGTGTCTACGACTATGGCTCTGATACCCATAATGTTTTGATACTCCACAATATGTTGGCTAAAAAAGTGCTACGTCGATCCTAAGCGTTATTGGCAATATTGGCTAGTCTATTTCGCCCAAGTAGATGGGCAAATTGTGGTCGATATCACTAAGCGGTGAAATTGAAATTTGATTAATCTAATAATTTTAAAAGCTTATCTACTGATCATCTGAGAAAGCCTGCGCTTGATACTGCATTTTATCTATTTTTTCGTGCACTATTCTGTGACGAACATAAGACTATAGTCTTAATAGCTAAGGGAAATTTAGGCTGCTATTGTAGTTTACGCCTTGTTTCTACCTTATGTTGCATAGGCAGTCATTTTGGGGTGACGCAGGGGAATTTTATGGCCAATAAGAGAGATGTTAAATGAAATATTTACCCGCTGTTGGTTTTGGTATCTTATTAGCTTTATTGAGTTTTATCAGCTTCTCATTGGTCGCCAGCGCAGGTTATATGTTAGACATGCTGAGCGGCGCGTCGAATATTAACCAGAACAGTGTGGAGTATCTTTTGTTGGCGGCTCATGATGCGAGTTTGCTGATATTGATTGCGGGCCTAGTGCTTTATGCTTACCACAGGATATTTCCTACACTTCCCTTCGATTGGTTTGCCGCTGTGTTTATCCAAATGCCACTTGGTTTAGCAGTGCTGGTACTCGATGGCATTAACTTCAACTTACTGTCATTTAAAGGTTTTGCACTGACGTTGACGACCTTTACTGCCTCTTTTGGGGTGTTAATCATATTTTGGCTATTGCAGCGCAAAGCGAAGCGCTTGCAGGCTATGTCCAGCTAATAGTTGCCGAATTTACAGGACATAACGTAGACGCGGCGCGGTTTGCTCAATAGATAACAGCGCCAGCCATTGTTCCCGTATTTCTACTATCTCTTTTGAATAATCGGTAATCAGTACATCAGCGGCAAGCGCTAACATGCGTAGCATTTGTCGTGGATTATTCACTGTCCATACACGCACTTGCTATGTGCACTATCGATAAATTTACAGCCTAGAGCTGAACCTCAGAGATAAAAAATCTGTCTTGCGTCACAGCGTTAGATATAAGGCGCGGATTGCAGGGTCATGATCTGAACTTTGGCTGAATTGAGTTATCACAGCATTATCCATGTGATTATTAATCTTCAAATCTACCGAGGAAGCGCTTAATGAAACAAGCCGCGTTGATTGCCTTATTGCTGTGTTCACCACTCGTGTATGCCGACATAGATAATATTGAAAAGATAAATGATATTAGTGCATTGCAGCAAAATAATAGCCAATTGCTGAGTTCTGGTTTACCAGGTGAGTCGCAATTTACTCAACTTAAACAAACCGGTGTTGATGTGGTGATTAATCTGATGCCTGATAACAATAAAGGTGCTCATCAAGATGAGGCTAAGTGGGTGACGCAAGCAGGCATGGAGTATGTATATATTCCGGTCGATTGGCAAAATCCACAACTTACCGATGTGGAAACCTTCTTTAAGGCTATGGATGCGCACGCAGGCCAAGATATTTTAGTGCATTGCTTTGCTAACTATCGCGCCTCAGCATTTGTTTATTTATATCAGTTAAAACAAGGTAAGAAGCCCGATATGGTGCAGACTATGGCTCCATGGGGTGACGAGTTAGCCCGTTATCCACAGTGGCAAGTGTTGCTAAATGAAGTTCGCACTAAGTATAATTTTTGATTTATCAATATAGTAGCAGGTATAAAATATCGGTTGATAAATAAATCGATATTTTTATTTGAATATAACGTAGCTCTATTTTCATATTTTTATATGAATTAAGTGAGTGGTTTACTTATATTGTAGTATGTCGGCGCTAATAAATAGTCAACTAGGTTTTTAAAGATCTATTATTTGGTAAAAAGGTTTGGTTTTTATTATTTTCCCTTCTTGAATTAATTCATTAATAATACGTCGATATGAGCGCGTTGTAATGCCGAGTTTTTTAGCGCCTAATGTGGAAGATAGCTTAAACTGTTCTTCATTAGCTAGGTTTCTCGCTTCTAATATTTGGTTGATAATGCTGGCTTTAGTCGGTTGTGTTAGATTACTGATGAGCTCGTGCATATTTCTATTATATCGTTTAGTAATCAAAGAAGTAATATACATAAACATATCTGAGTTTTTTTCTACAATTTTTATAAAATTAGCTTTAGATATCCGATATAATGTGCCTGATTTATTAGATCGCACACTAAATAAAGAGCTATTGTTTTCTTGGAAAAACTCCATCTCACCTAAAAAACCGGTATAGTCATCTTCTACTTTTAGAATAAACTCATTACCACTTGAATTGATATAAGATATTGTTAAGCTGGCATTATTACAAAATAGTAATTCTGACACTTGCTTAGATTGTCTAAGTAAGTAGGTATTCTTACTGTACTTAATCTCTGCAATACCAATAGCCTTAACAATAGTAGTAATGTCTTCCATAAGTATCTGTACTGTAGTCAATAGCATGTAATTTAACATTTGATTATACGCTTGCGCTATTGAATAGCAATCTATACTTATATATGCAACATTGAGGCTGTGGATTGATCTTGTGAGTTTTATTTACTGTCTAGTTATAATAAATAAGTGGCTAAAAGGATTAGCCACTTATTAACGTGTAGTCTTTAGGGTGATATTAAGACCGTTATATTTTAAGTGCGGTTTCTAATGCCACTTTAACCATTTCATGCAGATCGGTTCTGCGTTCATCCGCGGTTAAATATTCATGGCGAGTAATATGGTCTGTGACTGTGCACAGTGCGAGCGCGCGGCATTGATGTTCAGCAGCAAGTGTATAAAGCGCATTCACTTCCATCTCGACACCAAGTACGCCATATTTTGCCATTACAGCGTAATCGTTTTCATTAGGGCGATAAAAGAGATCTGATGAAAATACATTACCGACTTTAAACGTAACTGAGGTTGTTTTTAACACTTCATAGCACGCTTGTAATAGCTCGAAGTTTGCGATGGCGGCAAGATCGTGATCTAAAAATCGAATTCGATTTGTTTTAGAGTCAGTTGAAGCGCCCATAGCCACAATCAAATCTTTTAAGTGGATATTATCTGATATTGCACCGCAACTACCGACTCTAATAAAGTTTTTCACACCAAAGGTTGTCATGAGTTCATGAAAGTAGATAGAGGCTGAAGGTGCCCCCATACCATGGCCCATAACAGAAATGGCTTTAGACTTATATGTGCCTGTAAAGCCTAACATTCCACGAATATTCGTGACTTCTCTAACGTCTTCTAAATAGGTTTCCGCAATGAGCTTTGCTCGCAGTGGATCGCCTGACATGATAATGGTTTCTGCAAAATCACCTGGATTTGCATTGATATGTGGAGTCGACATGTTTCACCTCAAAATTTATATTAAAGACACTAGGCCGCCAGCAATAGTGCCGGACATTAAATTAGCTAAAATGGCTGCCAAAAGAACTTTTGGACCAATTTGAGAGATAATTTCTCTTTTATCTGGACACATAGCAGCGATGCCACCGACGACCATGGCAAGGGAGCCAATATTGGCAAATCCACACAGACTGAACACGACAATTGCCTGTGTTTTATCTGACAGGGTGCTGGAGATTTCTAAAAAATGGATGTAAGCAACAAACTCATTAATGGCAATCTTTTGCCCAATAATTGAACCTGCTTGTATTGCCTCTGACCAAGGTACACCCATTAAAAATGCCAGTGGTGCCAGTAGGTAACCAATGATCATTTCTAGCGTAAGATTATCAATACTGAACAAGTGACCAAAACCACCAATGAGTCCGTTTAATAAAGCGATAAGCGCGACAAACGACACTAATAATGCGGTAACAGTGATGACTTGGTTCATCCCCATTAACGAACCATCGGTAATGGCTTCGAGTAAACCTTTAGGCTGCTCTGCTGCATCAATTTCGATTTCATTTTTGACTAAATGTTGTTCTGTTTGTGGACACAATAACTTGGCAAATAACAGACCCGCTGGCGCGGTCATGAAACAGGCTGTGAGAATATATTTAGGATCAATACCTAGGTTGATGTAGCCCACCATAGTACCACCGGCAACACTGGCTAATCCGCCTGTCATCACGGCAAATAACTCTGAACGAGTCATGTTTTTTACGAGTGGACGCACCATCGAAGGCGCCTCAATCGGGCCGACAAAGATATTGGCTGTAGCAGAGAGTGATTCAGCTTTACTGGTACCTAATACTTTGGCAAGCACGCCACCAATGATATTGATGACAAACTGCATTACTTTTAAATAGTATAGAACTGAGATCAACGCAGAGATGAATATCACGACACATAGGACGTTGATCACGAAAACGAAACCCACTTTATAATTGGCTAAGTCGCCAAAAACAAAGCTTAAACCCGCATTCGAGAACGCGATAACGCTGTTGACGCCACTACTCATGGCTTCAATAATAGTGACACCTACTGGTACAAACATTACAAATGCACCCAGTAGAATTTGCAGAGTTAATGCGCCTCCAACCGTTTTAAATTTTACATGGCGTTTATTCTCAGAGAATAAATAACCAATCAAGATCAGAACAGCAACACCGATACAGCTCATTAGTGTAGACATAGGTTAATCCATCATTTTTTGTAGAAGATCATTTTTGTTGTAGATGAATCATTGAGGATTTTTTCTATAAAAAAACGGACATTTTTCCGATTTAATCATAAAAATGTGCTTATTTGCTGCACATCACAGGGGCGTGCAAGCTTAGCCTTAAATGTTAAGCGGTATGTCATCCTCTTATGACTTGATATAGTTGACTTAGTCAATTAAATTCAATATTGTTGATATAGTCAGCTATTTAGAGAGTTTGTTATGCAGTCATTGTCACTGAGCGAAACCTTGCACACCTTAGTCCATGCCTATAAAAAACAATTACGTAGTGATATTGCTGCACAAGAGATTAATTTACCTGTCACTCATATCCGTGCATTAAAGGGAATTTGTCGTAATCCAGAATCAACGGCTCAGTCTATTGCCCTGCGGATGCAGCGGGATAAAGCGCAAATCACTCGAGTGCTCAATGAACTGCAGCAGAGTGGCTTGATTACTAAAGTGGATAACCCTAAAGATGGTCGTAGCCAGTTACTGCGGCCAACGGCTGAGGGGGAAAAAATTATGAGGCAGGTCAATATCTCTGAGCGCAAAACAGTCGCGCACATGACGCAGGCACTCAGCCCTGATGAAGTCGACACTTTTATTCAACTTGCCAACAGAATAAGTAAGAGTGTCGATGAGGCCGCTAGCGCGAATAGCGTAATGCAAAAAAGATTGTCTACTGAGCGTCAAAGCTCTGTGGAAAAAATAAGTATTACACCACAGCTAATAGCAGAACACGCAGGTGTAGAGCCTTTAATTGAGGAGAGTCACAATGAATAAGCCGCCGCCACGTGAGCTACAAGTTATCCGCAGCACTTATATCACCCCGCATATGTTACGCATCACCTTAGGCGGTGCGGGATTGGCTGGATTTCCTGCCGATCAAGAGAGTGCCTATATCAAGTTGTTATTCCCACAAGCGGGTGAGCGTCCATTAATGCGAACTTACACTATCCGTCAGCAACGCGATGATGAAATCGATGTGGATTTTGTGCTGCACGATACCGACGGCCCCGCGTCGAGTTGGGCGAAAACGGCGCAGGTGGGCGAACTCATTCAAATTGGCGGACCCGGACTTAAAAAACTGATCAACTTTGAGGCAGATTGGTTTTTACTCGCAGGTGATATGACCGCCTTGCCCGCAATTAGCGTGAATCTGGCACAATTACCAAACAATGCAGTGGGTTACGCTGTGATTGAAGTATTGAGCGAAGCCGACATTCAGCCTCTTGTGCATCCCGAAAATATTGAGCTGCATTGGGTGATCAATCCTGAGGCCGATCCCGAAGGTCGCCCTTTGGTTGAGCGGATTGCCCAATTACCTTGGCTTACTGGCGAGCCCGCCGTGTGGATTGCTTGTGAATTTAACAGCATGCGCGCGCTAAGACGACACTTCAAGCAAGCGCATTCACTGCCCAAGAGCCATTTTTATACCTCGAGCTATTGGAAAATTGGCTGTAATGAGGGCGAGCATAAGCTGGTAAAACAAGAAGATGAGCAGTTAGAAAATGGTGCCAGTGCTTAAGCTTAAATCCTGTTGTTAAACAAACCGAGCTATTAAACAAGATAAGGTCGCCAAGTTTGATTTTGCGACCTTATTTTATTTTCTACTTATGCCACATTTGCGGCGAGTACGCGCATTCTATTGGTGTACTAACTTGCCATTCTTCACCACATATTTGCAGGGGTTGACGCCATAGCTGTAGGCCAACTGCGCAGGCGTGGCGATATCCCACAGGCAAAAATCGGCCTGTTTACCAACGACTAAACTGCCGACATTATCTTCAATCCCGAGTGCCTTGGCGGCATTTAAGGTGAGGCCTTTTAAGGCTTCTTCTGGCGTTAAGCGGAACAAGGTACAGCCCATATTCAGCATCAACAGGGTTGAGCAAATGGGTGATGAACCTGGGTTGAAATCGCTCGCCAGAACCATAGGTACGCCGTATTGACGCAGTAAATCGATAGGTGGTTTTTGGGTTTCCCGCAAAAAGTAAAACGCGCCTGGCAGTAGTACGGCGCAGGTGCCGCTTTCACTTAAGGCTTTTACACCTGCCTCATCTAAATATTCGATATGATCCACAGACTTAGCGCCAAGACGTGCGGCCAGTGCGCTGCCACCCATATTAGTTAACTGCTCGGCATGGAGCTTAATCTCTAATCCCGCTGCTTTGGCTGCGCTGAGTACGCGTTCTGTTTGCTCAAGGTTAAAGGCGATATTCTCGCAGAACACATCCACTGCATCGGCAAGATTTTCGGCGATCACTGCGGGTAGCATCTTATTGATAATTAAGTCGACATAGCCATCGCTATTGTCTTTATATTCTGGCGGAATCGCATGGGCGCCGAGGAATGTGGTCTTCACATCTACATGGTGATGCTTGCCGAGCTCGCGGGCGACACGCAGGATTTTCAATTCAGTTTCAGTATCTAAGCCGTAACCCGATTTGATCTCAACCGTAGTCACTCCTTCTTTGGCGAGCGCGTTTAAGCGTTGGCGGCCGAGTTCAAATAATTCTGCTTCATCTGCTTCGCGGCAGGCCTTAACGGTTGAAATAATGCCGCCACCCGAGCGGGCTATTGCTTCGTAACTCGCGCCCTGTAGGCGTAACTCAAATTCATTGGCGCGATTACCGGCAAAGATTAAGTGTGTGTGGGCATCAATCAATCCTGGAGTGATCCAGCCGCCTTTGCCCCTGTAAACGGGAATGGACAACACATCGAAGGCGGGCAGTTCGCTGCGGGGGCCAAACCAAGCAATTTTGCCATCTTTTACTGCGATAGCCGCGTTGGTAATCGCGCCATAAGGTGTTGATATGGAAGGGTCCATAGTGGCTAAGTTAACGTCTATCCAAACCTGATCCCAAGACATGTATTCCCCTCGCTGTGCTGGCATTTTGCCCCTGCGCAGTCGTTATCATTGAAAATTATGTGAGCTAGCTTGTATTTTCTTGTATATACAAGCTAGGATTGTAGCCGCTATTTTAATCGTTTGAAAGCGTCGTTACATTCGCTAGCGTGAGCTTATTCGCTCGCATTTATTATCTCAGTTTAAAGGAAATGTCTTGGCTATTCCTAAGTTTGCCGAAATTAAGCAATACATTATCGCGTGTATCGAGTCGGGCGAGTGGGAAGAAAATGCCCGTGTACCGTCTGAGAATCAACTCGCTGAATTGTTTACCTGTAGCCGGATGACGGCGCGGCGTGCGTTAACCGAGCTGACGGATAGCGGCGTACTCGAACGCTCCCAAGGGCTTGGCACCTTTGTCGCTGGGCGTAAATCCCAGTCATCTATGTTGGCGATCCGCAATATTGCCGATGAGATAAAAGACCGCGGCCACGGCTATAGCGTGCAGCAATGGGTGTTAGAACAAGTCGTGGCGAGTACGAGTATCGCAATTTCCCTTGGGCTTGAGCATGGTGCGGCAGTCTTCCATTCGATCTTAGTGCATTGCGAGCAGGGCTTACCGCTGCAAGTCGAGGAGCGTTATGTGAATCCCGAGTTGGTGCCCGATTATTTATTGCAGGATTTTACCCAGCAGACACCCCACGAATATTTGTCGCAGATAGCGCCGCTCACCGAAGCACACCATACGATTGAGGCGATTATCGCCAGCGCCGAATTACAGCAAAGGCTCGAAATCCCCGCCACTGAGCCCTGTTTACAGATTTTACGCCGTACTTGGTCGCGCCAAGGTGTCGTGAGTTTTGCAAGGCTAGTTCATCCCGGTAGCCGCTTTAAACTCGGCGGCCACTTAACCTTTAGTAAGTAACGCCAGTGGCGTTATTAACAATGTAAATCAGTAACTTTGATAGCTGTACCCTTATAAGTTAAAAGATAAAAATACAATAAAAACAATAGTGCTAACCCGTATTAGCGACTTAGCGAATACGAGTTAGCACCACAGGTTGAAAGAGGAAAATTCAATGGATAAGCGCCACGACCCAAGCCGCCGCATTATTGCACCGCATGGAACAACATTAAGCTGCAAAAGCTGGTTGACCGAAGCGCCAATGCGCATGTTAATGAACAACTTACACCCCGATGTTGCCGAGCGCCCAGAAGACTTAGTCGTCTATGGTGGTATTGGCCGCGCCGCCCGCGATTGGGATTGCTACGACAAAATCATCGAAGTCTTACAACGCCTCGAAGATGACGAAACCTTATTAGTGCAATCGGGCAAACCTGTGGGTGTATTTCGCACCCACGCCGATGCGCCGCGCGTATTAATCGCTAACTCAAACCTAGTACCACATTGGGCGAACTGGGAGCATTTCAACGAGTTAGATAAGCTAGGTTTGGCCATGTACGGCCAGATGACGGCGGGTTCGTGGATCTACATTGGTACTCAAGGCATAGTTCAAGGCACCTACGAGACTTTCGTTTCTGTAGCGAAACAGCACTTTGAGGGTGTCTCCAAAGGCAAATGGATCCTCACTGGCGGGCTAGGTGGCATGGGCGGCGCACAAACGCTGGCGGGCACTATGGCTGGCTTCTCGGTGTTAGCCTGTGAAGTCGACGAGACTCGCATCGATTTCCGTTTGCGCACTCGTTATGTCGACAAAAAAGCCACTTCGCTCGATGAAGCATTGGCGATGATTGAAGAGGCAAACCAAGCTGGCAAGCCAGTATCAGTGGGCTTATTAGCGAACGCCGCCGATGTGTTTGCTGAACTGGTTAAGCGCGGCGTTACACCTGATGTCGTAACCGACCAAACCTCGGCCCACGATCCATTAAACGGTTATCTACCGCAGGGTTGGACTATGGCTGAGGCCGCCGTCATGCGTAAAACCGACGAAGCTGCTGTAGTTAAGGCGGCAAAAGCCTCGATGGCGGTGCAAGTACAAGCCATGCTCGATTTGCAAACTGCCGGTGCAGCTACCTTAGATTACGGTAACAACATTCGCCAAATGGCGTTTGAGATGGGCGTTGAAAACGCCTTTGATTTCCCAGGCTTTGTACCTGCTTATATTCGCCCGCTGTTCTGTGAAGGTATTGGTCCATTCCGCTGGGTGGCGTTATCTGGCGATCCAGAAGATATCTATAAAACCGACGCTAAAGTCAAAGAACTGATCCCCGATAATCCACACCTACACAATTGGTTAGACATGGCGCGCGAGCGTATTGCCTTCCAAGGTCTGCCAGCGCGTATCTGCTGGGTTGGCTTAAAAGATCGCGCTCGCTTGGCGTTAGCCTTTAACGAAATGGTTAAAAATGGTGAGTTGTCGGCGCCCGTGGTAATTGGTCGCGACCACTTAGATTCTGGCTCTGTTGCCAGCCCGAACCGTGAAACCGAATCTATGCTGGACGGCTCAGATGCGGTATCCGACTGGCCATTATTGAATGCACTACTCAACACCGCCAGCGGCGCAACTTGGGTGTCGCTGCACCACGGCGGCGGCGTCGGCATGGGCTTTAGCCAACATTCGGGTGTGGTCATTGTGTGTGATGGCACAGATGCGGCGGCAAAACGGGTTGGCCGCGTGTTGTGGAACGACCCCGCGACAGGCGTGATGCGTCATGCCGATGCGGGCTACGAGATTGCGAAAAACTGCGCCAAGGAGCAGGGCCTCGATTTACCTATGCAAGACAAGCCGATGCTAACGACTCAATAACAATAATAACTAAAAGCTTGGAGCTAAAAATATGAAATCTGTGAATCACTTAGTGTTAACGCCGGGCAGCTTGAGCCTAGCGCAATTGCGCGAAATCAGCCGCCATAAGCTGACACTGGAACTCGCACCAGAGGCCATTACCGATATCAACACCAGTGCGCAAATCGTGCAAAAAGTGTTGGATGAAGGCCGTACCGTTTACGGCATCAACACGGGCTTTGGCTTGTTGGCCAATACCAAGATAGCGCCCGAAGATCTGCAATTGCTGCAACGTTCTATCGTGTTGTCACATGCCGCTGGCACGGGGCAATACATGCAAGATGCCACAGTGCGCTTGATGATGGTGTTAAAAATCAACTCATTAAGCCGTGGTTTTTCAGGCATTCGTTTAGAAGTGATTAACTTCTTAATCAGTTTAGTGAACGCCGAAGTGTATCCCTGCGTGCCAGAAAAAGGCTCTGTTGGCGCCTCGGGTGACTTAGCGCCACTGGCGCACATGTGTTTGCCTATGCTGGGCGAAGGCGAAATGAGCTATCGAGGTGAGTTAATTTCCGCCGCCGAAGGTTTAGAAATCGCCGGCCTTAAGCCAATCGATTTAGCGGCCAAAGAAGGGCTAGCTTTGCTTAATGGTACACAAGCCTCGACTGCGCTGGCGTTAGAAGGGTTATTCCACGCCGAAGACTTGTTTGCAGCAAGTTCAGTGATCGGCGCCATGAGTGTTGAAGCGGCGATGGGCAGTCGTAGCCCGTTCGATCCTCGCATCCATGCAGCCCGTGGTCAGAAGGGTCAAATCGATTCGGCCATGATTTTCCGTCATCTATTGGGCGAAGAGTCTGAGATAAGCCTTAGCCATGCAAACTGTGAAAAGGTGCAAGATCCTTACTCACTGCGCTGTCAGCCACAGGTGCTGGGTGCTTGTTTGACCCAAATTCGCCACGCGGCCGATGTGTTAGGCACTGAGGCCAATGGTGTCACCGATAATCCATTAGTGTTCCAAGACACGGGCGATATCATTTCAGGCGGTAACTTCCATGCTGAACCCGTTGCTATGGCGGCGGATAACTTAGCGATTGCGATTGCTGAACTAGGCTCCATTGCTGAGCGTCGTATCGCGCTATTGATCGATTCTAGCCTGTCGAAACTGCCCCCTTTCCTTGTGAAAAACGGTGGGGTGAACTCAGGTTTTATGATTGCTCAAGTCACGGCTGCGGCATTGGCGTCAGAGAATAAAACCTACGCCCATCCCGCATCGGTAGACAGCTTACCGACCTCGGCCAATCAAGAAGATCACGTCTCTATGGCGACCTTCGCGGCGCGCCGTTTACGTGATATGAGCGAAAACACCCGCGGCGTATTAGCGATTGAATGGTTAGCGGCAGCGCAGGGATTGGATTTTCGTGCGCCGTTAGTGCCAAGTTCAGCCGTGGCTAAGGCCAAAGCCGAACTACGTGAAGTGGTCGCCTATTACGATAAAGACAGATATTTTGCCCCCGATATTGAGGCGGCTATTGATCTACTTTATTGCGCCAGCTTTAACCTGTATTTGCCAGCAGGAACGCTGCCCAGTGTTTAAATGGTTCGATGCGGGAAAGCATTAACAGGTGGAAGCGCATAAAAATGCTGAAAGTGTGGGCTCAAGCAATTAGCTTGAGCCTTTTTTTATACTTTTTGTCCATTTTTAAGGATTTTTAACTTTGTACTTTGAGGGCGTTTAACACCGCGGACAGGCAATTTTTTTCACCTTTCTTTACATTGTCAATTTCTAATTTTACTTCTGTACAAAAAACAACCTTTTCAAGTGTTCGCATATTCAGTATTTGATTGTTTTGCATGTTCTTAATAACTAAATGTCGCACTAGTGGGACTATTTGTACTTGCCTTGCGCGACAATATGTCCGTGTGGTTATTTTGGCTTTTAATATCGTATTTATTTATTTTTTTGGTTTTAAGTTCTTTTTATTGGTTTTTTTTGCCTAATTTTTGGTTTTTAGTTCTTTGGTTGGTTATTTGCGATCTAGATCTCATGTCATTATTTGTCATCCAATTTCTATTTTAGGATAATCTCAAATTAAGTGTGGTCTTTAACGAGGCTCACTCAGTCGGTTGCAAAATTTACCATTGCAATCACCAGACTCATAACGACAAGAGTGTGAGAGGACGCTATGAACAGACGCCAGTTTTTTAAACTGTGTGCTGCCGGAGCTGCCACTTCAGCAATTTCAGCGTTGGGATTGATGTCCGAAAAGGCCTATGCGGCCGTTCGCGAGTTCAAACTCATTAGCGCGAAAGAAACCCGCAATAACTGCTGTTATTGCTCAGTGGGTTGTGGATTGTTGATGTATAGCAAGGGTAGTAATGGCAAGAATGCCGAGCAAACTATTTTCCATATCGAAGGGGATGCAGATCATCCAGTGAACCGTGGGGCCTTGTGTCCTAAGGGTGCTGGCTTGGTGGATTATGTTAATAGTCCGAACCGTCTTAAATACCCAGAATATCGTGCGCCAGGCAGTAATGAATGGACGCGTATTAGTTGGGATGATGCGTTTCAACGCATCGCTCGCCTGCTAAAAAATGATCGTGATGCGAATTTAATTGAAAAGAACTCCGCTGGGACGACGGTTAACCGTTGGCTAAGCACTGGGATGATGACCTCGTCGGCGATGCCGAACGAAGGTGGCTATATTACCCAAAAATTTGCACGGGCACTGGGCCTAGTTGCAATCGATACTATTGCGCGCAACTGACACTCTCCAACGGTAGCAAGTCTTGCTCCGACATTTGGACGTGGTGCCATGACCAACCACTGGATCGATATTAAAAACTCTAACGTTATTATTATTATGGGCGGTAACGCTGCAGAAGCTCACCCTGTCGGATTCGGCTGGGTAACGGAAGCAATGCAACATAACAACGCCAAATTAGTGGTGGTTGATCCACGCTTTACCCGTAGCGCTGCGGTTGCGGATTACTACGCACCTTTACGCTCAGGTACCGATATTGCCTTCTTATTAGGGGTGATCCGTTATCTAATTGAAACTAAACAGGTTAACTACGATTACGTAAAAGCGTATACCAACGCAGGTTACATAGTCCGTGAAGATTTCTCCTTCAATGAAGGTCTGTTCAGTGGTTTTAATGAAGAAACCGATAGCTACGATAAAGAGTCTTGGTACTACGAATTAGACGAACAAGGTCACGCAAAAATCGATCCTAGCTTTGAAAATCCACGCTGTGTGTGGAACTTAATGAAGCAGCATGTGGATCGTTATGATTTTGAAACAGTAAGTAATATTACCGGTACGCCGATTGCGGATTATGAAGTGGTTTGCCAACAAATTGGTAGCACGCATACCCACGACCGAGCGGCGACGTTTATGTATGCCTTAGGTTGGACACACCACACTAAAGGCGCACAAAACATTCGCTCTATGGCGATGGTGCAATTACTGCTGGGTAACATTGGTGTGCTGGGTGGTGGTGTTAACGCACTACGTGGTCACTCTAACGTGCAAGGCGCGACAGACATGGGATTACTGTGTCAAAGCTTACCTGGCTACCTTAAGTTACCGAGTGATAAAGACACCGATCTTAAGACTTATCTTAAGCATAATACGCCGATTGCATTGCGTCCCGATCAGACCAACTACTGGCAAAATTATCCTAAATTCTTTATTTCACAAATGAAGAGTTACTGGGGTGATAACGCGACAGCAGCCAATGATTTTGGTTATGACTGGGTACCTAAATGGGATAAACAGTACGACTTTACTAAACACTTAGATATGGCCTATCACGGTGAAGTAAATGGTTACATTATCCAAGGTGTTAACGCCATTAACTCTATGCCAAACCGTAATAAGGTACTCAAAGCATTGAGTAATCTTAAATATATGGTGGTACTTGACGCACTGGCAACGGAAACCGCAACCTTCTGGCAAAACGCCGATGGTTTCAACGAGGTTAATCCTGCTGAAATCATGACTGAAGTGTTCCGTCTACCGACAACCTGTTTTGCCGAGGAAGAGGGTTCGATTGTGAACTCTGGTCGCTGGATGCAGTGGCATTGGAAAGGGGCTAACCCACCGGGTGAAGCTAAACCAGATGCGGAAATTCTCTCTGGTGTGTTGATGGAAATGCGTAAGTTGTACAAGCAAGAGGGCGGTAAATTGCCTGAACCATTAAATGCTATTAGCTGGGATTACCATAACCCATTGTCACCACATGCTGAAGAAGTGGCCCGGGAGCTTAACGGTAAAGATCTGCTGACTAATCGTCAAATTAGTAGTTTTGCAGAACTTAAAGATGATGGCAGTACGGCAAGTGCTTGTTGGATTTATGCGGGTTCTTGGACCGAAGAAGGCAACTTAATGGCCCGACGCGATAACCATGATCCGTCAGGTAAAGGGGTGACACCGGGTTGGGCATTTGCTTGGCCAGCAAACCGTCGTGTGCTGTATAACCGCGCTTCTTGCGATATCAACGGTAAACCTTGGGATCCTAAACGCACAATCGTTGAATGGGTTGATGGCAAGTGGCACGGCATTGATGTGGGCGACTTCAATATGAAGTTAACGCCACAGCAATCGGCAGGTCCCTTCATCATGCAACCTGAAGGTGTGGGTCGTTTCTTTGCCCTCAAACTGTTGGCAGAAGGTCCGTTCCCTGAGCACTACGAGCCGATGGAGTCACCTATTGGGGTGAACCCACTGCACAAAGTGACCAGTAACCCAGCGGTGCGTATGTTACCGGGCGTAAAAGAAACCTTAGGTTCACATAAAGACTTCCCCTATGTGGCGACGACTTATTGTGTCACTGAGCACTTTAACTTCTGGTCAACCCATGCTCGTTTAGCGGCTATTTCTATGCCTGAAACCTTTGTCGAAATGGACGAAGTGTTAGCGGCCGAGAAAGGGATTGCTAACGGTGATTGGGTTACTGTCAGCTCTAAGCGCGGCAGTATACAAACCAAAGCGTTAGTGACTAAACGTCTGCAACCGTTAAAGGTGAATGGCCAGTTAGTCCATACAGTCGGGTTACCCCGTCACGGCAGCCATAATGCGTTAACTCGTAAAAGTTACTCCTGTAACGTGCTTACCACAGAAGTCGGTGATGCAAACACACAGGTACCTGAGTTCAAAGCGTTTTTGGTTAACATCGCTAAAGCTGAGGGGATCTGATTATGGCATCACAAGACATTATCCGCCGCTCTGGAACTTCAGGGATGACGCCAGCAGCGAAAGGCCGTAACTCGTCGGAGCAGGTCGCCAAGCTGTTTGACGCCACTAAGTGTAATGGCTGTAAAGCCTGCCAAGTGTCGTGTTCAGAGTGGAATGACCTACGGGAAGAAGTGGGTACGTTCCAGGGTAGTTACCAAAACCCCATGTCGCTATCGGGCCAGTGTTGGACCCTGATGGAGTTTCATGAGGTGATGGAAAGTAACAAGCTACGTTGGCAATTTACCCACTCAGCTTGTATGCACTGTGCCGATCCGGCTTGTTTAAAAGCCTGTTCGACTTCAGGAGCGATTATTCAACATGCCAATGGCGTGGTGGACTTTGATTCAGACAAATGTATTGGTTGCGGTTATTGCGCCAGTGCGTGTCCCTTCGATGTGCCAAAAATCGACCCTAAGGACAACAAAGCTTACAAGTGCACTATGTGTTCTGACCGTTTAGCGGTCGGATTAGAACCTTCCTGTGTGAAGTCATGCACCACCGGAGCCCTGCGTTTTGGCTCCCGTGAGGACATGTTGTTCTATTCCGAAAAGCGCGTGGCTGAACTGAAAGAAAAAGGCTTTCCAAAAGCCGGACTCTACAACCCAGAAGGCGTTGGCGGCACAGCGATGATGATGATATTACACGATATCACTCAGCCTGATAGCTATAACATGCCTGTTGATCCACAGATCCCATTGTCTGTCACCTTGTGGCAAGACTGGGTGAAACCGCTCGGTGCAGCGGGCCTAATTGCAACGGCTGCCGTGGCTTGTTTACACAAGATTACTGTGGGTCGAAACATAGTGGAAGAGGATCAGCCGGGTTATCAGCCTCCAGAGGAAGAGGTAAAGGACAAAGAGGAGGATGACCAATGAGCAAGCATGATAAGCAAGAAATGATAGTGCGTCATAAGCTGTTTGATCGCATTTGTCATTGGTTCATTGTTGCCGTGGGCTTAGTGACCTTTCTCACTGGCTTCTCTATCTTTTTTCCTTCCTTTCAATGGATGGGAGCGATAGCAGGAACACCCCAGTTGGCGCGCTTCATTCACCCCATTGCCGGTTTGATGATGTGTTTACCCTTAATGTTGCTGTTGGTGCGTTATTACCACCACAACAAATGGGAAAAGAACGATCTCAAATGGATGTTGGCGATTAAGGATGTGATGTTCGAGAACGAGGAGGGTATCCCGCCTATCGGCCATTACAACCCGGGTCAAAAGGTATTATTTCGTACCTTTGTGGTGACCTCAATCGTCTTAACCGTAACTGGGATCATGATGTGGCAGCCTTACTTTGCACCGTATTTTTCGGGCGTAGTAGTGGGCTGGGCCATTCTGTTACATGCGATTTGTGCCTTGATCATGATGATATTCGTGATAGTGCACTTTTGGATGGCAACGTGGGTGGAAGGTTCGGTCGCGGGCATGCTTTACGGCAAAGTTTCTAAAGCTTGGTGTCGTAAGCATCACCCTTTGATGTTAGATGAACATTCAGACGTGGAGAAAAAACACTAATGAGTCAAACAGCCGAGATACCTATGGTCCCCGGCAGCGAATCGCCGCTGGAACTGAAACATATTAAAGCGGTGGATCCCCATGCTGTATATCACAGAAGGGCCCAACGTTTGCTGACGCTGGCCAAGGACTCGCCGCTGGCTGACTACTTTGAGCTATGCCGCCGTGTGGTGTCTATACAAGCCAGACTGGCAGAGGAGGCTGATTTTGGTCAGCTACTCTCTTGGGGGAAAGAAGGGGCCATTCCGCTTTCTCATTTGGGCTCAGAGGTGGATAGCTACTGGCAAGGACTACTACAGCAACTGTTAAGCGATCTGCTACCGCAGGTGGATGAATCCGTTGCACGGGTAGTGCGTTTGCTGATGCAGCAATCTCCTGAGCAGTTAAGTACGTGGGGACGCGCATTACGCGAAGGGCGCATGAGTGATGCTCCCGCGCGTTTTAGCCTGTTTCTATGGGCGGCGATGGGGCTTTATTGGTCCCATTGGGCACCCATGGTGATCAAGCGTATGGATCAACGCAAGCTGAAACAACAAAGCTTGTGTCCCATTTGCGGCAGTCATCCGGTGGCGAGCGTTATTGTCGATGAGCCTCGAGCAGGCTTACGTTATCTGCATTGCAGTTTGTGTGAGAGCGAATGGCATTACATTCGCGCCCATTGCACGAGTTGTGGCCAAGATAAAGAAATGACAATTTGGTCGCTCGACGATGCACAAGCGCAAGTGCGGATTGAAAGCTGCGATGAATGTCATGGCTATACCAAAATGATGTTTATCGAAAAGTCACCCTTAATGGATGTGGCGGCTGACGATCTGGCAACCTTGATACTGGATAAAGAGCTTAATGCCAAAGGTTTTGGGGCGACAACCGTCAATCCACTCCTACTGGCCCATGAAACCGAGTAGTTCAAGTGAATGTGGGAGGGGCTTGTGATAATGCAAGTCCTTCCTTTTTTAGCACACTAAAGATGACACAGATGATGACCCAAGCACCCGACACGCCACAAGCCCTGTATCGCGCTTTACCCTCAATGGACAGCCTATTGGCAAAGCCGAGCTTTGCACAATTGCAGCAGACCTACGGTAAGGCGGCGGTAAAGGCGGCGTTGGATGGGCATTTACATGCTGCGCGCACGTTAATTAGTCAGGAACACCGCTTACCAAATTGGTGTTCTGACCCCGCGCAATTACACGGATGCTTGGTTGATCAACTGTCAAGAGACTATTGCCACAGCCTAAAACCGGTGTGGAACCTTACGGGTACGATTTTGCATACTAATCTTGGCCGTGCCCAGCAGTCGGAGGCCGCCATTAAAGCGGTCAGCTCGGTAATGCGTTACCCAACACCGCTAGAATTTGAATTAGCCGCAGGAGAACGTGGCCATCGCGATAATGCCATTAGTGGTTTGATCCATCGCCTTACTGGAGCAGAGGCCTGCTGTGTGGTTAACAATAATGCTGCCGCTGTATTGTTGATGTTATCTGCGGTAACGGCGGGAAAAGAAGTCATCGTTTCTCGCGGTGAGCTGGTGGAGATTGGCGGAGCATTTCGTATCCCCGACATTATGCGTCAAGCAGGTTGTACCTTAGTGGAAGTAGGCAGTACCAACCGCACTCATCTTAAAGATTACGAGCAAGCCATTACTGAAAATACCGCCGCCATCATGAAGGTTCATACCAGTAACTATCACATCAGTGGTTTTACCGCGGCGGTAGAAGAGGCCAAGCTGGGTGAGTTATGTCGCGAGCGCGGTATTGCATTAATCTCAGATCTGGGCAGTGGCTCACTCACCGATTTACGCCGTTTTGGTCTTAAACAAGAACCTACCCCGCAGGCCATGCTACTGGACGGGGTTGATTTAGTGAGTTTTTCGGGTGACAAATTATTAGGTGGGCCTCAGTCAGGGTTAATTGTCGGCAAACAGTCGTTGATTAATCAATTGCAAAGTCATCCTCTTAAACGCGCATTACGCTGTGACAAGCTGATATTAGCGGCGTTAGAAGCCACCTTAATCCATTACCTCACGCCAGAAACCTTAGATACTGAATTGCCGATTATGGCGAAATTTGCCCGTAGCCAAGATACGCTCAGGCAAATAGGCCAGCGATTACAGCAGGCACTGGTACCACTGTTTCAGCCTGCTTATGGCATTGAATTACAAGACTGCCAAACCCAGGTGGGTAGTGGCTCGCAACCCGATACCTTTTTGCCATCCGTCGCCTTGTGTTTTACCGCCTTAAAGGGCGGTAGTTTAAGCTTGTTAGAACAGCATTTTAAGCAAGCCGAACGACCCGTGATTGGCCGCATGAGTAACGATCAACTCAGATTAGATTTACGTGGAATCGACAATGAGGCAGAGCTGCTTGCTGAACTAAGTACCCTAGGGATGCAGTTATGATTATTGTCACGGCAGGCCATGTTGATCACGGTAAAAGTACACTCATTCAAGCATTAACTGGCATGGGCACCGACCGCTTACCAGAAGAAAAACGCCGCGGTATGACTATTGATTTAGGTTATGCCTTTATGCCATTGAATGACGGTTCACGCCTCGCTTTTATTGATGTCCCCGGCCATGAAAAATTTATCAACAATATGCTGGTGGGCGTCAGTCATGCTCGCCATGCATTATTGGTATTAGCCTGTGATGATGGTGTGATGCCGCAAACCCGCGAACATTTACAAATTCTGGCCCTTTTACCTCTAGTTAGCTTGACCTTAGTGTTAACCAAGCGAGATTTAGTCGATAGCGAAAGAGCCGCGCAAGTTGCCACGCAAGGTCAGGCTCTGTTGGCAGACTATGCAATGAATGCCAGTCGCATTTTTGAGGTCGCGGCCAGTCAATTTGATGAGCAGCATACTAACGGTATCGCAGCACTGCGCGCTCATATCCTTGATATTGCAGCACAAGAGTCATTACGCAGCGAAGATGTAAGCAGTTTTAGAATGACACTCGATCGCGCCTTTAATGTTAAAGGTGCTGGCTGCGTGGTGACTGGCACCGTCATTAGCGGCAGAGTGTGCATCGGCGATAGTCTCTACAGCTCAGCACAAAAAGGCAAACTCAGGGTGCGTGGCATTCATTGCCAAGGACAAGAAGCGCAAAGCGCTGTAACGGGTACGCGCGTCGCGCTTAATTTAGCCGGAGTCGATAGCCATCGCGCTCCAGAACGCGGTGATTGGCTGAGCAGTTTACCCCAAGCTGAGCCCTGTGCTCGTCCCGTGGTGCATATCCGCACGTTTGATTATTCAGGTATCTATGGTCTAGTACATTGGCAAAATGTCAGTTGTCATCACGGCGGCGATCATACCTTAGGCCGCGTCTCGCTACTCAATGATGTGGATGAACAAGGGTTTTGTCTGGCGGAGCTCGTGCTTGAAAAGCCGTTATTGCTCTGTCAAGACGACCGTATTGTGCTGCGTCACATTGGTGGTAAACAAACCTTAGGTGCAGGGCGGGTGCTGGCACTCAAGGTGCCTAATCGTAAAAAACGCACGCCTGAACGAGTCAATGCCCTGCAGCAATTAGCCAACATGAATCAGGCTGTCTCGGCTTTGGCATTATTAGGCCAAAGCCAAGCATTGCCTGAAGCTGAACTCGCTTGGCGTTGGCAACTGACCGATGAAGGCCTTGCCACGTTACTGGCTCAAGCAGGCTTAGTGCGCCTTGGCGGTTATGCTATTGCCGTAAGTTTACTCGAACAAGAAAAACAGCAATTTCTGCATTTACTGGGCGAATACCATCAACAACATCCTGATCAACTTGGGTTAGGCCGTAGTCGTCTACAGCGGATGATCCACAGCGTTTTACCACCCGAATTAGCCAATAAAGTGCTCGACACGCTATGCCAAGAAGGCCGCATGGTACTGCGCGGCGCTTTGTTGCAGCTTGCTGAACACAAAATAGTATTAGATGCCGATGCGCAGCAATGTTGGCAAAGGTTAGCGCCTTGGTTAGCGCAACAAACTACGCCGATTTGGGTGACTGAAATGGGCGAATACCTTGAGCTGGACCCTGCTAAGTTGCGCTTATTGTGTTTTCAATTAGTGCAGCAGGGTTTTATTACTGCCGTTGTGAAAGACCGATATTTGCTCAGTGAGCAGCTTTGTCAGTATGCCAATTTAGTGCGTCAGCATGTAGCTGCAGAGGGCAAAATTGAAACGAGTGAATTTAAGGACATGATTGGGCTTGGGCGTAAGGCGAGCATTCAATTACTGGAGTTTTTTGACCGCAGTGGCTTTACCCGCAGAAAGTATCGCAGTAATAGCCGAGAAATTAGGGATGCTGAGCTGTTTTTTTCTCACGAGGATTGGCGGAAGAACATAGGAGTCGAACCTACCCAGGACTGCTGGCAGCCCTACCCGGATTTGAAATCCGGACGCCTCACCGGAGACGACGTTCTTCCAATGAAGACCTAGGGATAATAGAAAATGCTTTGGGATGATTCAACTCGATTTTTATTTAGTTAATCACTTTGTGATGTAAGTCTTAAATAGTCATCAAACTAATTGTTTTTACTTGTTTTTAATACGTTAAGAGGGGCGCTATGGAATATCATTCACATGCTGTGGTTACTGAAAGGAAAGTGACCCTTTTAGAGCACGGACAAGCGTCAGAATTAACTGACTATTTAGCGAATGAAGTACGGGTTGCACTGGTTTATAACGGCATTTCACACACGGTTATGTTGGCCAGCCCCGAAAATTTAGAAGAATTTGCCGTCGGTTTTACGCTATCAGAGCGCATCGTTTCGCATATTAATGAGATTAAGGGCGTTGAATTAGAGTTCACGCCTGAAGGCATACTCATTCAAGTTGAGATTACGCAGCGCTGTTTCATGGAGCTAAAGCAACAAAGACGCAATATGGCGGGTCGTACCGGCTGCGGTTTATGTGGCGTAGCGCAACTTGAAGAAGCGGTAAAACCTGTTATGCGCGTCGACTCCGATATTCGGTTTGATATTCAACATCTGCAGAACGCACTCGAACACATTAAAAGTAATCAACATCACTTCAAGCTCACCGGAGCAACTCATGCTGCGATGGGACTAAACCTTGAAGGACAAGTTACTGCGGCCTATGAAGATATTGGCCGCCATATCGCACTTGATAAATTGATTGGTGCTTTTTCGCTGCGCCAAGCTGAACGGCCTGTCGCCGTACTGCTGACGAGCCGAGCCAGTTTTGAAATGGTTCAAAAAGCGGCAAGCGCCAATATCCAAATTCTGTTTGCTATGTCCGCCGTGACCTCACTGGCGTTGGAATTAGCAGAGAAAAGCAACATCACGCTCATCGGTTTTTGTCGCAATGGCAGGGCAACGCTTTATACCCACGGTTATCGACTGCTGGGACAAAATACTGTCCGTTTAGCCAAAGCCATTTAAGCGTGAAGCGACTGTCACACTGAAATATCAATCGTGTATTGGATTTGAGTGCAGCAGTGGCATAACGGTTATAAGCGCATTGCGCTTATTTTTTTACAGTCTCGTTCATTAGGATAATGACATGACATGGCAACAATTTAAGCAAGCCTATTTAATTCGATTTTGGGCGCCAATGCCTGCGGTGATCGCGGCGGGTATCCTTTCTACTTACTATTTTGGTTTAACAGGGACTTTCTGGGCGGTAACGGGAGAATTTACTCGTTGGGGTGGACATTTGCTGCAGTTTTTAGGCGCAAACCCTGAATCTTGGGGGTATTTTAAAGTGATCGGTTTAGAGGGTTCTCCCTTAGATCGCGTCGATGGCATGATGATTATTGGTATGTTTGGTGGCTGTATTGCCGCTGCGCTTTGGGCCAATAACGTCAAACTGCGTATGCCGCAGAGCCGTATTCGGATTGCACAGGCGCTGATTGGCGGCATTATTGCCGGCTTTGGTGCTCGCTTGGCGATGGGATGTAACTTAGCTGCCTTTTTTACCGGTATTCCGCAGTTCTCTTTGCATGCTTGGTTTTTTGCCTTAGCAACGGCAGCGGGTTCCTATTTCGGTGCAAGGTTTACTTTACTGCCGATGTTCCGCATTCCGGTCACATTAAAAAAAGTCAGTAAAGCCACCTCAATCAAGCAGGACGAAAATCAGGCTAGACGGCGTTTTCGTATCGGAATGTTGGTGTTTGTCGGTATTGTCGGTTGGGGTTTATTGACTATGTTCGATGCGCCAAAACTGGGTATGGCGATGTTATTTGGTGTCGGTTTTGGGCTACTTATCGAGCGAGCTCAAATCTGTTTTACCTCGGCTTTTCGCGATATGTGGATCACGGGTCGAACCCACATGGCGAAGGCGATTATTTTAGGTATGGCCGTCAGTGCTATTGGTATTTACAGCTATGTGCAATTAGGTGTGTCGCCAAAAATTATGTGGGCGGGCCCTAATGCGGTGATCGGTGGCTTACTATTTGGTTTTGGTATTGTACTGGCGGGCGGCTGTGAAACGGGTTGGATGTACCGCGCGGTTGAGGGGCAAGTGCATTTCTGGTGGGTCGGTTTAGGTAACGTATTAGGTTCGACTTTGCTGGCTTATTACTGGGATGATATCGCTCAACCATTAGCGACTAACTGGGATAAAGTGAATCTACTCACTAGCCTAGGTAATGAGGGCGGTTTATTAGTGACTTATGCGCTGCTCGCGCTGTCTTTTGGTTCAATGTTACTGTGGGAAAAACGTTTCTTTGCCCGTAAAGCGAAGCGCGATGAACAACTGCTTACGGAGGCTGTGTAATGACACAATATATTCCAGATTATCAACTTGATATGGTCGGCGAACCTTGTCCTTATCCGGCAGTGGCGACCCTAGAGGCAATGCCAAAATTAAAAAAAGGCGAAATTTTAGAGGTTATTAGTGATTGTCCACAATCGATTAATAATATTCCCCTCGATGCTAAAAATCATGGCTACACAGTGCTAGAGATTGAGCAAAATGGCCCAACGATTCGCTATTTAATTCAGCGTTGAGGCTAACGAGTATTGAATCAAAAAAGCACAAACCGTTGAGTTTGTGCTTTTTTATTTAAGCGATTGCAGAGGGATTATTTGACGAGCACTTTGCGCTGTGGACTCCACATTAATCTTGTAACGGCAATATTGCTGCTTGATACCAGCTGAGATGGTTATCACCTAATACAATTCTGATAATTAAGTGTAATCCGTATTATACAAAACAAGTTGATGGGGCTACTAAGCACCAGAAATGGGCGGTAAACTGCTGTCCAATCGTTGTTGATCTGGGGTTAGAATGAAACAAGCACTGGTGCATATCGCGTTAGTCGTAAAAGATTACGACGAGGCAATTGATTTTTATGTGAATAAATTAAAATTCGAATTAGTGGAGAACACCTATCAAGCCGAGCAAGATAAGCGCTGGGTCGTGGTTGCTCCGCCAGGTTCTAAGGGCGCTGCTATTTTGTTAGCGCGGGCTTCTAAGCCTGAGCAGTTCGATTTTATTGGTAATCAGGCGGGTGGTCGGGTGTTCTTATTTTTAAATACCGATGATTTTTGGCGTGATTACCGCCGTATGGTCGCCGATGGCATTCACTTTATTCGTGAACCACAAGAGCAAGACTATGGCACAGTTGCCGTGTTTGAAGACTTATACGGTAATTTGTGGGATTTGCTGCAATTGAATGATAAGCACCCTATGGCGCACAGGTTAGCTTATCGGGATTGAGTTATAGCCAATAGTAGTAGATTGGTACGCGGCAATAAGACTTTAATCAGAGAATGAGCGGCGAAAATATCTCACTGCTAACGCCCAAGAGTTTAGCTGCAAGATACCCTTCTGGAGCGAATGTCAGATAAGACATCTTGCTGCTTAATAGAAAACTTAACCGCCCTTTATATCGGCTAAGTT
This sequence comes from Shewanella sp. MF08487, assembly GCF_050848685.1. Taxonomy (NCBI): domain Bacteria; kingdom Pseudomonadati; phylum Pseudomonadota; class Gammaproteobacteria; order Alteromonadales; family Shewanellaceae; genus Shewanella; species Shewanella sp. MF08487. The sequence continues at coordinate 49,075 of NZ_JBOZPB010000025.1, forward strand.
AGCGAGAGTTGATCTCAGTGATCTTGAGGTTCATTAATTGCTTTTGCCATTGGGCTTTATCTATACCTTCGACCCAAATCACGCTGCTTTTACGCTGTTCGCCTTTGCGTAGATAGGTTTCTGGCATGCGGAATATCGCTTCCCACACTGCCAATTTTTCAGTCTTGAGTAACGTGCCATCATCGGCAAAAAAGCTGGCTTCAACTTCCACTAAAGTGACATGTTTATGACTCGTACTCGCCAGCTCAAAGCTAAGTCCAAGTTTATTATCTTTCCATTGCGCTTCAGCAAAGCTGACTTTAATACCGTCTCTAGCGGTTGAGCCTAATAATTCGGGCTGGGCAATGGCGGTGGCGGTTAGTGTGGTGACGGGCGTCGCGACGGCCTGACTCGCTACGGCAGCAGCACTCGGAGGGCTGGCTACACTACTGGAGCTGTCAATCACGGCGTCAGTGGCTAAGGCGTTAGGTGCTGCCTGGGTCTGCGTGAGCACATATTCCCAAGTAAAGTCGTCTTTTAATCTGACTTGAGCGCCATTATCGAGGGTGATATTCGCTACGTCGGCCGCCATAACCGATGATGATAGCCACAATAACGAGCTAAGTGCACTAAGGCGTAATGAGGTTTGCATTTATTTTTGGGCTCCAGTATCTGTCTAAGTCAACATTCTGCCTTAACCTAAACTATTTAGCGCATGTTAATCACTGCCTAAGTGCTGTTTAAATGAATAAAGTGAATTTAAAGAGAAGATTCTAACGTGAATACAGATTGAACTAACAGACTGTGTCACTATATTGATAGCGTGGTGTCATTACACAACCACGTAGCGTTATTGTCAGTAAAGAGCGTGAGAGGAGATTTATATGCAGATGAAACACGGTATGTATGGCTTGGTCCTTGGATTAGTCTTTAGCGCGACCACTTGGGCTGAAGAAGCGCCTAAAGTTGGTTGTGCGGCAAAGTTAGATGCCATTAGTGAACAACTTACGCAGGCGAAAGCTGCAGGCAATAAGTACAAGGTTGCGGGGCTTGAAAAGGCCTACAACGAAGTATCAACCCACTGTAACGACGACAGTTTATACGCCGAGCGATTAGCTAAAGTTGAGGCATTAGAAGAAAAGCTGACTGAGCGCCAAAATGAACTGGCTGAAGCCATAGAAGAAGGTAAATCTATGGATAAGATTAGTAAAAAACGTGCAAAGGTTGCAGAAGCTGAGGCGGAGCTTGCTGAAGCACGAGCAGAATTAACCCATTAATACTGGTTACTCGCTTAGCTTGCGCTAGGTCATCCATTCAAAATAACCGTTACATGGCTGGCGTGACAACTCGCGCTTAGTCTTAACGGCTTTGTGATTTAATAAGCCCAATAGTAGCCGTAACTGATTGCATTTTGTGGCCATATTTAATGCTTTCAGCGGTGAGAATTGATCGAGTGGTAAAGCTAGGCGAGTTAATGCATCACTTAGAGGGTAAGTGGTTTCTTGGTATCCGTTTAAAGATGTTCATTTGCCTTGTTGTTCGGTATATTCAAAATACCAATAGCTATTTAAATGTAAGCTATTGTAATTAATATGCATTATGTATGGTGATATGTAACCGAGGTTCACTCGACTGTTACCTTTGTATGAAATGGTTGCGCTAGCGGCTAAAAGTTGGAGTGGAATTGTGGAACAGGAAATAAAGCTCAAAATTTCGGCATGGTTAACGAGCTTTGGGATTGATAGCCAACCGTCGGACGGCATATCGACCAGCATTATGATTATTGCTTTTATATTGTTAGCGGGCATAGCCTATTTTATTGTTTTACGTGTGGTTGTCCGCGCGGTAAATATGGTGATCTTACGTTCTAAAGCAACGTGGGACGATGTGTTTATGCGTTACAAGGTACTCGAAAAGCTGGCTATGCTAGTCCCTGCCATCGTGCTTAATTTATTAGTTCCCATCGCACTCACTGAGTATCCAATCATAAATAATTTAGTCGACCGCTTACTGAGCATTTGGCTAGTGGTACTGATGATTGGGGCTATTTATGCCAGTTTAGATGCGGTCGATGAAATTTCAGATGTTAACTTGGTCAGTCGGCGTTTACCGGTTAAAAGTTTTGTACAGTTAACCAAATTATTTTTATTTTTTGTTGGGATTATCGTTTCTATCTCAATCTTGGCTGATCAATCGCCGGTATATTTCCTCAGCGGCTTAGGTGTGGCGACCGGTTTTGTGATGTTAGTGTTCCGCGACACTATTTTAGGTTTTGTCGCGGGTATTCAGTTAGCGGCGAACCGTATGGTGAGTAAAGGCGACTGGATCCAGATGGATAAATACGGTGCCGATGGCGCGGTAGAAGAGGTGTCGCTGACTACGGTGAAAGTGCGTAACTGGGATAAAACCATCACCATGATCCCAGCCTATGCTCTTGTATCGGATGCTTTTCGTAATTGGCGCGGTATGTCTGAATCGGGAGGCCGTAGGATCAAGCGCGCCATCAATATTGATATCAACAGTATTAAATTTTTAACAGAGGAAGATCGTGAGCGCCTGAGTAAAGTTAACTGTTTAAAAGAATATTTTCCTGCAAAAATTAATGAAATTCGAGAGTCTAATGCGAAGGTGTCTGATCTTGATATAAAAGTGAATGGTCGTCATTTGACGAATGTCGGTACCTTCCGTGCTTACCTGCAAGAATACTTACAGCGTCACGATAAAATCCATAAAGAAATGACCTTAATGGTACGGCAATTAGCGCCGACCACAGAGGGATTACCCATTGAGATTTATGTTTTCACCAATGATACTCGCTGGGCTTTTTATGAAGCAATACAAGCGGATATCTTCGATCATGTTTTTGCGATATTACCTGAGTTTGGTTTAGTGTCATTTCAAGCACCCACAGGCAATGATATTCGTAGCTTAAAGTCGGTTAAGGCTGATTAATCTCTCGACACTAGAATCGCGGCTAACGTCAAAAAGACACCGCCGCTGACTCTATCAAACCAATGTAACTTGTTACTGGTTTTTAGACTGGGTGCAAGTACATTGGCCATGCAAGCGTAGAACATGACAAAGCCAAAATCGACTACCACCCAAGTGAGCGCCAAAATGGTGAGTTGTGGTAATTGCGGGGCAGATAAGTCGATAAATTGCGGAAATAAAGCCGCAAAAAACAGTAAATCCTTCGGATTACTTATTCCCACCAAAAAAGCCTGCTTAGCAAGTTGTTGAGGCGTACCTTTACCTTGTAAGTGGCCCATTTCAATTGTTTGCCCGTGGTTTTTTGTCAGTAATAGCTTAATACCTAAAAAAACTAAATACGCGGCGCCACCCCATTTAAGTAAAGTAAAACCATACTCAGAGGCACTAATCAGTGCCCCAAGACCCGCAGCAGAAGCCATCATTAATATTAAGGCTGCACTGACACTGCCTAATGCCGTGGCTAAGCTGCGCATTTTGCCAAAATGTATACCGTGGGACATGGATAAAATGGCGATGGGCCCAGGAGATATTCCAATTAACATAATGGCAATAAGATAAAGTAACCAAGTATCAGTTTGCATGGGTGAGGCTCTACATTGGTTTAATAAAAATGAATTATATCATCTACTTTTTTATATTTTGTGCTGACTTTAACGAGCGAGTCTGTGTTGAGTTCGCTATAGTGTAGTTTAGCCTGATTGTGAGGGAGAACAACACAGTGTTGAAGAATGGATGGTTGAATAAAGGTGTATGGCAGAAAGTATTGACAGCATTATTACTGTGGGTCACTTGTCATGTGAGTGCAGTACCAACGGATGAAATAACCCAAATGCTTAAGGGGCAACAGGACGCGTGGAATCGCGGCGATCTTGATGCTTACATGCAAGGTTATTGGAAGAGTGATCGATTACGTTTTGCTTCTAATGGTAAGTTTCATTTCGGATGGGATGAAGCTCTTGCTACCTATAAAAAGAATTACCCTAATAAAGAAGCCTTCGGTGAGCTAAAACTCACTATCAAAGAAATCAAAATGCTGAGTAATTATGCGGCTATGGTGGTTGGCCGCTGGGAATTACGGCGCCAAAAAGATGCACCAACAGGCGTGTTTACCCTGTTAGTTGAGAAAATTGATGATAGTTGGGTGATCACTATGGATCACAGTTCGGACTCATCACGCGACAAAAATTAAGACAGAATTAAACATTCTGGCGTTGCTGGTGGCTCGGATGGCAGGGTTATATGGAAATCCTGTTGCCCGAGTTGTCGGCCTTTGCCATCGTATCTCACCTCGGTGAAATGCATTCTACCTTGCGCGTCTTCAAGCAAAATACTGGTGGAGCGTGTGCCGTAGTCGGGATGGTTAATATAAATTGCCGCTAAGCGACGTTCCCATTCAATTCCCACGCCCGTATTGGGCAACTCATGATCTTGTGGCTGAGAGTCATCTTTCATTAGTTGGATCAGTGCTTGCACATCAATATGACTAGATTGATTAATTAGGGCTTCTAACGCTTGTTGTCCTTTGGCCATTTTTGGCCAAACATCATCAAGATCGCCATTACTTATCGCATGGAATCCATTAGCTAGTTTTACGGTATTTTTATTAATACTGTTAAAACAATATAAGTCAGTACCTTGACCAAAAATAAGATTGAATGGCTGATAGTTATCACTATGTTCAACAAGCCAATTTGGACACACCAGTGAGCCAGAACTCAGCGTATTCGTTACGAGTTCACCGCGGCTACGCATTGCGCCAGAACTCTTTGGGGCCATTCGCAAATTAGTGACGGCTGCTATTTGTCCTTGTTTATTCACACCAAACCAAGTGCCGCCCGCTTGCAGATCTTTTCCCGCGAGTATGTTTTCTTCAGGTAGCCAAAAGTGTGCCGGCGCGGTAGGTCTATGATGAAACTCATCGCGGTTGGCACAGATGATTAATGGGTACTTAGGATGGGCATTAATAGCGATAAAGAGTATGCACATAACTGGCCAAATTAATCCAAAGATAGATTAATTTAGCCTGTCTGCACATAAATGAACAGTGTTAGTGATGTGAATGTTTATCTGTCTTTGTATGCTCGTGTGCATGTTTGTCAGAATGTGGACTGACTGGCTTGGGCATTTCGGCATGGCTGTGAGCGTGATTATGTGTATGACCCGCAGGCTTGCTGAGCATCAAACGACGTAAAAATTTACGTGGGCCTAAGCGCAGTAGGCTGGCAGCAAATAATCCTGATAGCGCTAATAGTGCGATTAAGTTCAGTGTTTCTGGTAACGAAATTAGCGAGAACCACAGGGGTAAAACTAATGTAGCCATTAAGCCTAATGCAATAATACTCAGTAATATGCCCCTTTGTAGCCAGGTCATTAATCTCAGTTGCGCTAGGTTGAGTACCGGTGCAGCAATTAGCGGCATCATCACAGCAACAGAACTCCAACCGCTGTAAGCCAGTGCTAGCGCAAGTACTGCAGCCCCTAAGTTACAGAAACGCATAGGTAAAAAGACCAATAACAACACTATCACTTGTAATAATGGATTGCTTAATGGCACTGAAGGATGACCAATCAAATTCACGAGTACTAAGCTAAGCAAAATCCAAGGTGCACTGCGATCGACTAAATGCGCAAAGCCAAAACGCAAAGAGCTAGTGGGCAATGTTGTGTGTGGATCGGTAATGTTGACTTTGGCATAGCTTAAATAAGCACTCAAGATAAACACGACAAATAGTTGAAATAACGCCAACCACGGCCCCAGTAGCAAAGCGGTGATGACTAAGGCTTCTGGCCCCACTAAGCGTTGGAACCAACGACGAGCTAAACTGCTATCCTGCGGTGTCAGGCCACATTTAAATCGCAGCGCTGCCGCCCCGTAACTCAATAACAATACGGGCGCGAGTGTCAGTAACCAAGTGACTAATTGTTCGGTACTGTGATCGTGGTGAGCATGCTCGTGGCCACCAGAATCAATCATCAGTAGCATCACCAGTAGACCTATACCCAATAAACTACCGATTCCAGCTTGGTATTCGTATTTACCCTGTACCTTAGTGTCGTGTTGTCCATGGGGTTGATGTAGTACAACATGTAAAATGGAGCCCGTAACAAACGCTTGTAAATAAACGGTATTATCTAAGCTTAGTTGAGATAATAACTGCTCACCTGCGAAGTAACCGACAGCGGTAAGCACCATCATAGCGACCAGCACTAGACTGGCCCAGCGCGTGCCGACTTGTGGTTTAAGTAGCCACCAAATAGCGAGTCCGACAGGGAGTCTATGCATAATGACCCCGAGCGCAAGTAAGATTGAACTGCCTTCTTGTTGTGCTAATACCATAGCTCCACCATCTGTGATGGTATGCAATAGTAAGCCGCCGATACCTAAAGATAGGGTGAGATTATGGGTTATTTCTGAATAGCGATGAAATAGCCGTTCACTAGCGGTTGGCCCCCAGATACCGAGCAATACAAACACTATCGCCAATACTCCACCGTGTTCGAGTAGTTCTGGCAAAATATGGATCAGCACTAATCCGCCGAGTGAGACGAATATAAAACCGTCGAGTGCTTTTTGTAATCCGCTTCCCGATGAGAAATAACGGTAAAAAAGTGGCCCGATTAATAGCGCGATACAACTAGCAAGAAGATAGAGCATGAATTCCACGGACAATTGGCTGAAAAAACGCTGTAGTATATCAGCTACAAGGCAAAGTGAGCATAGACTTGCTGGCAATTTACTTAACTGTTGACATTTTTCAGCGTATTTTTAGGTAGATGCTTTTATTCACTTTGGGTATTTTTATATAAATTTTCAGATCTAAGCTGCGAAAAGTTATACAATAGCGATCTATGTTGGCTTGGATGTTGATAAGTTAAATGGATATATTTTCTGCTGCAGTAATGTTGTTTCTTATTATGGATCCCCTAGGTAATTTGCCGATTTTTGCATCGATTCTTCGGCATATCGATCCTAAAAAACGTCGCAAGGTATTGATCCGCGAGTTGCTCTTTGCGTTAGTGATTATGCTGTCTTTTCTTTATGCGGGTGAAGCTATCTTAAGTTTCTTAAATCTCCGTTCTGAATCGGTCAGTATTGCGGGCGGGATTATTCTGTTTTTGATCGCGATTAAAATGATTTTCCCTCAGCCTGGCGGTGTGGTTGGTTTAGCCGCGGGAGAAGAGCCCTTTATCGTGCCGATGGCGATTCCTTTGATGGCTGGCCCGTCGATTCTTGCGGCCTTAATTTTACTGGCGCATACCGATAGTTCGCGGATGGGAGATTGGACGATTGCGCTTGTTTCTGCTTGGGCCGCCAGTGCGGTAATTTTGATGTTCTATAAGCTCTTTACTCGAATATTAGGGGAGAAAGGGTTGACCGCCGTTGAGCGCTTAATGGGCATGGTATTGGTGATGATTTCGGTACAAATGTTCCTCGATGGTATTTCAAATTATATGAAAACGGCTATGTAAGCTGACCAAAGCCCCTGCAGAAAAAACCGTATTCGCGCCGTGAATACGGTTTTTTTATGCTTCAGATACCGTCTAGAGTAAGGTTTACGCTGGGGTTTGCTGAATTAATGCTGACAAAATGGTAAATCCTTCTGCTTAACTAATGTATCAAGTTGTTACCGCGCTGTAGTGCTGCTAACGTCCACAACCTGTCTCTCAATTTGAGAGATAGACCCCTGAATAAATTGCCCCACGGGCAGGGTTATTTTAATACGAAGAGACATTCGCCTTATAAAAACACTCTTTAAGGCGGTGTTAGCAGTTACCTAAAGGATTAAAAATGCGAAGTACAAAAAGCGTCATAGCGTTTGGACTCTTGTTGGCATTGATTAGTGGCGCGAGTATGGCTGCTCCAAATCATACCCCTGCAGATGCGGGCGTGATTAACAAAGATCGAATTTTATATTGGCTTATTAAACGGGGCGAAGTGGCAACGGATGCCAGTGATAGCGTAAAGCAGGCTGCGATTGAGGCCTATATTCACCGTGCGACACTAGCTCAACCTAAAACGCCGCGCATTGAAGTTGAAGCCGAGCATGCGCGCGTACAAAGAGCCCAATCATCGCAAATGATGCGCTCACCAGCACAGCGCCTACAAGTTGATGCCGATATAAAAAAAACCGTGAAAGTGTTGACCGTATTAATTGATTTCCCTGATTTAAAACACGATAACAATGGCTTAAAAGCTGATGACACTGCCATGTATTATCCCAGTTATCCACTATCGCATTATCAAGATTTACTCTTTTCTAAGACCGGATTTAAAGGTCCACAGGGGCAGAATCTCACTTCAGGGTATCAATATTATCAAGCGGTTTCTGGGCAAACCTTTTCTTTTACAGGCGAGGTTAAGGGGTGGTATACCGCTAATCAAAAGGCTGAATACTATGGCACTAACGATCCTCAATCTGGTAGTGATGCACAGGTAAGCCAATTGGTTAAAGAGGCGGTGTCCCAAGCTGTCGCGAGTATGTCCGTTGCAGAGTTAGCCAGTTATGATGTTGAAGATCCTTATGATATTAATAATAACGGTAACTATAACGAACCCGATGGCATCATCGACCACGTGATGATATTTCACTCCAGCATAGGTGAAGAAACCGGTGGCGGTGCATTAGGGACGAACGCTATTTGGTCGCATCGCTATTTTGTCGACCAAGGCACGCAAGGTTATGCGCTTCCCGGTACGGTGAAAAAAGTATTTGGTTACACCATTCAGCCTATCGACGCGGCAACGGGTGTTTGTACCCACGAGTTTGGTCATGATCTCGGCCTACCCGATGAATACGATACGAGTGATAATACGAATAAAGATGGCTCACCAGTCGGCTTATGGTCATTGATGTCTGGTGGGAGCTGGGCTGGTGACATTGCGGGTGCACAACCGAGTGGCTTTAGCCCTTATGCTCGCTCTTATCTGCAGGAAAGATATAAAGGTAAGTGGTTAAATGAGCGTGAAATTAGCTTGGATAGTATTCCTAAGTCAGGCATCAATATTACGCTGAATGAGGCGGTTAATCATCAGGCGGTAAACCAGATTTCTATTCCACTCCCTCCCGCGCTAATCTCTTTTAAAGTGCCATATCAGGGCAGTTACCAATACTATTCTGGCCAAGGCAATATGCTGAATCACAGCATGAGTTTTAATCTTGATTTACCTAAGATAACCACGGAAAAACTTATTCTGAGTATGCAGGCCAGTTGGAGCATCGAGACCGACTATGACTATATGCAGGTTAAAGTGAATGGTGTGGCGATTGCGGGTAATCACACTCAGCCCGATAACGCGATAAATAGTGCGCGCCATATTATTACCGGTGAATCGTTTGCCAACTCTCAGGCAGAAGGAAGCGATGCTTGGGTGGCTCTGGAATACGATTTAGCCGTATTTGCTGGCAATGCAGTGACTATTGAAATCAACTATGTTACCGATGAGGCGACAACGCATGCGGGGATAACGCTGGATAACATCAGCGTTAAACAAAATACCACTGAGTTATATAGTGATAACGCCGAAGTGGCGGATAAAGTGAAGCTCAACGGTTATAGCCGTATTCAGGATTCTCGTCCGGGCGCTGCATCTCGCTATCTTATTCAGTTACGTAGTCATAATGGCGTTGATGTCGGTTTAAAATCTGTCGGTTTTGATCCCGGAGTATTACTCTGGTTAGAAGATGCGGGTTATACCGACAACAACGTATCAGATCATGCTGGCCATAGTTTAATTGGCGTGATTGATGCCGACCAAAATATGCTTGGCTTAGGCCTGACGTCTACCGATGAACAGATCCGTGACGCAGCCTTTAGCACGGTGAAACAAAGCTTTTATTTGGGTGATAATCATCTCGATGCCGTGAGTCTATTTGATGACAGCTTAGACTACAGCGCACCGCTGCAGCCGCAATCCGGTATGGTTTTACAACCGCTCGGATTAACGATGCAGGTATTGTCTCAATCCCGTAATAACAGTGCTGCGGTTATTCGTTTGGCGAATGCGAATGCCGTTACACCATTAACGGTCAGTTTTACTAAACAAGTGACTCAATTAGCAGTGAATTTTACCAGTAATGTTGATGGTGGTATGGGGCAACTAACCTATGCATGGCGTTTTGGCGATGGCGCGACAAGCACTGCTGAGGCGCCGACCCATACTTATGCTGCGGCTGGCACTTATAGCGTAGAGCTCACAGTAACCGATATGGCAAATACTCAGGTAACGAGTAATACGACTGTCACGGTTGCAGCGGCAACTGAGAGTTCAGGCGGTGGTAGTTTAGCTTGGCTAAACCTTGCCATCCTCGGGGTATTTGCGTGGCGTCGTCAGTTAAAATAGCTTTAAATTCTTAGTGTTACTCAATAAAAATGCCTCTCAATTAGAGGCATTTTTTTATTGACTTTCAAACTGAAAATCGCATTACATCTTATTAATAGCTTGTTCGGCCGCGGGCAAAAAAAACTCACTGACGATCATTTCGTGCTCACCGTGATGAAAGTAACGGCGGCGGCCCCAAAGATCATGTTCGACAGTTTGCTGTAAACTTTCAGCTAAGTGGGCAAGGCGACTACAGGTTTCAAAACTAGCGACTTCTATTCTACCGGGGATAAAGTTATCTTGGCTAAATAGCAATTCGCCTAAGGGGCGAGAGCCAAGGCTGAGAAAATCGCCTTGTCGTTCAGACATTAAACTTTCAGGGATCAAGGTTCTAGCAAATACCCAAGGTACAGTGTCGAGGCAGAGCAATACTTCGCGGATCCAGACTGACCCCTGTTGAGGATATTCACCATTTAATGGCGCATAGTGCCCTTCACCTAAGACTTTGACCTCAAATTCAGTACAGCAGGTTTTGAGTTTTTGCGTTAGGCTGCCAGTGGCGATCAACCATTCTTTTAAGGGTGAAAGAGGGAGTTTGTTGGCGCTATCGGCACAAAACCATTGAATAGATTCACCATAAGGGAAGCTTAAGCTAGTCACATTCATTAAATACTCGTTACAATATAAGCAAACGTCGGCAGTTTAGCATGTCATGGCGCGAGCAGATAGATTGGGAAGTTTCTTCCATTACCATTATTGTTTTAGGGGCCATAAGTCGCTATGAAAAAATTACTCTCAACTTGTCTGATTTTATTCACTGGTATTTTTAGTGTTTACGCCGCCGATGAGAAAGAAGTGGCGCCTGCAGATACCGCTGCCGCGACCGCACCTGAGTATGCTTACTATGCTTTTGACCCAGAAATCGTCACCAATTACATTTCAAATCGTAAGAAACTAGGATTTGTTAAAATCAGCATTGAATTGATGGTTAAAAGTCCCGACGACCTCATTACTATTGAGCGACATGATCCGCTATTGCGCGCCGCCATTGTTGAAGTGTTAGGTAACCAATCGGAAGACAAAGTGAAATCACTGATAGGACGTGAAGAGATTCGCCGTGAATGCTTCGACATCGTCAATAATTTGATCACTCAAGAGGCGGGTAAGCCATTGATAGTCAACTTACTGTTTACCTCTTATTTGTACGATTAATTTACTGCTCCATTTTAAGGGCTGACGTATGTCGGCCCACTGCATTACACCCACTGCGCTACAAGAGTGACTATGTCAAAACCTGCCGTAAAACCTACTGCTTCAGCGCCTGTCAAAATCGCCGCTAGCCCAATAAATACCAAAACCAACAGAACAAAGAAGGCTGGCGCCAAGGCAAAGGTGAGTAAGGCGCTAATGAAAAACCGACCCAGTGCCGAAATCAAAAAAACTCTACATCCGCGTAATGCCCATTTGCACGGTTATGATTTTCCGGCGCTGATAAACGCATTGCCTAAACTAAAAACCTTTGTTCGGCCCACCGCCTATGGCGCTTTATCAATAGATTTTGCCGACCCTCAGGCGGTTAAAACGCTCAATACCGCCTTGCTTAAACACCACTATAGGATTGAATTTTGGGATATTCCTGCGGGAGCTTTATGTCCCCCTATTCCTGGTCGAGTCGATTATTTACATTATGTAGCCGATCTCTTAGCCGAAGGCGATAAATCATGCGCTATGGATAAAGTACGGGTATTAGATATTGGCACTGGCGCGAATGGTATTTATCCGATACTGGGTAGCCAAGTATACGGCTGGCAATTTGTCGCCACGGATATCAATGCTGATTCCCTTAGCAATGTGCAACGTATTATCGAGCTTAATCCGCCATTGCAGGGGCGTTTACAATTAAGATTACAGCCGAATGAAAAGGCTGTTTTTAAGGGCATTATTCAAACCGAAGAACGTTTTGAGTTAACGCTGTGTAACCCACCCTTTCATGCCTCTATGGCTGAGGCCAATGAGGGGACAAAACGTAAGGTTAACAATCTACAGCTTAATCGTCGTAGCGCGGTAAAGACTGAACCTAGGTTGAATTTCGGTGGCCAAGCGGCAGAGCTTTGGTGCCAAGGCGGTGAACTGCAGTTCTTGGCGACGATGATCCGTGAAAGCCAAGCGTTTGCTGAACAATGCCTGTGGTTCACTAGCCTAGTATCGAAGAAGGAAAACCTGAAACCTTGTTATCAAGCCTTAGCGCAGTTGAAAGTCGATACTGTGAAAACGATTGAAATGCAGCAAGGCAATAAAATTACGCGGGTTTTAGCGTGGAGTTTCCAGTCAGCAGCTAAGCGCAAAATCTGGCGCTGTGAACAGTTAGTTCGTTAAGCTTTGATTTAAAATGGCAAAACAGGCGCATAAGCGCCTGTTTTGCCATCAAGTTAAAAATACTCTTTATTGTGGTTTTTCTGCCTTGTGATCGCGGCGAAATAACACCCACTCTTCAATGGTTTCGCCATTGGGCAAGGTACAGACGCCATGTTCGCCTTCAGTAGTCATCTCAATTGCTAAGCTGCCATTGAGGGAGATGCAATACTCTGAAGCGGGATTGGCTATGCTCACTTTCGCAGCAGGTTGTTTGGCTTCACCACAACCCACTAATACCACACCCAATAGCAGGGTGGTCACAAACGTTAATCTGAACTTCATAAACAGCCTTTGACTCATTGTCTTGCTTACTTGCGGCCTAAAATTCGCAGGATCCGTAGAAATAAGTTGATGATATCCATATATAAAGCGGCTGCGCTATCGATAGCATTATCTATAGTTTTGGGGATTTGATTCGCCCGTCCCCAGTCGTAACCAATATAACCGCAAAAAATAAGCACCACTATCCAATCTAAAATGCCGTGATGAGTATTAAACACAAACACTTCAATCAGTTCGACAACAATAACGAGCAACAAGGCGATAGTCAGTGCGCCCACAATTTTCTGGAAAAACGCAGGGAAAAGCGTACCTAAACACATCATGGCAATAGTCACTAAGCCTGTAATGCGAATGGCTTCAGTTACTAATTCAGGGTCGTATTGACTGACCACCATATTGATAATCAAACCGAAGGGCACGACCACAAAGTTATAACCAATAAAACTGACGAGTGGATTACTCGATTTTTGAAACAGATAAATCCCCAGAAAACAACAGGCAAAATAGCCGATAAAGAACACCCACGAATTAATGCTGGCAATCGCTTCTGGGTCGATATTGGTGACCATCCAATAGTTAACGGCAAATCCCCAAATCAGCGTAAGGCCAATAACGAGATTATAAATACCCGCGCCAACGAGAGTGCCGTCAGTGGTTACGCGATCAAATACACTATTTTCAGAGTCCATAGGTTTCCTTTAATTTCCTTATTATTGTTAGTGAGTTAGCCTCTCTAACGTCGCGTATAAGTTTTTTAAGTATTCGCATCCTGCGCACCGCAGACTTTACAGCGGTTCTGTTTTGGTAATTTCATCTCGCGAAACTCCATGGTCATCGCATCGATCATCAAAATACGTCCCGCTAAGGTTTTACCCATGCCAGTGATCACTTTGATGGCTTCAATCGCTTGCAAGCAACCTATCATGCCGACCACTGGCGCGAGAATACCTGATTCGACACAACTGAGTTGTTGTTCACCAAACAAGGCACTAAAGCAATGATAACAAGGCGTTTCGTTGTGGTAGTCAAATACGGTGATCATGCCTTCCATACGAATCGCGGCGGCGGATACTAAAGGAATTTTATGCTTAAAACAGCTGAGATTAAGCTGTTCGCGCACGCTGACATTATCGGTGCAGTCGAGTACCAAATGGTGCTTGGCAACGAGTGCATCAATCTCATGGTCATCTAACACGGCATCAATAGTATTGATTTTGATATAGGGGTTCAGTTGACTGAGACTTTGCTTAGCCGATTCAACCTTCGGCTGACCGATATTGCTATCTTGATGCAGCACTTGGCGTTGTAGATTCGACAGTTCGACTCGATCAAAATCCACTAAGGTCAGTTCGCCAATACCAGCAACGGTTAGGTACTGGCTGGCGGCGCAGCCTAAACCGCCTGCGCCTATCATCAACACTTTTGCTGTTTTTAAGCATTCTTGACCGTCGATATCCATGGCTTTAATGGAAATCTGGCGGCTGTACCGCAATAGCTCGCTGTCGCTAAGAATATCTTTTGAAACATTCATCGAGATTTTCCTAGCACAGTACGCTGTTAAAGGGTTCAACCGTCACTTGAGTGCCAGCGGCGGTATCACCTTGAAATTGCTCTAATAACACAAAACAGTTTGCTAGGCTCATTGAGGTCAACATGCCTGAACCTTGGCTACCGGTAATGGCAACTTCGAGCTCACCTTGTGTATTGCGGCTTAAAATACCCCGTTGATATTCGACGCGGCCTGGGCTTTTACGTATTGGCGTGCTGAGTGTGGCATTTAACATTAGAGGTGCGACAGGGGTTAAGCCTTGCATCTTTTGAAGTATTGGCCAAACAAGTTTATAAAACGTCACCATAGATGACACGGGATTGCCGGGTAAACCACAGAACACCGCCTTACCTATTTTTCCCATGGCAAAGGGTTTGCCCGGTTTAATTGCCAATTTCCAGAAGGTGATTTGGCCTTCTTCATCGAGAACTTGCTTAGTAAAATCGGCTTCGCCGACGGAAACGCCGCCTGAGGTTAATACCATATCTGCTTGGCTGGCAGCATGGCGAAATGCCTGCCGTATCGCTTCCGGATCGTCGGCGATGACGCCTAAATCTAACCATTCGACATTGGCACGTTTGAGTAAGCCTTGGATTGAATAGCGGTTTGAATCGTAAATTTGCCCCGGAGCTAATTCACTGCCAACTGGGCGCAGTTCATCACCGGTAGAGAAAAAGGCCACTTTAAGCTGACGGTACACTCGTACTTGGCTAGCGCCAATGGTCGCAAGTACGCCCAGTTCAGCGGCGCCGATTTGAATGCCCGCATTGAGCACCTTAGTGCCTTGGGTCAGTTCCTCACCGCGACAACGCACATTAGCGCCTTGCGCTTTAGGGTGACGAATATGCACAATCTCACCGTCTACTTCGGCTTCTTCTTGCATTTGCACTGTGTCATAACCGACAGGTAATGGCGCGCCCGTCATGATCCGCACGCAGGTATTGGGTTTAGCTTCGCCTTGAAAACCATGACCGGCAAATGAACTGCCGATGAGTCGCAATGAGGTTTGATTCGTTTGCGTATTTAAGTCGGCAAAGCGCAGGGCGTAACCGTCCATAGACGAATTGTCGAATGGTGGCAGATCGATGCAAGAAGCTAAATCTTCGGCAAGTACGCGGCCAAGGGCATGGGGAAGTAACACAACTTCAGTGTCTGAAACAGGGCTCACTTGTTCGAGCAACAGGGGAATAGCTTGATCTGGATGCATTAAGCTAGGTTGCGAACAAGGATCGGCTTTTACGGACATAGGGTCTACCTTATATGCAATGGGTCATGATGACGCGGGATAATTTGTATCTGACTCGGGTGCGTACCCAAGTGGCCTCAACATACTGAACCTGAATTTTGAGGTTATTGAGTCGCATTATGCCATGGTGATTAAGGATGGCTATGATCTGCATGCGAGTTTATGTGATATGCCAGCCAGTTTTTACCCTCGCTTTGGCTCAGAGCCTAATTCTAATTCTTTAGTGCGGCACATTTTACAGTAGCGAAAATGATGGGATGAACGTGTGTACGCTGCCTTTTTCGATAAAACAAAAAGGACGCTTGCCGCAGCTAAACGTCCTTTTTTTGGTCAGTCAACATCACTAAAGTGAGGATGTTGTCACCTCACTTAACCTACATTCGCCAGTAACGACTTACGATAAACGACGATATCTTCAATGGTCAGTACGGGTATGTTGTGCAGTGCACCGAAGGCAATAATTTCAGGTAAGCGCGCCATAGTGCCATCGGAATTAGTGACTTCACACAATACCCCAGCAGGTTTTAAACCTGCGAGTTGCACTAAATCGACAGTACCTTCGGTGTGGCCGCGGCGAGTAAATACACCGCCCGGTTGGGCACGAAGTGGATACACATGGCCAGGGCGAGCGAGATCGCTTGGTTTAGCGTTGTCGGCAATCGCGGCTTTAATGGTGGTCACGCGGTCAGCGGCAGAAACCCCAGTCGTTACACCGACAGTTGCTTCAATGCTCACAGTAAATGCCGTTCCGTATTGGCTCGAGTTGTGCTCGACCATAGCAGGCAGTTCGAGGGCTTTGATTTTTTCATCGGGTAAACACAGGCAAACAATACCGCTACATTCACGGATGAGCATGGCCATTTGGGCGTTCGTTAGTGTCTCGGCAGCGAAAATTAAATCGCCTTCGTTTTCTCTATCTTCGTCATCGACAACTAACACACCTTGGCCTTGACGCAGGGCATTAAGACCCGCTTCAACGCGTTCGATAGCAGTACCAAAAGGAGCAAGTAAAGACTGATTCATGGTTAATATCCTTAAAAAATACGACATTGGAATATCCAGAATCAGGGCGTGCAGAAATACAACGTAATCAAACCCAATGGTTCGATTTTGCTGTAGCAATATCACTTCACTAGGGGTGAAGTTATTGCAAAACATGAGGCTAACACTGCAATACATCAGCGCGTTGCACTTAAATACCGCAAGGTGTTGTCTTACATTCTCTTCCATCCGGACTCAGCACTGTCGCCATTAAAGCAAACAGTCCATTACCGTCGGCTCTGGAATAGTCAGTTTTGCACTAGGCAAAATCTAAGGCACCAGATCTGCTGACCCCGAAAGTGATTTCGGGCGCTCGCGGGCTTTGGGTGTCGCTCAGCAAAATAATCACTTAGCGTTACCCATTTACCGCCGGTGGGGAGTTTCACCCCGCCCTGAGAATTTGCTTTTGAGCCATTTGCGCTCAAAAACGCGGTTATGTTGCTCTTATTTACCGTGAATGGCAACTTCTCGCGTTCAATGTTTGCGCTAGTGCACACCTGACCACTATCATACTGAACACATAAGCTAATTGACTTGCCGTTGCATTCTGCGACGGTCGTTATGGACGTCACAAGGACGTATAAATGCGATCTCTGCTACTCACTTTAGGTATTGCCATGTTGTTATCCGCTTGTTCGACCTCCAAAGGGCAAGTACCCGCCCCAGTTGCTGAAAAAATTCCCCATGTGATGACCTTGCATGGCGTAACGCGTACCGATGATTACTATTGGCTGCGTGATGATGAGCGCAAAGATCCTAAAGTGTTGGCCTATCTCAACGCTGAGAATCGCTATACCGCGGCTTATTTCAAACCCTTAAAGCCGTTGCAAGATGGCCTTTTTAAAGAGTTAACTGAGCGTTTAGTCGCCGATGAGTCGAGCGTGCCGTACCAATGGCACCAGCACAGCTATTACAGTCGTTATAAAGAAGGCGGCGAATATCCGTTAATCAGCCGTAAGGGTGCCGATGGCGTTGAGCAAGTGATGCTGGATGTAAATGAGCGAGCTAAGGGCCATGAGTTTTATGGCTTAGGCGGCGCGAGTGTGAGCCCAGATGAAACCATGTTGGCCTTTGGCGAAGATGTATTAAGCCGCCGTGTATATCACATCTATTTTAAAGACTTGGCTTCGGGCGACATGATCACCGACGTGCTTGAAAATACCGAAGGCCGCGTAGTGTGGGCGAACGATAATAGGCATGTATTTTATATCGCCAAAGATCTAAAAACCTTGCTGGGCTACCAAGTGTATCGCCATGAGCTAGGCACTAAGCAGTCGAGCGATGTCTTAGTGTATGAAGAACAAGACGATTCTTTTTATATTTCATTGGGCAAAACCTTAGATGAGTCGCAAATTGTGTTGTTCCAAGAAAACACCACGACCAGCGAAGTGTCGGTGCTCGATGCCAGCGAACCTCTGGGTTTATTCAAGCCAGTATTAGCGCGGGAAGAAGGTCACGAATACAGCGTGTCTAAGCTGGGTGATACTTATTACATTCTCACCAACTGGCAGGCGACAAACTTCCGTTTGATGAAGGTCGCCATTAAAGATGCGGCGGACAAATCTAAGTGGCAAGAAGTGGTTGCGCATAATCCCAATGCCCGTATCGAAGACGAGTTAGTGCTCAAGGATTATCTGATCATTCAGACCCGTGAAAATGGCCTAACGCGAATTAAAGTGATGCCATTCAATGGTCAAAAGTCCTTCGAGTTGAGCTTTGATGAACCTGCCTATGTGATGGGTTTAGATGTTAATGCCCAGCAAGACAGCAATAAGTTACGAATTTTCTACTCTAGCCTGACAACGCCAGAAGCCGTATACGAATATTCGCTGGTGAATCCCGATAGACGTGATTTATTGAAACAAGATCAAGTCTTAGGCGGCTTCGATGCCAGCCAATATCGTGCCGAGCGGGTGTTTATCACCGCCCGTGATGGCGTAAAGGTGCCCGTTTCTTTGGTGTATCGTAAAGATAAATTCAAGAAAGATGGCACTAACCCTCTGTATCAATATGGTTATGGATCTTACGGTTACACAGTGGAACCCGATTTTTCTTCATCCGTTATTAGTCTGCTCGATCGTGGCTTTGTGTATGCCATCGCTCACGTGCGCGGCTCAGAAATGCTCGGTCGCCCTTGGTATGACGACGGTAAGCTGTTGAATAAACAAAATACCTTCAATGATTTTATCGATGTAACGACGGCATTAACGGCACAAGGTTATGGCGATAAAAACAAGGTCGTCGCCTCAGGCGGCAGCGCGGGCGGTTTGCTAATGGGCGCGATTGCTAACCAAGCTCCGGATAAGTATTTCGCCCTTGCAGCCCATGTGCCTTTTGTTGATGTGGTGACCACTATGCTGGACGAGTCGATTCCGCTGACGACCAATGAGTACGATGAGTGGGGCAATCCGAACGAGAAAACCTATTTCGATTACATGCTGAGTTACTCGCCCTACGACAATGTCACCGAGCAAGAATACCCACACATGTTAGTGACGACGGGTTTGCATGATTCACAGGTGCAGTATTTTGAACCCGCCAAGTGGGTCGCTAAACTGCGCGATGTTAAAAACCAATGGTACAAGAGCGACGATAAAGTCTTGTTACTTAACGTGGATATGGAAGCCGGCCACGGTGGTAAGAGTGGTCGTTATCGCCAATACCAAGACACAGCCCAAGAATATGCGTTCTTCTTAAGTCTGTTAGGTATGGCAAAGTAGGTCATTCGTAAGTGACCGAATCAGCCGATAGCCTAGGCAATACTGACAAAGAAGTTGTACAGCAACATGAGTCACTGGTGGCAGACACATCTGCCCCAGTGACCAGCGTTGTGGCTACCAAAGATGGCGTGACTAAAGAAGCGCTGAATCCCGCACCATTAAATTCTGCACCTCTGAAGCCTACACCCATAAAGTCAGCATCCCTCTGGTACTTGTATGTCGTCCGCTGCGCCAACGGGCATTTATACACAGGCGTCACCACTGATGTAGCAAGGCGCTTTAGCGAGCATCAGTCTGGTAGTACAAAATCTGCTAAGTATTTGCGCGGTAAAGGTCCGTTAACCTTGATGTATCAAGAGCAGGTTGGCTGTCAGGGCGATGCACTGCGCCGTGAGATTGCAGTTAAAAAGCTGAGCCGTAGTCAAAAGCTGGCGTTGATTGAGTCAGGGTGTGGATTAGTAGATCGTTAACTCAGCATCATACTTGTTCTGTGACTAGTAATGATTAAGCACTGTCATTCCAGTGACTCGCCGTAGATATATCCCTATAGGCTCGACGACGGCATCCATGCCGTCAACGGTCACTTCCATGCCAGTGCTTAATCTGGCTAACTGCATAGTACCCTGTTACCTAGAGCATTCTCTTAAGCCTAATGTCAGACAGAACTATCTATCTTAGTTGGCATGATCCTATTGCAATATATGATAGGTTTGTAACTCGCACATGGGATATTCTGTCTGATAGATTGTTATGTAAGGAAAGTGATAGAAATCTGATTAATTTATTTTGATACAAATAGTTAACGATGCACGCTTTCCTGCTCTAATGAGGTAAGCGAGCATGCATACTATTCAAAGGTTATCTTAATGGAGGTCTTTTTTATATGCATGGCGTTTGCAAATTATGTAATCAAGAAGCGAAGCTTGAGTTGAGTCATTTTATTCCAAAATTTATAGGACAGTGGCTTAAGAAGACTTCAATTACGGGTTATTTAAGAGATGGAAATCAAGTAAGTAAACGACAGCAAGATATAGCCAAAGAATATTGGTTATGTGGAGCTTGCGAAGATTTATTTTCAACATGGGAAAGAACTTTTTCGGTTAAAATATTCCACCCTTATATGAAAAACTCGAGTTTAGTAGCAGTGTATGGAAATTGGTTGTCAAAATTTGCAGCCTCTTTGTCTTGGCGAACACTTACTTATGTTCGCAGCAAAAATAGCCATGAAACTAAACCGCAAGAATACCTAGAAATGTTGGCAAAAGCTGAAGAGGGGTTAGCCAACTTCTTACTTGGTAAATCTTCAAACTTATACGAATTTGAGCAACACATATTTCCTCTTGATGTTATTGAGTCAACAAATTTCGATAATCTTCCAACAAACATCAATCGGTATTTCCTTCGTGCTATTGCCATGGATATTGTGGGTAACTCACAAGGCACGTACATTTATACGAAGTTACCTTCGTTTAT
The DNA here is from genome assembly GCF_050848685.1 of Shewanella sp. MF08487. Lineage (NCBI taxonomy): Bacteria > Pseudomonadati > Pseudomonadota > Gammaproteobacteria > Alteromonadales > Shewanellaceae > Shewanella > Shewanella sp. MF08487. The sequence goes on from NZ_JBOZPB010000025.1 coordinate 70,092, forward strand.
TGTTATAGGTGTAATTAAGTCAAAGCAATCGAAACAAATGCGATCTAGCCGTGTGGCTATTAGCGGTGGAACAATATCCCCAAGTGAAGTGGTCAACTAAATTTGGCCACGGTTTTAGAATCTTCCCAAAATCTTCGCTCTGATTCATTTGGGCTTAATCCTGCATTATAATGATGTGGCCTGACTTGGCTGTAATAGCCAATAATATAA
>NZ_JBOZPB010000026.1:0-60419 GCF_050848685.1 Shewanella sp. MF08487
CCCAGCGTTCATCGGTTAGCATAAGTCTTGGCATGGCTTGAGGTTATGGTTACTTTTGGCGAAGCAAATTATAACGTCTTGTCATGCTGTCTAAAAATCACTCTCGAAAGATCAACAGACCCTAGTTTTTTGAAACGATCTTTCTCGCAGAACCGAGTGTTTTTTGAGGTGTAGAATCCAGTGATTACAGATTAACACGAATAAAAAAGGCAGTTTCCACTACGGGAAGCTGCCTTTACAAAATCAAACCTTAATAAATATTAGAACTTGGCTTCAACAGCGACACTAAAGTTACGATCTTGGCCGATAGTGACCATGTTGTATTGGCCACCATCAATATAGTCAGTGTCGAATAAGTTTCTAACGTTGGCACGAAGGCTCACATCTTTACCCATGATATCCATAGTGTATGCCGCACCGATATCAAAACGCACATAACCGTCTTTGGTGATAGTGTTATCCAAATCAGCAAAACGTTCACCGACATAAATGGCACCAAAGTTAAAGGCTAATGCATCAGATAACTCATAACGGGTCCAGATATTGGCTGACCACTCAGGGGCATCAATAGGTGTTTTACCTTCTCGGGCATCACCCGTTTGATATTCAGCATCTAAATACATCATTGATGAGGTAACAAACCAACTATCACCTAACTGACCTTGAGCACCCATTTCAAAACCACGGTGTTTTTGCTCGCCACCTTGAGTTGTGATGTCAGTATAATCACCTATGGGTGAGGATAATTTTTCTGAAATAGTGATGTTTTCTAATGTGATATCAAACACTGCTGCGGTAAACAGCAATCTATCATCAAACAATTCCCACTTAGTACCCACTTCATACTGAATACCGTATTCAGGCTTTAAGTTTAGATCGTTATTGACATCGAACTCGTTATTAACAGCACCTTGCGGAGTGAAACTTTTTGAATAGTTAACGTAGATATTGCCATTAGCCATTGGCGAGTAAATCACGCCAAACTTAGGCGACACGGCATAACTGTTTTCACCTTCACCATCTTTTTTCTGTTCGTCGTAACGTACGCCAGCAAGCAGTTTCCATTGCTCATTGAGCGTCATTAAATCCTGCAGATAGAAACCATAATACTTATAGGTACTCGCATCGCCTTTAGGTTTTGAGTGATAATCCAGATCTGGTTTAACAACAGGCTGGCCTGGCGTTACAATTTGGGTAGCACCACGTTGAATTTGCTGTTGATAGAAATAATCTAAATAGTTAGCGCCTATCAGCAGTTGATGATCCATTCCTGCCAAAGTAAATTCACCCGTGAAATCAACGTAAGCAGTTTTATGCTGCCAATCATCGTAACGGTCAAATGGTTTAATGCTATAACCTTTGGTAAACGGATCAACGGTATATTGCGGAGCAGAATCAAAGCGCTGGCGATCAAACTGTTGTTCGTTATAACCACCTTTAACTTTCCAGTTGTCACTCATGTGCCAAGTTAGATCGGCACCTAAGTTCGACACGGTATTATCGGTAAAGGCCCAAGGTGCATCCCAAACGGTTTTACGATTGCCAACAACATTGCCTTGTTTATCTAACCAACCACCCGCATCAATACCGGCTTTATCTTGAGTATGATCGTATTTAACCGACAGCAATACATCATCGCTTAGGTCAAATTCCATATTGAGATAGCCTAACCAACGGTCGCGCTCTTGATTCTCGTCATTAGCGGAATATTCACGCCAGTATTTTGTATCTTGCTTAACTAATACCGTACGGTAACGAATGCTTTGCGCTTCATTTAAACTACCACCCGCATCTAATTGAGCACGAGTAGAACCATAACCATCGGTATCAAAACCTAAATCGAGCATAGAATCATAGGTTGGCTTTTTAGTGACCATGTTCACTAAACCGCCAGGGCCAGATTGACCATACAACATGCTTGAAGGGCCTTTTAATACTTCGACTTGCTGCAAGGTTTCGATAGGTTGTACATAGTGAGACCATTGTTGATGGCCATTAATGAGGTAACCATTGCCAGAATCTAATTCAAAGCCGCGGATACTAAAAACTTGACGGTTCCAACGGGTCGTGCCCGCAGTAACACTTGAATCATTAACCAACACTTCAGCTAGGTTAGTGGCAAGCTGTTCATCGGTCACAAAGTCAGGAATAACATTGACTGACTGTGGCGTGTCCATTAAATCAATATCACCGCGCATAGCACCTGAGGCTGTACCGACTTTATAATCATTAAAAGTACGGCCAGTGACATTAATACGCTCAATATTTTCTTCTTTAAGATTTTTATCTGCAGCGGCATCTTCTGCCAAAACAGGCATAGCACTGAGTGCCGCCCATACTGCTAAACCTACACCTGAATACTTAAATATCATTGCCAACACCTCAAGTCTTATAAATTGCAGGCAATATAAATGAGAAGTGTTTTTATTTAAAGTTCTTTACATGAATTTACAATCGCGTGTGATATATCTCTAAATTATCGAAAAACAACAGCACCACTTCATTAATCAAACCTTAAAACATAGCAATTAATGCTAAACAACAATAAAGCGGCATATAGCCGCTTTTTCGGGAATCAGTTTTATAAGGTTATTTTTTAATTTTGACTGGACGTTGCCAACCCGTAAGGTGTTTTTGTTTAACGCGGGTGATCACTAATTCGTTTTCAGCCACATCACGGGTAATGGTAGAACCTGCACCTAAGGTTGCCCCCTTACCAATAGTGACCGGAGCCACCAGCTGAGTATCAGAGCCAACAAAAACATTGTCCTCAATCACAGTAAGATGTTTATTGGCGCCATCATAGTTACAGGTAATAGTACCCGCACCAATATTCACGCCATCACCTATAATCGCATCGCCTAAATAAGCTAAGTGTCCAGCCTTAGAGCCCACACCTATAATCGCTTTCTTCACTTCAACAAAATTACCGATATGCGCATCTTGTTTAAGTTCAGCGCCCGGGCGCAAACGAGCAAAGGGACCAGCACTGGCTGCAACACCAAGTTTCGCACCTTCGATAATAGAGTAAGGTTTGATTTCAGCGTTATCGGCAATCTCGCAATCAATTAAAATCGCACCAGCACCAATAGTAACGTTATTACCTAAGGTCACTTTGCCTTCAAATATGACGTTCACATCGATCATCACATCCATACCGACGGTGACTTCACCACGGATATCGATACGGTTTGGGTCGCGAAGGTTCGCCCCTGCCAACATGAGTTTTTCCGCTTCACGGGCTTGGTAAGCACGTTCGAGCTGCGCTAATTGCACACGGTTATTGGCGCCTTCGACTTCTACTGCGGATTGTGGCTGGGCAGTATCAATATCCACACCATCGTTTTTTGCCATAGCAATAATATCGGTTAGATAATATTCGCCTTGGGCATTATTATTCGACAAGCGGCTAAGCCAGCCTTTGAGCTGCTTACCTGGAACCGCCATAATGCCGGTATTAACTTCATTAATGAGTAGCTGTTCAGCGCTGGCATCTTTCTGTTCAATAATTCCAATAACCTTGCCATGCTCACGAACAATACGGCCATAACCTATAGGGTTAGCTAGATTCACCGTTAACACAGCCACACCGTTTTCAGGTCGTGCTGCCAATAAGGCAGTTAATGTTGATTGCTGGATCAGCGGTACATCACCGTAAAGAATAAGCACTGTATCATCATCATTGATATTGGGATTTGCCTGCGCCACCGCATGGCCAGTACCTAACTGCTCATCCTGTAATACCCACTGCACATCCTGCTCACCGAGCGCGGCTTGTAGTTTGTCGGCACCGTAACCATAGACTAGTTGGATCGTATCGCAACCTAAGCTTTTAGCCGTATCGATAACATGCTGCACCATACTTTTATGCGCAATAGGATGTAAAACCTTAGGAAGATCTGAGCGCATCCGTGTTCCCTTACCAGCCGCTAAGATCACTACATTTAATGCCATTACCATATCCTTGAACAAATACCCAAGAGGGTGAAAAAACTAAGGTCTATTTTGTGTCGCAATTTTAACGGAAAGTACATTTAAAAGCGAAGTGGATAGTCAGATGGATAAATCAACACATGCAATATGTGTAGTACTGTAATTTTACGTACAAAAAAGGCGACCTTATGGTCGCCTCTTTTCACAAACAATAACCTTATCTGGCAATGTTTTTCTTGATGGTTTCAACAACACGTAATTGAGCCATTGCTTTCGCTAACTCAACCATAGCTGCGTCATAATTAAAGTCAGCACCAGCAGTTACCATATGGGCTTCTGCACGACGCTTAGCTTCTAATGCCGCTTGCTCATCAATATCTTTGGCACGCATAACCACATCAGACAATATAGAAACTGAAGAAGGTTGTACTTCCAGTAAACCACCTGAAAGATAAAACACTTCTTCATTGCCGCCTTGTTTGACAATGCGCGCCATGCCAGTCTTAATTTGCGTTAGCAGAGGAGCGTGACCAGGTAAAATACCTAACTCACCTTCAACACCCGTTACTCGTAAACTCTCTACACGGCCGCTGAAAATACTGCTTTCTGCACTCACAATATCAAGATGTACTGTCATGGCTGCCATCCCGTTCTCCTTAAAAAACTAAGTAATACTACTTAGTTATTTTTTTTTGTTAGCTTTCTCTATGACTTCGTCAATAGAGCCAACCATGTAGAACGCTTGCTCTGGCAGGTGATCAAACTCACCTTCCAAAATACCTTTAAAGCCACGGATGGTGTCTTTAAGAGAAACGTACTTACCAGGAGATCCAGTAAAGACTTCTGCTACAAAGAAAGGCTGAGACAAGAAGCGTTCAATCTTACGAGCACGGAATACCATAGTCTTGTCATCATCTGACAATTCATCCATACCCAGAATCGCAATAATATCTTTCAGCTCTTTGTAACGTTGCAGTACAGTTTGCACGCCGTTAGCAACGTCATAATGCTCTTGACCAACAACCAATGGATCTAATTGACGTGAAGTCGAATCCAATGGGTCAACCGCTGGATAAATACCCAGTGAAGCAATTTGACGTGACAATACAACAGTCGCATCTAAGTGAGCGAAGGTTGTTGCTGGTGACGGATCGGTCAAGTCATCCGCAGGTACATATACTGCTTGTACAGAGGTAATAGAACCAGACTTAGTTGAAGTGATACGTTCTTGCAGAACGCCCATCTCTTCAGCCAATGTTGGTTGGTAACCTACCGCAGAAGGCATACGCCCTAATAATGCAGATACTTCAGTACCAGCTAAGGTATAACGGTAGATGTTGTCAATAAACAACAGTACGTCACGACCTTCATCACGGAACTTCTCTGCCATAGTCAGACCAGACAGTGCAACGCGCAAACGGTTTCCTGGTGGCTCGTTCATCTGACCATAAACCATGGCCACTTTGTCGAGAACGCCAGAATCTTTCATCTCGTAGTAGAAGTCGTTACCTTCACGAGTACGCTCACCTACACCGGCGAATACAGAAAGACCCGAGTGAGCTTTAGCGATGTTGTTAATCAGTTCCATCATGTTAACTGTTTTACCAACACCCGCACCACCGAACAAACCGACTTTACCACCTTTAGCAAACGGACAAACAAGGTCGATAACCTTGATGCCTGTTTCTAATAGTTCAGTAGAGTTCGATTGATCTTCATATGAAGGGGCTTTACGGTGAATTTCATAACGCTCTTCTTCACCAATAGGACCCGCTTCATCGATAGGCTCACCTAATACGTTCATGATACGGCCAAGGGTTGCAACCCCTACCGGAACAGAAATAGGTGAACCTGAGTTTGCTACTTCAAGACCACGACGCAGACCGTCAGAAGAACCCATAGCGATGGTACGTACTACGCCACCACCTAGCTGTTGCTGAACTTCCAGCACCAAACCATTACAAGGGCCTTCACCTACGATTTTCAGAGCGTCATAGACTTGAGGTACGGCATCTTGTGGAAACTCTACGTCCACAACCGCGCCAATCACTTGGACAACAGTACCTGTGCTCATGATTAATCCTCTAAAACTTGTATTCGTTACCTAACCTAAACCGCAGAGGCACCAGAAACAATTTCCGACAGTTCCTGCGTAATAGCAGACTGACGGGCCTTGTTATAGACCAATTGCAAATCATTAATTAGCTCACCAGCGTTGTCAGTTGCAGCTTTCATTGCCACCATACGGGCAGCTTGTTCTGACGCAACGTTTTCAACAACACCTTGATATACCTGAGACTCAATATAACGAACCAATAATGCATCCAAAAGTGTTTTTGGATCGGGCTCATAAATATAATCCCAAGGATATTTAGCTGCTTCTTCTTCTGATTTAGGCAAAGGTAGCAGCTGCTCAATCACAGGAGTCTGGGTCATAGTGTTCACAAATTTGTTGAATACTATGTACAGACGATCCAGTTTGCCTTCGTTGTAAGCTTCTAACATAACACTGACTGTCCCGATCAAGTCAGCGAGCTTTGGGGCATCGCCTAAACCTGAAGCGTGAGCAGACACTTGTCCACCGAAGCTTTTGAAAAACTGCACACTACGTGCGCCAATGGGGCAAAATTCAAATTCTACACCTTGGTCTTTCCAGTTTTTCATATCTAACACTACCTTTTTAAAAAGGTTAGCGTTCAGACCACCACAAAGGCCACGGTCGGTTGCAACTACAATGTAACCAACCCGCTTAGCCTCTCGCACCTCTAAATAGGGGTGTTTATACTCGAGAGTACCTTGCGCTACGTGACCGATCACCTTACGTATGCTTTCCGCGTATGGACGGCTTGCAACCATGCGTTCCTGCGCTCTGCGCATTTTGCTGGCTGCCACCATTTCCATGGCGGACGTGATCTTCTGAGTGTTTTTAACACTCGCGATCTTGGTTTTAATCTCTTTAGCGCCGGCCATCTCTACTCTCCAATCTGGACCTGAGGTGTCTTAAGACACCTCTATCATTGTTACCAGGTTTGGGTTGCTACGAACTTGTCGAGGCCAGCTTTTAATTCAGCTTCGATATCAGCATTATAATCGCCAGTATCATTAATAAGCTTCATTAAAGGAGCATGCTCGCTGTTCATGAACGAGAGCAAAGCGGCTTCGAAATTACCGACCTTGTTTAGCGCAACACTCTTCAGGTAACCTTTTTCAGCTGAGAAAATAGACACAGCTTGAGCGGCTACGCTCATTGGAGCATATTGCTTTTGTTTCATCAGTTCGGTAACACGCACGCCATGCTCAAGCTGAGCACGTGTTGCATCATCAAGATCAGATGCAAATTGCGAGAACGCAGCAAGCTCGCGATACTGTGCTAGTGCGGTACGAATACCACCAGACAGTTTCTTGATGATCTTAGTCTGAGCCGCACCACCAACACGAGAAACAGAAATACCAGGGTTAACTGCCGGACGAAGTCCTGAGTTAAACAAATCAGTCTCAAGGAAGATCTGACCATCAGTAATTGAAATTACGTTGGTCGGTACGAATGCAGATACATCACCCGCTTGTGTTTCAATAATAGGTAACGCGGTTAACGAACCGGTTTTACCTGTTACAGCACCTTTAGTGAACTTCTCTACATAAATCACGTTAACGCGTGATGCTCGCTCTAATAAACGAGAATGTAGATAAAATACGTCACCAGGATAAGCTTCACGGCCTGGTGGACGCTTGAGCAGTAACGAAATTTGACGATAAGCAACTGCTTGCTTAGACAAATCATCGTATACGATCAAAGAATCTTCACCGCGGTCGCGGAAGTATTCACCCATAGAACAACCAGAATAAGGTGCTAAGTATTGTAGAGCAGCGGCTTCAGAAGCGGTTGCAACAACAACAATAGTGTTAGCCAAAGCACCGTGTTCTTCTAGCTTGCGCACTACGTTAGCGATAGTAGAGGCTTTTTGGCCAATCGCGACGTACACACATTTAATGCCAGAATCTTTCTGGTTGATGATTGCGTCGATCGCCATTGCTGTTTTACCAGTTTGACGGTCGCCAATAATCAATTCACGTTGACCACGACCAATAGGGATCATGGCATCAACGGCTTTATAACCAGTTTGTACTGGTTGATCAACAGACTGACGTTCAATAACACCAGGTGCGATAACTTCAATTGGCGAGTAACCATCGTTATCGATAGGTCCTTTTCCGTCAATTGGCTCACCTAGAGTGTTAACAACACGGCCTAATAGACCACGACCAACTGGAACTTCCAGAATACGGCCAGTTGTTTTCACTTTTACGCCTTCTGCTAAATCAGCATAAGGACCCATTACTACGGCACCGACAGAATCACGTTCAAGGTTCAACGCGATTGCAAAACGGTTACCAGGCAGTTCAATCATCTCACCTTGCATCACATCGGCTAAGCCGTGGATACGGATGATGCCGTCACTTACCGCAACGATAGTACCTTCGTTACGAGATTCGCTGACAACATTGAACTGCTCGATCCGCTGTTTAATCAGATCGCTGATTTCAGTGGAATTCAGTTGCATGCTTAAACTCCCAATTACGACTGTAGCTTATCAGACAGGCGCGATAACTTACCGCGTATCGAGCCATCAATGACTAGATCACCTGTCTTAATAATGGCACCGCCAATAAGCGATGCATCTATGCTGCAGTTCAGCTTAACTTTGCGTGCGAGACGTTTCTCTAAAGAAACACTAATTTGCTGCTGTTGCTCAGAACTCAACTCAGTAGCAGAAACCACATCGGCTTCAACTTCTTTTGCTAACTCATTACGGTATTCAGCAAAAAGTAGCGATACTGTAGGCAGTATCACTAAACGACCGTTTTCAGCCATCACCTTAATCAGATTATGACCTTGCTCGTTGACTTGCTCACCGCACACTCCAATAAAGAGGTCTGCAAGTTGCTTACTGGCTAATGCGCCAGCTAGCAGTGGTTGTATGGTTTCGTTTTCACTTACCAACGCCGCAAACTTAAGCATTTCTGCCCAGCTATCCACTGCATTCTGTTCAACCGCAAAATCAAAAGCTGCCTTTGCGTAAGGGCGAGCGATGGTGGTTAATTCAGCCATAACTCAACTCCCTTATCAAATTTCAGCGACTAGTTTATTAACTATGTCATTGTGGATGGCAGGATCTATCGAACGCTCAAGAATTTTTTCTGCACCAATAATGGCCAAAACAGCAACTTGCTTACGCAAGTCATCTTTCACGCGATTACGTTCGTTCTCAATTTCAGCTTTACCTTGAGCGAGTATTTTAGCTCGTTCAGTTTCAGCTTCAGCCTTTGCTTCTTCTACTATTTGAGACTTACGCTTATTAGCTTGCTCAATAATTTCATTAGCAGTTACCTTAGCTTCCTTTAGTTGCTCAGTCGCTTTTGCTTGAGCCAACTCAAGATCTTTGGCAGCACGGCCGGCATCAGCCAGACCATCAGCAATTTTCTTCTGGCGCTCTTCGATCGCATTCATCAATGGCGGCCATACGAACTTAATGCAAAACCACACAAAGAGCGCAAAAGAAATAGCTTGGCCTAGCAGGGTAGCGTTAATATTCATAACGACAACTCCTTACAGGGTGCTAAAATTAGCCAAGTTTAGCTACGTTCTCTAAGAACTGAGCTAAGAATGGGTTAGCAAATACGAAGAATAATGCAACACCAACTGCAATCATAGAGATCGCATCTAGAAGACCCGCTACGATGAACATCTTAATCTGTAAAGATGAAGCTAGTTCAGGTTGACGAGCAGAAGCTTCTAAAAACTTACCACCTAAGATAGCAAAGCCAATACCAGTACCTAATGCAGCTAGGCCAATCATGATAGCAACAGCGATTGCCGTAAAACTAATTACAGTTTCCATTTTATCTCCGATTAATATCTAATTTTCTTAATTAAATTAATGATCTTCATGTGCCATGCTTAGATAAACAATCGTCAGCATCATGAAAATAAAGGCCTGAAGCACTATAATTAAAATATGGAATATAGCCCAAGGCACTGAAAGTGCGAACTGAGCCCACCAAGGCATTAGTGCAATCAGAATAAAAATTAACTCACCTGCATACAGGTTACCAAACAGACGAAGCGCCAATGAAATGGGCTTAGCAATCAAGGTCACAGTTTCCAAAATAAAGTTAACAGGAATCAGTGCCCAATGATTGAAAGGTTGCATAGTAAGTTCTTTAACGAACCCACCAATCCCCTTAACTTTGATGCTGTAAAACACAATTAACGCGAACACACTTAGAGACAAGCCTAAAGTGACGTTCAAGTCAGTAGTGGGTACAATCTTAAGATAAGGAACACCTAAAAATCTGTTTGCGGCCTCAGGTATAAAGTCAATAGGGATTAGATCCATAAAATTCATCAAAAAAACCCAGACGAAAATTGTTAGAGCTAACGGAGCGATAACTACATTACGACCATGAAAAGAATCTTTTGCAATTTTATCGACACCTTCCACGCACATTTCAATAAAACATTGAAATTTACCTGGAACACCAGTGGTGGCTTTTTGTCCTGTTTTATAGAATAACCATAAAAACAAAACCCCGAGACCTGCTGAAAACAAAAGTGAGTCAATGTGCCAAGTCCAAAAACCAGCATCTTGACATGCATTATTAAAAGCAACTCCACCATCGGTAGAGCACATTTTCGCATTAGTCAGGTGATGCTGGATGTACTCGGAAGCATTTAATACTTCACCAGTTGTCGCCATGATTAATCTCACTTAATTTTGCTTGAAGTATAAAGAAGCAGCAAAAGGTACTATGAGACATAGTGCGTAACAGGCAAACAAAGGAGCAAAAAGCACCTTTAGCGTGCCAAACACTAAAGCAAATAATACGATAGTTAACAGCAACTTTATCGCTTCCCCCAGAAAAAATGATTTTACGACTTTTCCTGATGAACTCGCCCCCGAATGGGAGAAAGCGAGGGTTGCGAATACAAAATTAGGGAGTACAGCGATTGAACCACCTGCTAATGCAGAATAGCCAAACTGAACTCCCCACACAGCGAAAAAGAGAATTGAAGCACCCCCAGCGACCGCCGCCTGCATCATCACCAATTTATAGGCTGACCACCGGCCACGACGCGCTAAAACCTTACTCAATTCATCATCTCCGCATTCTTACTTTTTGTTTCGATGACCGGATGACAAATATCCGTATTTACTCGATGCACAAAAAGCTTGCGAAAGTATACCGTTTAACGCCTTCATTGCAACTTTGAGATGAGGAAAAACAGCACTTTTAATGTTATCTCATACCAAACATGTAAAATGTAATATTTGCATATGTCACAAATTTACATTAAAAACAGTTAATCTACAGACATTAATGTATTTTGCTAAGAATCCCGTCTAATTCAGCGAGATTCTGATAGTTAATTACAATTTTACCAGTTCCTTTACTACTGTGAGCAATAGAAACTTTGGCACCTAATCTTTCAATTAACTGCTGCTCTAAACGACAAACATCTTGATCTTTAGTCGTAGTTTCGGCTTGTTTAGGCGGATTTAAGGTTTGATTAATTAATCGTTCAGTTTCACGAACGGTTAACTCCTTAGCTGCCACCAATCTCGCAAGATTGGTTTGTTCCTCTCCCTCAATAGCTAACAAAGCGCGTGCATGGCCCATATCAATATCGCCATACTCAAGTAATCGTTTTACCGGCTCATTTAAACCGTTTAAACGCAACAAGTTAGATACACTCGCTCGCGATTTTCCCACAACATCGGCAACCTGTTGGTGAGTTAGTTCAAATTCTTGCATCAAACGTTGCAATGCAATGGCTTCTTCCATGGCATTTAAGTCTTCGCGCTGGATATTTTCAATCAAAGCGATAGCAACCGCGGTTTCATCGGGCACTTGCTTTACAATACAGGGAATTTTATGTAAACCAGCAAGTTGGGCTGCACGCCAGCGACGTTCGCCAGCAATGATTTCATACATATCATTGGTCACTTGTCTCACAACGATGGGCTGAATAATGCCTTGATTGCGAATAGAGTGCGCCAGTTCTTCTAACGCTTCAGGGGACATATCTTTACGCGGTTGATACTTACCCGGTTGTAATAAGTCTAAATCGAGATGGATAAGCTCTTCTTTTTTTTCTACAAAATCAGCTTCTTCTGTGTGTTTTTTACTAGCGGCATGGCTGTTACTCAGTAGGGCATCTAGCCCTTTGCCTAATCCTCTTTTCTTTAACGTCATGGTGATCCTTTACGCTTGCTTAGCCTGAGTTTGTTGTTCTGAACGACGGATCATTTCACCCGCAAGTGCCAGATATGCCTTAGCACCAGCACTCGATTTATCGTAATACATTGCTGGAGCCCCAAAGCTCGGCGCTTCAGCCAACCTGACATTACGCGGGATTACAGTACGATACACCTTGTCACCAAAATGCTGTTTTAGCTGATCGGACACATCATTAGATAAACGATTACGCGGATCATACATAGTACGTAAAATCCCTTCGATACCAAGTCCTGGATTGACCATTGCGGCAAGCTTAGTAATGGTATCAATCAGTGCCGTTAAACCTTCAAGGGCATAGTATTCACACTGCATTGGCACGAGTACTGAGTCAGCAGCTGACATAGCGTTTACCGTCAGCATGTTCAATGAAGGAGGGCAGTCGATAAAGATATAATCATATTGATCTTTGATCGGTGCTAGCGCATGGCGTAAACGCACCTCGCGAGCAAAAAACTCCATCAGTTTTATTTCTGCTGCTGTCACATCACCATTACTGGCAATAAGATCATATTTACCCGCAGTATTTTTAATCACGAGCTCGTCGAAGGGTTTGTCTTCAACCAGTAATTCGTAGGCGGTATTTTCTACTTCATATTTATCAACGCCGCTCCCCATAGTGGCATTACCTTGGGGATCGAGATCGATCAATAATACTTTACGTTTTGTTGCTGCTAACGAAGCGGCGAGGTTAACGCAAGTAGTTGTTTTTCCTACGCCACCTTTCTGGTTAGCCACGGCAATTACTTTACCCACAATATCACCCTGTATGTAAATGCTGGTTTATTGCCCTTGCTTAAAAATGAATTTATTCATCACTTTCAAGCCTGTTATTCTTTGATTATTTTCAATAAATGTCTTTGTTCGTCGAGTTTAGGTACTTTAAGATCGATAACTTCTTTCACTGCAAATCCATTCGGAATATGTTGCATTTCTTCATCATTCAACTGGCCTTTAAGGGCATAAAACTGCCCATGTTCAGCGGGTAGATGATGGCACCAAGTCAGCATATCTTGGATTGAAGCAAATGCACGACTTAATACACCGTCGAACTTTTGCTCAGGCTGATAAGCTTCTACGCGGCTTTCAACTGAGCTGATGTTATGAATACTTAATTCAAAAGACACTTGTTTTTGAAAACGAATACGTTTACCCAAGCTGTCCAATAACACAAATTGTTTATCTGGATTCATAATCGCTAACGGGATGCCCGGTAACCCGGGTCCAGTACCCACATCGATAAAACGCTCACCTTGCAGATGTTTTGAAACCACTAAGCTGTCCATGATATGACGAATTAACATAGCTTCAGGATCTCTAACCGCGGTAAGGTTATAGGCTTTATTCCATTTGTTGAGCATGCCAACAAAATCAATTAGTTGTTTTTTCTGCTCGACGGTTGCGGGCAGATTTATTTCGGCTAAATAAGCCTCTAACTGGGCAGATAACACTGAGCAACCTCAACAAAGATACAATTATGAACGCGAAGGCTATTATGAAGCCCGAAAACGATGAAGGGAAGCCTGAATGCTTCCCTTCTATGTCCTAACCAGCGATTAAACAGCTTTTACGCACTCTTGCGTAATAAGCCACGTTTTTTGAGATGGACTAATAAAATTGAAATAGCCGCAGGAGTAACGCCAGAGATCCGTGACGCTTGACCTATGGTTTCTGGTTTATGGTTATTTAACTTAGCAATCACTTCGTTCGATAAGCCTGGTACTTCTTTGTAATCGAGCGTCAAAGGTAGGCCAGTGTTCTCATTACGTACAGCTTTGTTGATCTCTTCTTGCTGACGTTGAATATAGCCTGAGTATTTTACTTGGATCTGTACTTGCTCAGCCGCTTGCGGATCTTCAAGTCCTGGACCAAAACCTTCGATCTGCATTAATTTGCTGTAATCCATTTCAGGACGACGCAGTAATTCTTCAAATGACGCTTCACGGGAGATCGGCGTATTTAAGTGTGGGTTTAACGCAGTGATCAAAGGCGAATTTGGATGTACCCATTGAGCGCGTAAACGTTGTAGCTCAAGTTCAATAGATTCCAGTTTTTCACTAAATGCCGCCCAGCGGGTGTCATCGACTAAACCTAATTCGCGACCTTTGGCCGTTAAACGAATATCAGCGTTATCTTCACGAAGTAACAAACGATATTCCGCGCGGCTAGTAAACATACGGTACGGTTCTTTGGTACCTAAAGTTGATAGATCGTCGACCAGAACACCCAAATAAGCTTCATCTCGACGTGGGCACCAAGCTTCTTTGCCTTGCACTTGCAGTGATGCATTCATGCCGGCTAATAAACCTTGCGCAGCAGCTTCTTCATAGCCTGTTGTACCATTGATTTGGCCAGCGAAGAATAACCCGTTGATAGCTTTGGTTTCTAATGAATTTTTTAGATCTCTAGGATCGAAGTAATCATATTCAATCGCATAACCAGGACGCATGATCTCAGCGTTTTCCATACCTTGGATCGAACGAACTAAATTTAATTGCACATCAAAAGGCAAGCTAGTAGAGATCCCGTTAGGATAGATCTCATTTGTATTCAATCCTTCTGGTTCTATGAAGATCTGATGTGAAGATTTATCTGCAAAACGATGGATTTTATCTTCAATCGAAGGGCAGTAACGTGGACCAATACCTTCAATAACCCCTGAATACATAGGGCTTCTGTCTAAACCACCACGAATTATCTCATGGGTTTTTTCATTGGTATGAGTGATCCAGCAAGAAATTTGTTTTGGGTGATGACTGACATCTCCCATAAATGACATGACAGGTAAGGGAGAATCACCTTTCTGTTCAGCCATTTGTGAAAAGTCGATTGTGTTGGCATCGATACGTGGCGGTGTACCTGTTTTTAAGCGACCCACTCGAATCGGTAATTCACGTAAACGGTTTGCTAAAGCAATAGCTGGTGGATCGCCTGCACGGCCACCGCTGTAGTTTTCTAAACCAATATGAATTTTACCACTTAAAAATGTACCAGTTGTCAGTACAACTGTCGGTGATTCAAAGGCTAATCCCATTTGGGTTACTACGCCAACGACTTGATTATTTTCAACAATTAAGTCATCAACGGCTTGTTGGAAAATACGTAAATTAGGTTGGTTTTGTAATATATTTTGGATTTTTTGACGATATAATGCACGGTCAGCTTGTGCTCGTGTTGCTCGTACTGCAGGGCCTTTGCTTGAATTTAGGGTTCTAAATTGGATCCCTGCATAATCGGTTGCGATTGCCATTGCACCGCCTAGGGCGTCAATTTCTCTTACTAAATGACCTTTACCAATACCACCGATCGCTGGATTACATGACATTTGCCCTAACGTATCAATATTGTGCGTTAGTAATAATGTTTTTGATCCCATTCTTGCTGCGGCTAATGCTGCTTCAGTTCCGGCATGACCACCACCAACAACAATAACATCAAACCGTTCATGAAAATTCATGCCACTACCTTCAATTGCTAAAAGACTCAGTACGAGCTGGATATTTTAGCACTTGCTTTGCGATAGGTGAATGATCATTTTACGCTGTTCGATCGAGTTGATCCGGACTAATAGATCTTAAGATCTTTATATAGATCTTCTTATTATGTTTACTATTAGGATCGCCATTTTCTGTGTATAAGCCTAATTCTCTTTATTAATCATGATTTAGCACGATCTTGAACCTGTGATCTGTTCGCGATCTAACTGCATTAAACATGGGGATAGATCGGCTACTTATCCACAAGGTGGATCATTAAGCAGATCGGAGTGTGAATAGTACAGAGGTTGATCAGATCTAAATAATAGGTTATCCACAGATTTATACTTAAAATAAGTAAATTGTGGGTAACTATGATCTAAACTGTACATAGATCGCGGTCTTATCTAATACGCGATCTTAAATATCCTGTTGCCATTGTGCTAACCATGCAAGCGCTGGGTCTTCTGGTACAGGATCGAGTTGCACATCGATCTGGATCTTATCCACAAAGGCTTTTGCATCGCACTCTTGAATCGCTGAAATTAATTTTTCAGGCCCTTGGCAAAAGGTATCGTAACTTGAGTCACCAATTGCACATAAGGCAAAGTTGACTTGGCTGAGATCCGGTTTTTGCTCGGTAATTTCGTTGAAAAAAGGCTGAATATTATCTGGAAGATCACCCGCTCCGTGAGTTGATGATACGATAATCCACAGTGCATGGGTGTCTATTTCGCACAATGTCGGGGTTAAATGAACTTGAACTTGGTGTCCTTGCTCCGTTAATTGGGCCATCATTTCGTCGGCAACATACTCTGCACTGCCCAATGTTGTACCAACGATTACTTCAATCTTTGCCATTATTATTTCTCAGTGTGTTGTTGTTTTTAAAACTAATTTCAATTAAATAGATAGCTGAATGGCTATTATTATGTTCATCATAAAGGAAATGTGGATAGGACCACAGAAGCAATACGTGATTTTTGCAGTTTTTGCATCCTTTATATAAGGTTGGTTTCGCTTACATGTTACTTTTAGCTTCTTGATAGATAATTAATATATTTAAAAAGTTAATTTCATTTAAAATCAAATAATTATAATAGGATAATCCATGACAACACCCGTAAATGCGCCCCAGTGGCCACGGCAAATTCCTTACATCATAGCCAGTGAAGCTTGTGAACGTTTTAGCTTTTACGGTATGCGGAATATTCTTACCCCATTCTTGATGACAGCACTTTTGTTATCTATTCCAGAAGAACTGCGTGGAACTATGGCTAAGGATGTGTTCCATTCCTTTGTCATTGGTGTGTACTTTTTTCCGTTACTCGGTGGTTGGATTGCCGATCGTTTTTTTGGTAAATACAATACTATCCTGTGGTTAAGCCTTATTTATTGTGTTGGTCATGCATTTTTGGCTATTTTTGAACACAGTATTCAAGGTTTTTATACGGGATTATTTTTAATTGCGCTCGGTTCGGGTGGGATTAAGCCGTTGGTTTCTTCTTTTATGGGAGATCAATTTGATCAAACTAATAAAACATTGGCGCAGAAAGCGTTTGATCTATTTTATTTTACGATTAACTTTGGTTCCTTTTTTGCCTCATTATCTATGCCGTTATTGTTGAAATATTATGGCGCAGCGGTGGCATTTGGAATCCCCGGTGTGTTGATGTTTATTGCAACTGTGTTCTTTTGGTTAGGGCGTAAACGTTATGTGCATATGCCACCCGAGCCTAAAAACCCCCATGGTTTTTTGCCTGTGATCCGTACCGCGTTACTAACTAAGGTCGTGGGCCAGTCCAATATTGGTTTGGTATTAGCCTTAATCGGAATTATGTCAGCAGCATATGCTTTAGTGAATATTCCTACTTTAGGCATAGTTGCGGGGTTATGTAGCGCCTTAGTGTTAGTGATGGGATTTGTGGGCGCTGGCGCCGCATTACAACTCGAGCGAGCTAAAGGGATTCACCCTGATACCGCCGTCGATGGGGTACGTTCTGTATTACGTATCTTAGTATTGTTTGCGTTAGTGACACCTTTTTGGTCTTTGTTCGACCAAAAAGCGTCAACTTGGATACTGCAAGCTAATGACATGTCTAAGCCGCAATGGTTTGAACCTGCCATGATGCAAGCGTTGAATCCATTATTAGTGATGATATTGATCCCGTTTAATAACTTTGTGCTTTATCCGGCGATTGAGCGCATGGGAGTTAGATTAACGGCTTTGCGTAAAATGGGAGCGGGAATTGCGATTACAGGTGTGAGCTGGATAGTCGTTGGCAGTATTCAATTAGTGATGGATGGGGGAACGGTATTATCAATATTTTGGCAAATTCTACCGTATGCTTTGCTAACGTTTGGTGAGGTTTTAGTCTCTTCTACGGGATTAGAGTTTGCCTATAGCCAAGCGCCTAAGGCGATGAAGGGCACCATTATGAGTTTTTGGACACTATCGGTGACCGTCGGTAACTTATGGGTATTGCTCGCGAACGTCAGTGTAAAAAGCCCTGCGGTGACTGAACAAATCGCTTTAACGGGCATTAGCATTACCGCATTTCAAATGTTTTTCTTTGCTGTTTTTGCTATTTGCGCTGCATTGATATTTGCTCTTTATGCAAGAACCTATCAGATGCAAGATCATTACCGACAAGCTTAAGCCGGAGTTAGCGGATGGGAATATTGGTTACTTAGATAAAATCAGCCCATATTATATGGGCTGATTTATAGGGGATTCTGATTAATATTAATTACTTTCCGATACAGAAAGAACTAAAAATCTTGCCAAGTAAATCATCTGAAGTGAAGCGGCCAGTGATTTCTGATAATGCTAATTGGCACATACGCAGCTCCTCTGCCAGTAACTCTCCAGCTAAATAAACCTCTAACTGTTCTTTACCTAGTTGCAGGTGTCCTGCGGCTAATTCAAGGGCTTCTAAGTGGCGACGACGGGCGATAAAGCCACCTTCGAGATTACTTTGATAACCCATGAGTGACTTCAAGTGTTGCTTTAATTCTTCAACTCCTAAGCCTGTTTTAGCCGAGATCCGGTAGACGCTATAACCTTGTTCTTCGGTCATCATTAAGTCTTCACCCGTGAGATCGGCTTTATTGCGAATCACAGTCACGCCCAAATTAGAAGGCAGGCGATCGACAAAATCTGGCCAAATATCATGCGGGTCCACGGCGGCAGTTGTGGTGCCATCAACCATAAACAGTACGCGATCGGCAGTATTAATTTCATTCCATGCGCGCTCAATACCAATTTGTTCTACGGTATCTGTGGTATCACGCAGGCCTGCGGTATCGATAATGTGTAGTGGCATACCATCTAAATGAATATGTTCACGTAATACATCCCGTGTTGTTCCGGCAATTTCGGTCACGATAGCTGATTCTTTACCGGCTAAGGCGTTTAATAAGCTGGATTTTCCGGCGTTAGGACGACCCGCAATCACGACTTTCATGCCTTCGCGGATAATAGAACCTTGCTTCGCACTGGCTTGCACTACGTCGAGTTTGTCGATGATTTTATAGAGTGCATTGGCAATTTTGCCATCACTTAAAAAGTCGACTTCTTCATCGGGGAAATCAATTGCAGCTTCTACGTATAGACGTAGGTTAGTGACTTGGTCCACCAGCTCGTGGACTTCCTTAGAAAATTCGCCCTGCAAAGATTGCAGCGCGCTTTTAGCGGCTTGCTCACTCGTGGCATCAATAAGGTCGGCAATCGCTTCGGCTTGGGTTAAATCGAGCTTATCGTTCATAAAGGCTTGTTCACTGAACTCACCCGGTTTTGCGATACGAATGCCACCGACTTCCATTACACGTTTGATCAGCATGTCGAGAACGATTTGGCCACCGTGGCCTTGCAGTTCAAGTACATCTTCGCCAGTAAAGGAATTAGGTCCTTTAAAAAATAGCGCAATACCTTGGTCTATCACCTGTCCCGATGCACTTTTAAAATCGCAGTAATCGGCATATCGGGTTTTAGGAAGATGACCTAATACGGCCATAGCGACATCAAAGGCTTTGTCGCCTGAAATTCGAATGATGCCAACGCCGCCACGTCCGGGCGCGGTGGCTTGAGCCACAATAGTGTCAGTTGTCACAAGAATACCCACCCAGCTAATGTCTACTAATCATATAAAGGAAAAGGCGGCCAATTAAGCCGCCTTTTAGTGTCAATCGTTCATATTAATATGTAACGATGCGCTAGAGTCTTGGAAATCTTAGGCTTATTTTAAGCCTTTTTTCTCAAGGCCAGCATAAATAATCTTTTGTTGCGTGATAGCAACAATGTTACCTACTAACCAGTACAGCACTAGACCTGATGGGAACCACAGGAAGAATACGGTAAAGATGACTGGCATCCATTGCATCATTTTCACTTGCATTGGATCCATTGTCGGTGCAATAGGCTGCATTTTCTGCATCACAAACATCGACACACCCATCAGCAACGGCAATATGTAGTATGGATCTTGTACCGATAAATCGTGGATCCATAACATAAATGGTGCATGACGTAGTTCGAAGCTTTCTAACAATACCCAGTATAAGGCAATGAAGATTGGCATCTGTAAAATAATAGGTAAACAGCCACCCATAGGGTTAACTTTTTCTTTCTTATACAGTTCCATCATGGCCTGACCCATCTTTTGACGGTCATCACCAAAGCGTTCTTTCAACTCTGTCAGTTTAGGTTGCAGGTTACGCATCTTCGCCATTGAGGTGTACTGCGCTTTTGTTAGCGGGAACAGTAAACCACGAACGGTTAAGGTGATCAGGATAATTGCTAGACCCCAGTTACCAACGAATGACTGATAGAACATCAGTAACCAGTGAATTGGAACCGCTAGCCACCATAGGAAACCGTAATCGACAACTAGGTTTAAGGTTTCAGAGATTGCAGACAGTGCTTTTTGATCTTTAGGACCAACATAGAACTGTGAGCTAATCTCTTGAGTTGCTCCAGGTGCAATATCGTATACCGCGCCGCGGAAACCAATATTTGCTAAACCGCCGGCACTAACACTAGAGAAAATAGTATTACTGTCGGTAGCCGGTGGGATCCAAGCTGAAACGAAATAATGTTGTAGCATGGCTGCCCAACCGCCCAATGTCGCTTGGTTCAGGTTGCCTTTTGCCATGTCATCAAAGTTGTATTTCTCATAACGCACATCTTGCGTCGAGAATGCTGCGCCACGATAGGTTGGCATAACCATACTGCTTTCAGACGGTTTAATGGTTTGTTTAATCTGACCATACATCTGAACTTGTAACTGTGTTGCTGAAGTATTATTGATTTTATAATCAACATCGACGTTAAACTTACCGCGATGGAATACAAATACTTTAGTGTAAGTTACGCCATTGTCAGCCACATAGGTTAATGGCACTTCTAAGGTGTCTTGGCCTTCAGCTAACGTATATTCAGTGGCTGTAGTGCTAAATTGCGCACGACCTTTTGCACTACTGTCGATACCATCACGACCAATTAGACCGCTTTGGGCGATATAAGTGAAATCTTTCGTTTGCTCAAGCAATACAAATGGTTGCTCTTTATCGAGCTCCATTTTATGCGAAACTAATGCCGCAAAAACGATGTCGCCACCGACTGGATTAATCTGAACATCTAACTGATCGGTTTTTACGGTAATAAGTTTACCATTTTCAGTCACAGCTACAGCAGGCACACCAGTATCAGCTTCTGGAACATCGGCACTGTGTGAGTTTGCCGCATTCGCCACTAATGACGATTCGGTTGCAACGGGTTTAGGAGCTTTATCCGTTTGCCACTGTTGCCACAGCAAAAAGCTGACAAACAGTAGTCCTATGAGCAATATATTGCGTTGAGATTCCATAGCCTATTTATTACACCTGTCATTTTTAGGGGGGACGGGATCACTACCGCCGGGATGTAAAGGGTGACATTTTAATATGCGTTTCAATGCAAACCAACAACCTTTCGCGGTTCCATGCACTTTTATTGCTTCAATAGCGTAGTGAGAGCAGGTGGGATTGAAACGGCATCTAGGGCCCAGTATAGGGCTGATGAATACCTGATAGCCACGAATAAACGTGGTCGCTAGCCATTGTAGCGGCGACTGAGTTTGCGCCATAGCTTTTCTATCAATTTGTTGATTTCAGCGTTTTCCATTTCCATCACGCCATTTCTGACAAGCACAACAATATCAAGATGAGGAATGTCGTGTTGATTTAAGCGAAAACTATCTCTTATTACGCGTTTAATACGGTTGCGTTGGTTAGCGCGTTTTACATAGCGTTTAGCAACAGTAAGGCCCATACGCGGATGTTGTTCCGAGTTAGGAATAGCGAGCAAGGTAATTTCAGCAGAAGATGCTTTGATGGGATTGGAAAATACAGATTTAAATTGCGCGGGAGTTAACAAACGTAACTCCCGCGTAAAGGTATAGCTAGTCAACTAGTTACCCACTTATTAAGCAGATAAACGAGCGCGACCTTTCGCACGACGACGTGCAAGCACCTTACGGCCGCCTACAGTAGCCATACGAGCGCGGAAGCCGTGAGAACGCTTGCGCTTCAGGTTGCTAGGTTGAAAAGTACGTTTACTCATGATGGCAATCCGTCTTTGTTATTAGTGAATATATCCTTATCTCCAAAGTTAGAGGTAAGGGCAAAAAAGAGGCCGAATTGTAATCACTTTACTGAGCCCCGTCAACAACGAAAGTAAGTAAGTATTTTATTTCTGCCAGCGAGTCCTTAGATTAATCCTCAAAATACACTATAAGATGTGGATAACTCTGTGCACAGACACTACATATAGTAGTGAAGCTTATCTTCGAGTCGATCTAAGGGCCGCCATTATAGATCAATGTGGATCGCTTAATAAAGCAGGATTTGCGCTTAGTGCAGAATAAAAGGATCGTTTTAGATCTTTGATGATCGACAAGTTTTAAGCAGAATGATCTCGCTGGGGATAAATATTTTTTAAGGATGGCGATCATTGAGATCTCGCTATAGAATACACCTCTTTTTTGATGATCTTTTGGGGATAACTAAGTGGCGGTTTCACTTTGGCAACAATGTATCGGACGTCTGCAAGATGAGCTTTCTGCTCAGCAGTTTAGTATGTGGATCAGACCGTTACAAGCTGAAATGGATGGTGATACTCTGGTGCTTTATGCGCCCAACCGCTTCGTGCTTGATTGGGTCAGAGATAAATACATCAATATCATTAATCAGTTCTTTATTGAACAAATGGGTAATGATGCGCCTAAATTACGTTTTGATATTGGTAGTCGCCCTTCGGCAAAAAAGCCCAGTGTGCCGGCACCTATTGCGCCAACTCGGACTCCTTATACCCAAAACACCCAAACTAAAGCGACAGTTGGGACGACATTTAATGTCCAAGCTGAGCCTATGGCGAATGCCAATCATCGCAGTAACATTAATCCAAGCTACCAGTTTGATAACTTCGTGGAAGGTAAATCAAACCAATTAGGTAAGGCTGCAGCGATGCAAGTGGCTGAAAATCCTGGCGGAGCTTATAACCCATTATTCTTGTACGGTGGTACAGGTCTGGGTAAGACGCATTTGTTGCATGCTGTAGGTAACGGGATCATCAAAAATAATCCCAATGCTAAAGTGGTTTATATGCACTCAGAGCGTTTTGTGCAGGATATGGTTAAAGCACTGCAAAATAATGCGATCGAAGAATTTAAACGTTACTACCGTAGCGTGGATGCGTTATTTATCGATGATATTCAATTTTTTGCCAATAAAGACAGATCCCAAGAAGAATTCTTCCATACCTTCAACGCCTTACTTGAGGGTAATCACCAAATTATTTTGACATCAGACCGTTATCCAAAAGAAATCGACGGCGTTGAAGATAGATTAAAATCGCGTTTTGGTTGGGGTTTAACAGTGGCTATTGAGCCACCCGAGTTAGAAACCCGTGTCGCGATTTTAATGCGTAAAGCACAAGAGAGTGGTATTAATTTACCCGATGAAGTGGCCTTCTTTATTGCTAAGCGTTTACGCTCAAACGTGCGAGAACTGGAAGGGGCGTTAAACCGCGTTATTGCTAACGCTAACTTCACCGGTCGACCAATTACCATTGATTTTGTTCGTGAAGCTTTACGTGACCTCTTGGCACTTCAAGAAAAATTAGTCACTATAGACAATATTCAGAAAACCGTAGCGGAATACTACAAGATTAAGATGGCTGATATGTTGTCTAAGCGCCGTTCACGCAGTGTCGCGCGGCCAAGACAAGTGGCAATGGCGTTATCTAAAGAATTAACTAACCAAAGCTTGCCGGAAATTGGTGATGCTTTTGGTGGTAGAGATCACACCACTGTATTGCATGCCTGTCGTAAGATTGCTCAGCTACGGGAAGAGAGCCACGATATAAAAGAAGATTATGCTAATTTAATTAGAACTTTATCTTCTTAAAACAAGGAATTTGGACACGATGAAATTCTCAATTGATAGGGACACCCTATTAAAGCCGTTACAATTGGTGTGTGGCGCCGTTGAAAAACGTCATAATGTGCCAATTTTGTCGAATCTTCTTGTAGAAGTAAGTGGTCACACACTTAAATTGACCGGTACAGATTTAGAAGTTGAACTCGTGGGCCAAGCCGTCGTTCACGGTGATATAGAAGAAGGTCGCACTACGGTGCCGGCTAGAAAATTACTCGATATTGTTAAATCTTTACCTGAACAAAGCGAATTAAAAGTCGAACAACAAGATAACAAATGGTTATTGCGTTCAGGTCGCAGCCGTTTTTCATTAGCGACTTTGCCCGCTGAAGAATATCCTAACGTTGAAGCTTTCCAAGCAGAGATTGAATTTAGCATAAAGCAGGGCATGCTAAAGTCGATTATCGATTCGACGCAGTTTTCTATGGCTAACCAAGATGTGCGTTATTATCTCAACGGTTTATTGTTTGAAACCGAAGGTAATACTTTGCGTGCGATTGCGACCGATGGCCATCGTTTAGCCTTGAGTCATCGCACTATTGAAGCGCAATTACCTGAAAAACAAGTTATTGTGCCGCGTAAAGGCATAATGGAAATGGCACGTTTATTAGAGTCGGATGATCTTGATATCACGATAGCTATTGGTGATAACGCCATTCGTGCCACCACGGCCAATACCGTTTTTACCAGTAAATTAGTGGATGGTCGTTTTCCTGATTATCGCCGTGTACTGCCCAAGGGCGGTGATAAAATTGTGATTGCGAGTCGTAATCACTTAAAGCAAGCGCTGACACGTGCCTCTATTTTATCCAATGAAAAATTCCGTGGCGTACGCATTCAACTCGAAAATGGTTTGCTCAAGATCACCGCTAATAATCCTGAACAGGAGGAAGCTGAAGAGATCATCGATGTTGAATACAATAATGAAGCCTTAGAAATTGGCTTTAACGTGAGTTATTTACTTGATGTGCTTAACAATCTTAAGTCAGACGATGTGCGTATCACGCTGATTGATGGTAACTCCAGCGCCTTAATCGAAAACCACTTGGAAGAAGATTCCATGTATGTGGTTATGCCGATGCGTTTATAAACTCTTCATTTTTATATTACCCGTGTCAGTCCCTCTGTCTTTAATGTAGATGCCGCCTAAGGGCGGCGTTATGTTTAATATGCAGCATTGGCTATTCCTTCACTCAGTTACCAATAATCTTGGCGGTCAGCAGCGGAGCTCGATATGCTAAGTGCTATGAGTCCTTGTATATGCCGTTTACGCAACGCTATGAGTAATGCATGAGCCTGACCCGTCTTAATATCGAAGCCTTTCGTAACATTCAGTCTGCCCAGCTAATGCCTGCTCCGGGGATTAACTTGATCTATGGCCAAAATGGCAGCGGCAAAACCAGTATTCTAGAGGCTATTTATTTTCTCGGTATGGGGCGTTCGTTTCGCAGCCATTTATCCCAGCGCGTGATTAATAACGATGATGATAAATTAACCTTATTTGCCACGTTAAACTTAGTGCGCGGCGACAGTAAAATCGGTTTACGACGCTTTCGTAGTGGTGAGACAGAAGTGAAAATTGATGGCGAAAAAGTCAAACGTTTATCGACATTGGCTGAAACCTTACCCATCCAAGTGATCACACCTGAAAGTTTTTCTTTACTGTTTGAAGGCCCAAAATCCCGTCGACAATTTATCGATTGGGGGGCATTTCATGCTGACCCACAGTTTTATACTGCTTGGGTGAATGTTAGACGAGTTCTTAAACAAAGAAATCAATTGCTTAGAAATGGTTCGACCTATAGCAATATTCAATTTTGGGACCAAGAGTTTGTGCGTTATGCCGAGCAGGTTACCGAAATACGAAACCATTATGTAGACTCGTTAAATGAGCTACTTAAGGGTATAATCGGGGAGTTTTTACCGAGTGTAGATGTGAAGGTTTCATTTACGCGCGGCTGGGATAGTAAAACGGATTTTGCTGAACTACTCGAAAATCAATATTCCAGAGATTTGGCCACAGGTCATACCGTCAGCGGTCCCCATAAAGCTGACCTTAGACTTCGTGTAGGCACCTTGCCAGCGCAGGATGCCCTGTCCCGTGGTCAATTAAAATTATTAGTCTGTGCACTGCGTATTGCACAGGGAAAGTTGCTCAAACAACAAATAGATAAACACAGTATTTATCTTGTGGACGATCTTCCGTCCGAGTTGGATGCACAGCATAGACAGCTATTGCTTAAGCAGTTAACGGATACCGGAGCACAAGTGTTTGTGACCGCCATAGATCCTGCTGCAATAGTCGATTCGTTACACACGCCTCCTAGTAGGATGTTCCATGTGGAACAGGGACGTGTAACGGTAATTGAATAACCATTGAGAGAATAATATGTCAGAGAATAGTTACGATTCTTCGAGTATTAAGGTCCTTAAGGGCCTTGATGCAGTACGTAAGAGACCTGGGATGTATATTGGTGACACCGACGACGGTACGGGTCTACATCATATGGTGTTCGAAGTAGTCGATAACTCTATCGATGAAGCCTTAGCCGGCCACTGTAGCGAGATTACGATTACTATCCATGTTGATGGTTCGGTTTCTGTTAAGGATGATGGCCGTGGTATCCCGGTTTCTATCCATGAAGAAGAAGGTATATCGGCAGCAGAAGTTATTATGACGGTATTGCATGCCGGCGGTAAGTTCGACGATAACTCTTATAAAGTGTCTGGCGGCTTGCACGGTGTGGGTGTGTCGGTAGTTAACGCGTTATCTAAAAAGCTGCAGATGACCATTCGTCGTGCTGGCAAAGTGTATGAGCAATTTTATACCCACGGCGTACCAGATGCACCAATCCGAGAGATTGGTGATGCAACTAAAACCGGTACTGAAATCCGTTTTTGGCCAAGTGAAAATACTTTTAGTAATATCGAGTTTCATTTCGAAATTCTAGCAAAACGTGTACGTGAATTGTCATTCCTCAACTCAGGCGTGGGTATTCGTCTGATTGATGAGCGCGATAATAAAAATGAATTATTCAAATACGAAGGCGGTATTAGCGCATTCGTTGATTACTTGAACCGCAATAAAACACCTATCAACAAAGATGTGTTCCACTTCATTCAAGAGCGCGATGACGGTATTACCGTTGAAGTGGCTATGCAGTGGAATGACGGTTATCAAGAAAATATATTCTGTTTTACCAACAACATTCCACAGCGTGATGGTGGTACTCACTTAGTCGGTTTCCGTAGTGCTTTAACACGTAACCTTAACAGTTACATGGAAAACGAAGGTTACAACAAGAAAGGCAAAACTAGCGCGACTGGCGACGATGCCCGCGAGGGTTTGACTGCTGTTATCTCTGTTAAAGTACCTGATCCTAAGTTCAGCTCACAAACCAAAGATAAACTGGTTTCAAGCGAAGTGAAAACCGCGGTTGAACAAACCATGGGTGAAAAACTGAACGATTATCTGCTGGAAAACCCAGCTGATGCTAAGTTAATTGTTGGTAAGATTGTTGATGCGGCACGTGCCCGTGAAGCGGCGCGTAAAGCCCGTGAAATGACCCGTCGTAAAGGCGCACTCGATTTAGGTGGTTTACCAGGTAAGCTGGCCGATTGCCAAGAGAAAGACCCTGGTCTTTCTGAAATCTATATAGTGGAAGGTGACTCTGCTGGTGGTAGTGCCAAGCAGGGGCGTAACCGTAAAAACCAAGCTATTTTGCCACTCAAAGGTAAAATTCTAAACGTTGAGAAAGCACGCTTCGATAAGATGCTGTCTTCTCAAGAAGTGGCCACACTGATCACGGCGCTCGGCTGTGGTATTGGTCGCGACGAATATAACCCAGATAAAACGCGTTATCACAACATCATCATCATGACGGATGCTGACGTCGACGGCTCGCACATTCGTACCTTGCTGTTGACCTTCTTCTTCCGTCAAATGCCTGAATTGATTGAACGTGGTTACATCTATATTGCTCAGCCACCTTTATTTAAAGTTAAAAAAGGTAAACAAGAACAGTATTTGAAAGACGAGCCAGCATTAACTCAATACCTCACGACTCAAGCATTGGATGGAACTATTGTTTATCCAACGCAAGGTGCGATTGGTATGTCAGGTGAGCCGTTAGAGCGTTTAGTGACTCAATATCGTGAAGTGGAAGCGATTGTGGCTCGTCTAGAGCAGCGCTATCCAACGCACATTACTAACCGTATGCTTTACCACCCAATGATCACCAATGATATGTTGGCCGATGAAGGCAAGATGAAAGAATGGATCGATGCCTTTATCCATGAGCTAGTGGAAATGGAAAGTAGCGGCGTGCTGTATTCTGCTGAGCCGATTCTTGATCCAGAGCGTAAAGTGTATTTGCCTAAGATCACTATTCGTAAACACGGTATCGATACTAATTATCTGTTTACTTATGACTTCTTCCAATCAAGCGATTACCAACGTATCGGTAAGTTAGGTGCGGCGTTAGAGGGTATGATTGAAGAAGGTGGTTATGTACAACGCGGCGAACGTGTTAAAGAAGTCGGTAGCTTCCTTGAAGCCCTAGATTGGACGATTTCTGAAGCTAAGCGCGGTTTATACATCCAACGTTATAAAGGATTGGGTGAGATGAACCCTGAGCAATTGTGGGAAACGACAATGGATCCTGAGTCACGCCGTATGTTGCAAGTGACGATTGATGATGCCGTTGGCGCCGATCAGTTATTTACTTGTTTGATGGGTGATCAAGTTGAACCACGTCGTGAGTTTATCGAAGCGAACGCATTAAACGTGGCTAACTTAGACGTGTAGTGCTGATATGTAATGCACTTTTAGTAACATGTTATTAAGTTAGTGATTAAGGGAAAGCTTAGGCTTTCCCTTTTTATATCTACGATTTAACCTCAACTCGGGATAAGACTCTGCGTCTCTACCGATTATTTCCCAATCGCCCGTTATTAGATACGCAAACTTGCCTGATAACGAAAAACAACCTCTGCAGCGTTAATTTTGTGGATAAGGTAATAAGATTAATCAGTTAGTACGCTACTATCCCGAGTTCAGGTTATCTAGAGTATTTCTATTGCATACAGATTCTTTCTGTTTAGCGACTGGGCAGATCGTTTAAAAGTTTATACAAAAATGGTCACTTTTTACTTACTGTTATTGAGAAAATAGCGACCATAAAAAACGCGCTAGTTAGCGCGTTTTTTATGAAGACTGAAAAGCGTATCGTTATTGCAGTAGCGATATATCCGCTACGTGCAGGAACTGCTCGCGTAGATTATTCAACAATGCTAAACGATTGTTTTTCAAAGCTTCATCATCTGCCATTACCATCACATCTTCGAAGAACTGATCCACGCTTTCACGTAGGCCAGCTAGCAAAGTTAAGGCTTGTTGGTAATCGGCATTGGCAAACAAAGGCGCCAGCAGTGGTTGTAGTTCGTTCAACTTGGCCGCTAATGCTTGCTCTGCGGCTTCGGTCAACAAACTTGCATTGATCGTTGTCGGTAAAGCGCCTTCAACCTTAGCCAGAATGTTGGATACACGTTTGTTCGCTGCTGCAAGTGCGCCAGAAGCTTCTAGGCTTCTAAAGTGTGATACCGCATTGATACGACTATCAAAATCAGCTGGGCGTGTTGGGCGACGTGCTAGCACTGCTAAGATCACATCAACACCAATGCCTTTATCTTGATACCAAGCGCGGAAGCGTGCCATTAAGAACTCTAACACTTCGTCGCTTGCATTGGCGTTGCTTAAGTTAGTGCCATGCAGTGCTTGTGCTTTAGCGATAAGATCAACTAAATCAAGTGGTAGCTTGTTTTCTACTATGATACGTAGCACGCCAATTGCTGCGCGGCGTAGGGCAAAGGGATCGGCTGCGCCTTTAGGAGCTTGGCCAATACCAAAGATACCGACTAAAGTATCGAGCTTGTCTGCTAATGCGACTGCGCAAGATACGCCAGCACTTGGCACTGTATCGCCAGAGAACTTAGGCTTGTATTGTTCTTCCATCGCAACTGCAACGGCTTCGGTTTCACCATCGAGGCGGGCGTAATGCATGCCCATAGTGCCTTGAGTGTCGGTAAATTCCATCACCATATTGGTCATCAAATCGGTTTTAGATAACAAACCTGCACGGGCTGCATCAACCGCATTCGCACCAGTTTGCTCGGCAATAAAGGCGGCTAGGGCAGAGATACGATTTACTTTGTCTTTTAATGTACCCAGCTGCTGTTGGAACAATACTGTTTCTAAGCTAGGTAAACGTGATTCCAGCGTGTGTTTTTTATCGGTATTAAAGAAGAATTCGGCGTCGGCAAGACGTGGGCGAACGACTTTCTCGTTACCTGAGATAATTTGCGCAGGATCTTTAGATTCTATGTTGGTCACAAAGATAAAGTTTGGCAGTAACTTGCCCGCGTCATCAAAGACGGGGAAGTATTTTTGATCGCCCTTCATGGTGTAGACCAAAGCTTCAGACGGTACACTTAAGAATTTTTCTTCGAAGCTGGCGGTCAATACCACTGGCCATTCAACCAAAGAGGCGACTTCTTCAAGCAGGCTTTCTTCGATATCGGCTGTACCACCAATCTTAGCGGCGGCTTTTTCGGCATCGGCTTTGATCAATGCTTTACGGCTTTCGTAATCGGCGATGACTTTGCCTTTTTCTTTCAGGTCGGCAAGGTAGTGATCAGCATGGGCTAATTCAAACTGCTTTAGGCCCATAAAGCGATGACCGCGAACAGTGCGTGCCGATTTGATACCCAGCAATTCACCTTCAATCAACTCACTGCCTAACAACATAGTCGCGGTGTGCACAGGGCGAATAAATTGGGTTTTATTATTGCCCCAACGCATTGGCTTAGGGATGGGTAATTTATCGAGTGCACGTTGAGCCATAGCAGCGATCAAACTTTTTGTTTCGACGCCTTCTACTTTAGCGTTATGGACTAACCATTCGCCTTTATCTGTGACTAAACGTTCGGCTTGCTCAACAGTAATACCATTACCACGTGCCCAACCTTCGGCGGCTTTCGTCGGTTTGCCTTCAGCATCAAAGGCTGAACTCACGGCGGGACCGCGTTTTTCAACCACTTTGTCGGCTTGTGCAAGGGCCAGTTCAGTGACGTTAATCGCCAGACGACGTGGCGCTGCGTACCAAACGGCTGAGCTGAACGCTAAATCGGCTTTGCTGAGTTCTTCGGTAAAGTTAGCTACAAAGGATTCAGCCAGTTTACGCAGTGACTTAGGTGGTAACTCTTCTGTGCCTAACTCTATGAGTAAGTTTTCAAAATTCATGTTTTTACCTCTACTTACACATTGGGAAGCCAAGCGCTTCGCGTGCCTGATAATAAGATTCAGCGACCGCTTTGGCCATAGTACGAACGCGTAAGATGTAGCGTTGGCGCTCGGTCACTGAAATGGCATGGCGGGCATCGAGTAAGTTGAAGGCGTGCGAGGCTTTCATCACTTGCTCGTAGGCGGGCAGAGGTAAAGGTTTTTCCAGTGACAATAAATGCTGACACATTTTTTCGCACTGATCGAACAGGGTGAACATAAAATCCACATCGGCGTGTTCGAAGTTATAGGTCGATTGCTCTACTTCGTTTTGATGGAACACATCGCCATAGGTGATTAGGCCCAGTGGACCATCGGTCCATACGAGATCATAAACACTATCTACGCCTTGGATATACATGGCCAGACGCTCTAGGCCATAGGTGATTTCACCTGTGACAGGGCTGCATTCGATGCCGCCGACCTGTTGGAAGTAAGTAAACTGAGTTACTTCCATACCATTAAGCCAGATTTCCCAGCCTAAGCCCCAAGCACCTAGTGTTGGTGATTCCCAGTTATCTTCTACAAAGCGGATATCGTGGATTTGAGTATCGATACCCAGCGCTTGCAGTGAGCCTAAATACAGCTCTTGAATATTGTCAGGTGAAGGCTTCAACACGACTTGGAATTGGTAGTAGTGCTGCAGACGGTTAGGGTTTTCACCGTAACGACCGTCCGTAGGGCGGCGCGATGGCTGCACATAGGCACTGCTCATAGGTTCTGGCCCTAGAGAACGTAGGAAAGTTTGTGGGTGGAATGTTCCAGCGCCGACTTCCATATCTAGAGGTTGAACGATTGCACAGCCTTGCTGTGCCCAATATTCCTGCAGGGTGAGAATGAAACCCTGAAATGTTTTTACGTCGTGTTTTGTTGTCATGTCTACTTTGTCTACTGCCGTCAGCCTGAATAGAAAATGGGTTCGATTATACCTTGTAGATATCTGCTTATGTAGGTTATTTTTTACCTTCTTAATTAAAACAATAAGGTTATATACCATGGAAGAGATCCGTTGTGGCTGGGTAAGTGATGATCCCTTGTATCGTGAGTATCATGACAAAGTGTGGGGGCGGCCGGTTCGAGATCCTAAGGAGCTGTTTGCTAAGTTGTGTTTAGATGGTCAACAGGCTGGATTATCGTGGATTACGATCCTGAAGAAACAACAAAACTATGAGCAGGCCTTTGCCAATTTTGAACCAGAAGCGATTGCTGGCTTTGATGAGGCGAAAGTGGAGGAACTTATGTTGAATCCCGGCATAGTGCGCAATCGCTTGAAGGTGAACTCTATTATCAAGAATGCCAAAGGATATTTGGCCTATACTGCCGATGGGAAGGATTTCTCTGCATTCTTATGGAGCTTTGTTGGGGGTAAGCCCATAGTTAATCAGTTTACTGCTATGTCTCAGGTTCCAGCGCAAACGCCAGAATCAGAAGCCATGTCAAAAGCGTTAAAGAAGCTTGGATTTAATTTTGTCGGCCCAACAATTTGTTATGCCTTTATGCAGGCGGTGGGTATGGTGAATGACCACCTTGTAGAGTGTATTTCTTATCAGGCTTGTGTTGATTCCTGTGCCGGTCAGCATAACTGCGAACATCAGTAATCGTTCATCTTGCTGATGTGATGTAGGACAGTACTCATAGCAATATTCGAGTTCTTGTCCATATACACAATAAACAATGCACAAAATGTAAAAAAGCATGTTCCACGTGGAACATGCTTTTATCTTCATTGGTGATATCTGGTTAAACCAAATAATTAAAACAGGAAAGCGACTCTCCCATTCATTCTAACCTTGAGGATAGAGTTTAGATTTTCTCAAAGAAAAATGGCTTACGTTTTTCCTTATCCCCATTAAGCTCATTCATAGTCTCTGCATCAAATAACTTACCATTAACCATAGTATGAGTGACTTTGTCGGTGACGCGTATGTCGGCTAATGGATCACCATCAATAACGATTAAGTCTGCGAGCTTACCTGCTTTAATCGAGCCTAGCTGTTGTTCCATACCAAAGGTCGTCGCCGGATTAATGGTGGCCGTTTTCAGTACCTCCATATTGCTCATGCCGCCTTGGGCGAACATCCACATTTCCCAATGTGCCGCTAAACCTTCACGCTGACCGTGGGCGCCAATATTTGGGCGGACTCCTAACTTATCGAGCTCGTTAGCGACTTTTGCAACATTGAAATGATTATAGTGGCCATCTGGAGCATGCGGGCGTCGCATTGATCTCGCCTGCAAGATATCGGCGGGGACATACATCGACAGGCGTGGATGCGCCCACACATCGGTTTTGTCGTACCAGTAGTTTTCGCCTGAAATGCCGCCATAGGCGACCACTAAGGTTGGGGTGTAACCGACTTTAGTCTGGCTCCAGAATTGTTTGATATCGTTATAAATCGCTGCCACTGGCAGAGAGTGCTCAACCGTTGTGTGGCCATCGGCGACCATGGTGAGATTGTGTTGTAGCAAACTGCCACCCTCAGGCACGACCATCATTTCGAGTTCACGTGCGGCAGCGATGACTTGCTGCCTCTGATTACGTCGCGGTTGGTTGTAGCTTTTAACGCTAAACGCCCCGACTTTTTTAAGGCGCTCAAGATGAAACTTTGCATCATCGAGTGAGTCTATGTGCGATGTGTAACCTGGTGCATTGGCGCCATACAATATGGTGCCTGTTGAGAAAATACGTGGGCCAACTATGTGTCCTGCTTTTTGTTGTTCGGAAGCGGCAAAAATCTCTGTCGTGTCATTCGAGGGATCGTGAATCGTGGTGACACCCAAAGATAAACCGGAATACAGCGCCCAGTTCTGTTGTGGCACAATTTCATCATCTGCTTGCGGTCCATGGGCGTGGGCATCGAATAGCCCTGGCATGATAGATTTTCCTTTGATGTTGATGATCTGCGCATCCTTGGGAATCGCTATATTGGCATCACCTACGGCGACAATATGATTGTCTTTGATTATGACCACGCCATTATCTATGACTTGGTCATTTTCCATCGTAATCACTTTGCCACCGACGAAGGCGATTGTTCCACGTGGAACATCAGCCTTTTCGGTAAAGCCTAAATTGATAATGCTTGGCTGAGCCTTTTCATCTTTATTCAGGTATTGAGTATCAACCTTGGCTTGATAAAGTTCGGGGCCAAGCGTCCAATACAGTTGGTTGCTTTTACTGTTCCAACTGATACTTTTACCCGCGCGGACACTCAATTGGCTTACGGGTAAATTGTTGGCATTGGGTCCAATCTCAATGGTTTCACCGTGTTTAGCAAAAGGTGTCACCCAAACCTTAAAGCGTTCTGCGAAGGCGAGTTGCTCACCATCGGGTGAAACCCTAAATTCAGTCGCATGTTTGCTGCTGTAATGAACTCGCTTATCGAAGCCATCTAAGTTGATAGATGATAACTGTGGCGTTTCATCTTCGCTGCTATTCATAAAAAAGACACGATCGGCATTGGCACCGAATTGAGCTTGGTAGCCATCGGCACTGATCTTGTTATTTTTTTTGCCTTTGATATCGACTTTATATAGTCCAGGCTCCTGCGACCAAGTTCTTGGTGTGAGGTTACCGCCTTGGGTTTTACGATACACCACAAGTTCACCATCGGGTGAAAAGGTGGGTTCTACGTACTTTCCTGGTTCAGATGTTAGCTGCTTAGGTTTGCCACTTTTGGCGCTAATGACTTGTACTGTTCCTTGGTCTTGGTCATTCCAAGTGGTGAAAACAATATTTTTGCCATCGCGGGACCATTGGGGATACAGTTCTTCAATCCCATTATTGAGTTCAGTTAAGCGCGACATTTTTCCATCGGGTAATGATTTTAACCAAATCTTACCCAGCGCTTCGAAGGCCACTTTACTGCCATCGCGAGAGACCTGCGCCATACGTAGCATTTTTACATCGAAAACGTCTTTATCGATATCTTGCTTAAAGCGCACTGAGGGCTGTACGGCTAACTCAGTTTTTACACTAAAGGGGATATCTGTGAGTGTTTTATTGGCAACATTCAGACGATTAATTTTTCCCTTAGCCCAGAAGAAAATATCCTTGCTATCTTGTGTCCATGCCATTGTTGGATAGACGCCATGAATGGCCCAAGTCTCTTGCATATCACGGTCAAGTTCGCCAAACTGTTTAGTTGTTTCTCCCGACTTAAGGTCGAGTAGGTAGAGTGATGACTGGAAATCATCGCGCTTAATATAGGCGAGCTTAGTGCCGTCTGGGCTCGGCGTTGGCCGAATCGCTCCACCCGTGCCTTCGATTAATACTTCAATCTCACCAGTCTGAGTATCGTAGCGTTTTAT
Organism: Shewanella sp. MF08487; assembly: GCF_050848685.1. Taxonomy (NCBI): domain Bacteria; kingdom Pseudomonadati; phylum Pseudomonadota; class Gammaproteobacteria; order Alteromonadales; family Shewanellaceae; genus Shewanella; species Shewanella sp. MF08487. The sequence goes on from NZ_JBOZPB010000026.1 coordinate 35,833, forward strand.
TTTGTAGATACCGTTGACCGAATCCTTTGAGTAATGGAATGTTTTACCCGGCGTGTCATCCTGACTAAAGTAGATATAGCGACCATCGGGTGAATACGCGGGTTCACCTAAATCTTTCTCATCATTAGGACGTTCGGTCAATTTAACCCCTTCACCACCCGCAACGTGGTATAGCCACACTTCGCCCGCACCCAAACTACGACTGGCGGTAAAGTGCTTACGGGCAACCAGATACTGGGAGTCTGGGCTCCAAGCTGGACTGTTTAGCAGCCTGAAGGTTTCTTGGGTAACTGTTCTTGGGTTTTTACCATCTGCATCCATAATCCAAATGTTATCACCACCATCGCCATCGGACGTAAAAGCAATGTGCTTGCCATCAGGGCTATAGACGGGCTGCATCTGCCAAGCTATGCCTTGGGCTAATGGCTTAGCTTCACCGCCTGTTACTGGAATTTGGTAGATGTCACCGAGTAAGTCGAAGACGATATGCTTACCATCTGGACTGACACTCAAGTTCATCCAAGTGCCTTCATTAACATCAACTTTGACTTGCTCTAAGGGAGCATTTGCTGGAGCGTTAACATTCCAAGTCGACTCTTTCGTTTCTGTGGCGTTAACTGCGAGGGTATTCATCCCAAGCGTGAGGGCAATATAAAGCGGGGTAAGTTTAGAGTTCAATATGTCACTTCCTGTTATCGTTCTTATGGGCTACATGAGCGGTATTAATCACAAGATAAATTTTTGTTAATACTTGGTGTAGTTATCGCATAAATAGATAAGAAGGAAAACGTAAATACTGTTTCAAGTGATGACTGAGGTTTAGTGCGAGCGGGAAATAGTAGAGGAACCAAACAAGACGTTTGGTTTTTGTGTTTAGCGAGCAAGAATGACTTTGGTATGGAAGGCCGCTTTAGGTGAGGAGTGATATTTCAACATCGTCACCGAGGTGGATCATGCCATTGTGTATGACTCGGCAGGTGACACCACCACGCCAATATGGGGTTAATGCCACCTCTAAACCAGTGTGAGCGATTTCCATCTTTTTACAGGGTTCTGTCTCGCCAGTGATTTCTAATCGTAACTCGCCAATCAGTAAATGTTTGCCTACGTCTGCATGGCTAAACATTAGACCATCGATAAGCAAGTTTGCCCTGCGAGTTATCCAAGGTAAATCAACTTGCAGACTATGACATGCCTGTTGCCACTGCTGATGGGAGAGGATTGTGACTTGGCGTTTGCCTGGGTGGCCAAAAACGTCGTTCTCTATACCTCTTAATTGAGTGACATTAGCGCAGAGAACCTCGTTCATCGTGCCGCGTTTTGCGGTCTTATAGGCAATACCCAACAGTTTTGGCATAGTTTTATGCTCCCCAATCAATAAGCTAGTCCTCATTAGCTATACGGATTAAAGACCTTTTTTGATCAAATATTGATAGGGTATTTGTGTTGTTTCGCTAGCGATAAGAGTGTGATCCATAAACTCACAAAAACTTGGAATATCACGTGTTGTTGCAGGGTCATCAGCGATAATCAGTAATGTCTCACCGGCTGCCATTTGTCTTACTGTTTTACGTACCATCATTACGGGTTCTGGGCAGCGTAAGCCGAGGGCGTCGAGTTTATGCTGTGCAGTTGAGAAAGCGTCGTTCATATTACCTCTACTGAACGGTTAAGCAGAATGAGCTAATGTTACTCCAGCACCTATGATAAACCAAGTTGGCGATTTAAATTTGTGAGTTGTTCTCGGGTATATGTGTCATTACTCATGTGGAATATTAAATGTTCCACGTGGAACACTTATGGCATCTGTTATTTGTACGACGTAGTTGGGGGATAATTTTTAGTATAAAAAGTATAAAAAGTATAAAAAGTATAAAAAGTATAAAAAGTATAAAAAGTATAAAAAGTATAAAAAAGCCGGAACAAGTTCCGGCTTTGATAATTATTCGATTAACGAATTAAACACGTTCAAACACGGTTGCGATACCTTGGCCTAAACCAATACACATGGTCGCTAAACCTAAGGTCGCGTCTTTGTCTTCCATCAAGTTGATCAGCGTCGTAGAGATACGCGCACCTGAACAACCCAGTGGGTGACCTAGTGCAATCGCACCGCCGTTGAGGTTGATTTTGTCGTCAACCACATCCGCTAAGTCTAAATCTTTTACACAAGGCAAAGACTGAGCTGCAAACGCTTCGTTCAGTTCAATCACATCTAAATCGGCAACTGTGATACCGGCACGAGCCAGTGCTTTTTGCGTGGCTGGCACTGGGCCGTAACCCATGATAGCCGCGTCACAACCTGCAACCGCCATAGAGCGAATACGTGCACGAATCGGCAAGCCAAGTGCGCGCGCTTTAGATTCTTCCATGATCAACATGGCTGAAGCGCCATCTGACAGTGCAGAAGAAGTACCAGCAGTCACAGTACCATTTACTGGATCAAACACGGGGCGCAGTGCAGCCAAAGATTCCATTGTGGTTTCTGGGCGGATCACTTCGTCTTGCAGGACTTTAATTAAGGCGCCGTTAGCATCGTGACCTTCAATGCCATAGATTTCTTTGGCAAAGCGGCCTTCAACCGTTGCAGCATAAGCGCGTTGGTGTGAACGTACCGCAAAAGCATCTTGCTGCTCACGGGTAATGCCGTGCAGTTTACCCAGCATTTCAGCCGTTAAACCCATCATGCCAGAGGCTTTTGCCACGTTGTTAGCAAGACCTGGGTGGAAGTCGACACCATGGCTCATCGGCACGTGGCCCATGTGTTCTACGCCACCAATAATAAAGGTGTCGCCCATGCCAGTCATAATCGCACGTGCAGCTTGATGGATAGCATCCATTGATGAACCACATAGGCGGTTAACTGTCACAGCGCCAGCAGTCTTTGGAATGCCCGCTAATAGCGAAGCGTTACGGGCGATGTTGAAGCCTTGCTCTAGGGTTTGTTGCACACAACCCCAAATCACGTCTTCAATCAGGTTTGGGTCGAGTTGTGGGTTACGCAGCAACAGACCTTTCATTAGTTCGGCAGACAGAGTTTCTGCACGCACATTACGAAATACGCCAGCCTTTGAGCGGCCCATCGGAGTACGGATGCAGTCTACGATAACAGCTTGTTTCATGATTAAATTCCTTTCCCGCTAATTAGGCTTGGTAGTAGCTACCGTTATTGGCTGCTAATGTGCGCATCGCATCTGTGACTTGATACAGACCGCCCAAGTGAGCGTATTTGTCTGCTAAGGCTACAAAATTTGCGACACCCATGGTATCCAAGTAACGGAATACGCCGCCTCTGAATGGCGGGAAACCTAAGCCATAAACTAGGCCCATATCCGCTTCGGCAGGCGATGCGACAATACCTTCTTCTAAACAGCGCACGGTTTCGATGATCATAGGGATCATAGTACGGGCAATAATGTCATCGGCTTCAAAGGCTTTTAACTCGCCAAAGGCATCTTTCAATAGACCGTAGCTTGTTGGATCGACATCTTTCTTCGGCTTGCCACGGCTATCGACTGAATAGACATAGAAACCTTTGCCATTTTTCTGGCCAAGACGTTTGTTCTCAAACATCACATCAATCGCGTCAGTACCTGATTTACCCATGCGATCAGGGAAACCTTCAGCCATAACGGCTTGGGCGTGATGACCTGTGTCTAAACCGACTACGTCGAGCAGGTAAGCTGGACCCATTGGCCAACCGAATTGTTTTTCCATCACTTTGTCGATTGCAGCAAAGTCGCCACCTTCGGCAAGTAAGCCGTTAAAGCCTGCAAAGTAAGGGAAGAGTACGCGGTTAACGAAGAAGCCTGGGCAATCATTAACAACGATTGGGGTCTTGCCCATTTTGCTGGCATAAGCCACAACAGAGGCGATGGTTTCTTCAGAGCTGTGCTCGCCACGGATAACTTCAACCAACGGCATTTTGTGCACTGGGTTAAAGAAATGCATACCGCAGAAACGCTCTGGCTTCTTCATGCTCTTAGCGAGCAAGTTGATTGAAATGGTTGAAGTGTTTGAGGCGATAATTGCATCTTCACTCACATAGCCTTCAACTTCGGCTAAAACCTGTGCTTTGATTTTTGGATGTTCAACAACGGCTTCAACGACAACATCACTGTGTTTAATCGCGTCATAATCTAACGAAGGAGTGATATTGTTCAGCACTTTGGCCATTTTTTCTGGCGTTGAACGGCCACGGGCGACTTGGGCAGACAGCAGTTTAGCGGCTTCATTGAGGCCTAAATCTAATGCTGGCTGGGCAATGTCTTTCATGACAATCGGTGTGCCTTTGCTGGCGCTTTGGTAAGCGATGCCGCCGCCCATAATACCTGCGCCTAATACGGCCGCGTTGTTGACTTCTTTTGCTAACTTGCCGGCTTTCTTCGCTTTACCTTTAACAAATTGATCATTAAGGAAAATACCGATAAGTGCCTTAGCTACGTCAGTTTTAGCCAGCTTGATAAAGGCTTGATGTTCGATTTGTAATGCTTCAGCACGACCTTTAGTCGATGCTTGCTCAATTACGCTTACAGCAGCCATTGGTGCAGGGTAGTGTTTACCCGCAACAGCAAACACCATGCCTTTAGCTGTGGTGAATGACATCATAGCTTCAAGTTTTGGCAGCGTTAGGGCAGACAGCTTGCGGTTACGACGCGCTTGCCAATCCAACTTTTCAGCAACAGCATCTTTCAGCATTTGAATCGCAGCCGCTTCTAACGCTTGTGGTGCAACCACGGCATCAACAGCGCCGACTTTCAGTGCATCTTCAGCGCGTTGGTCTTTACCTGTGGTGATCCACTCAAGTGCGTTATCTGCACCAATCACACGTGGCAGACGAACTGTGCCGCCAAAACCTGGGATGATGCCGAGTTTAGTTTCAGGTAAACCGATTTTGGCTGTGGTATCTGCGATACGAAAATCCGTTGCCAGAATGGTTTCACAGCCGCCACCTAAGGCAAAGCCTTTGATTGCTGATGCGGTTGGGAAAGGCAAGTCTTCGAGTTTGTTGAAGACTGCGTTGGCTTGTTCAACCCAAGAGAGCAATACGGCGTCATCTTGTGCGAACAGGCCTAAAAATTCGGTAATGTCGGCGCCCACAATAAAGGTATCTTTACTTGAGGTCAGCACTAACGCTTTGATATTGGAATTTTGCTTGATGCTGTCTAATGCGGCATCGAGCGAGGCGAGGGTTTCTCTGTCGAATTTGTTCACCGAACCGGGTGCGTTAAAGCACAGCTTGGCAATATTATCCTCGAGTAACTCAACTTGAATTGTAGGACTTTGGTAGATCATTGCTTGCTTCCTTTTGGCTTAAAAGTGATACCCACCATTATGTGTTGGTGCTAGTACGACTCTCTATCTCACAGCAGCTTCGGCCATCATTTGACCAGTTGTGTGCCAGTGTGCTTCGAAATTCGATAAATTACAACACCCAATTTAAACGACTGTTTAATTTATTGTCGGCTAGAGTGATTTTTCACCTTTGTGATACACTGCACAGAGTGTAGAACACCTAGAATGCGTTAAATCACTTTGCAGATAAATAGGTCTTTGTGGCTGTTTTCCTTAGACGTTTAAACGCTGTAGCCATGCTAGGGTTGAATAGAATTATTAAAAATAATCATGATGTTATCGCTTTAATGTTCTTTATTCAGCAGCCATGTATTTTAGATTGAGTGACAGTTTAACGTTTTGATTGAATCTGTTGTTCATGATCAGATTAAGATTATGTGAGCAAATTCAGCTCATATTATTAACTTTTATTCATTGCAGGAGATGACAAATGGATCAGTTGGCTCATCACTATCGTGCCCATATTGCCGAGTTAAACCGTCGAGTCGCAGAGATTTTGTCTCGAGAAGCCTTGTCTGGTTTAGTGATCCATTCGGGTCAGCCGCATCGGATGTTTTTGGATGATATCAATTATCCCTTTAAAGCAAACCCGCACTTCAAGGCATGGTTGCCAGTGTTGGATAATCCGAATTGCTGGTTAGTCGTCAATGGTCGCGATAAGCCGCAGCTGATTTTTTATCGTCCTGTGGATTTTTGGCACAAAGTATCCGATGTGCCGGATATGTTCTGGACCGAGCATTTTGATATTAAGCTGTTAACTAAGGCCGATAAGGTCGCTGAACTGTTGCCCAAAGACACTGTTAATTGGGCTTATTTGGGTGAGCATTTAGATGTAGCCGAAGTGCTGGGTTTTACCAGTCGCAATCCTGATGCTGTGATGAGCTATTTGCATTACCACAGAACCACTAAAACTGAATATGAGCTGGAATGTATGCGCCGCGCGAATCAAATTGCGGTGCAGGGACATTTGGCGGCTAAAAATGCATTTTATAACGGTGCGAGTGAGTTCGAGATCCAACAGCATTATTTATCTGCCGTGGGTCAGAGCGAAAATGAAGTGCCCTACGGCAATATTATCGCTCTTAATCAAAATGCGGCGATTTTGCATTACACCGCGCTCGAGCATCAAAGCCCTGCGAAACGTTTGTCTTTTCTTATCGATGCCGGCGCGAGCTACTTTGGTTATGCGTCTGATATCACTAGAACCTATGCATTCGAGAAGAATCGTTTTGATGAGTTGATCGCTGCGATGAATAAGGCGCAGCTTGAGCTCATCGACATGATGCGCCCCGGCGTGCGTTATCCTGATTTACACTTAGCGACTCACGCTAAAGTCGCGCAAATGCTATTGGATTTTGATTTAGCCACGGGGGATGCCCAAGGTTTGGTTGATCAAGGCATTACCAGTGCTTTCTTCCCCCATGGTTTAGGCCACATGTTAGGTTTACAAGTACATGATGTGGGTGGCTTCTCCCACGATGAGCGCGGTACCCATATCGCGGCACCCGAGGCCCACCCATTCTTACGCTGCACCCGCATTTTAGCGCCAAACCAAGTGCTGACTATGGAACCTGGGTTATACATCATCGATACTCTGCTCAATGAGCTTAAACAAGATAGTCGTGGCCTGCAGATCAACTGGCAAACGGTTGATGAGTTAAGGCCTTTTGGCGGTATTCGTATCGAAGATAACGTCATAGTGCATCAAGATCGCAACGAGAACATGACCCGTGAGCTCGGCTTGGGTATATAGGGTAAAGATTAGGGCGGATGTGTGCTCGAAAGTTATAGCGTTCCCTGTGAAGATATCGTGGTAGAAGAAGAGGTAAAGCATAGCCGCTTTATCTCTTTTCTCTTTCATTGCGATAGCTTTGAAAAATTTAAGTTAGTACTCACTGACATAAAGCGTGACTATCCCGGCGCCAGCCATTATTGCTCTGCTTTTGTGGCTGGCGCACCGGATGATAGCGTCTTAATTGGTTCGAGTGATGATGGTGAGCCAGCAGGCAGTGCAGGACGGCCTATGTTAGCGTTATTACAAGGTGCAAATATTGGCGAAATTGGCACTATCGTCGTGCGTTACTTCGGTGGCACTAAGTTGGGTGTGGGTGGCTTAGTGCGAGCTTACACTTCTGGATTGAGGCAAGGCTTGATTCAATTGCCTACTCGCCTTAAACAATTACGCTATCCCGCGAAGCTGCATTGTAATTATGCGCAGCTTCGCGATGTTGAGCATCTATTACAGCAAGTGAATGCTTTAATCATCGATAAGCAATTTGCTGAGGCAGTCGATATTGAATTTGAAATCGGGCGACAGCAACAGGCATTACTTTGTGAGTTGTTGGCGACACTGAGCCAGGGAAGTTTGCAGCCTGAGTTTGAGTTGTGATGCCTGCGTAAATTATGCCAAAATAGCTTAAATGCTGAAAATACCTTTGCAGCCTATGGAATAATTGAACCCGCTCAATGCAATATAAAACAATAATAAGAATTATAGGCCTATTAGTTGGCTTGTTTTCCACCACTATGTTGCCGCCAGCACTGATTGCCGTATGGTATAACGATGGTGGTGGTACTGCATTTGTGCAGGCATTTTTTGTCAGTTTGTTTATTGGTTTTTGGCTTTGGTATCCTAATCGTCGCTGCAAAGAAGAGTTACGTACCCGAGAAGGATTTCTTATTGTTGTTCTATTCTGGACCGTTCTTGGGTCCATTGGTGCATTACCCTTTATATTCTCTAGCGAGCCAGATCTTAGCTGGACAGATAGTTTCTTCGAATCCTTTTCTGCATTAACCACCACAGGTGCAACCGTAATTGTGGGGCTTGATTCCCTACCTAAAGCCATCTTATTTTATCGACATTTGCTGCAATGGCTCGGTGGTATGGGGATTATCGTATTAGCCGTGGCTATTTTACCCGTACTGGGGATTGGAGGAATGCAGCTGTATCGGGCTGAAATTCCTGGGCCAGTAAAAGATAATAAAATGACCCCGCGTATAGCCGAAACAGCTAAAGCACTCTGGTATATTTATTTATTCCTGACCATTACCTGTGCAACTGCTTATTGGTTTGCGGGCATGAGTCTTTTTGATGCTGTTTGTCACTCATTTTCGACGATTGCGATTGGCGGATTTTCTACCCATGATGCCAGTATCGGCTATTTTGATAGCTCCGCGATTAATCTCATTTGTGCCTTCTTTTTAATTGTTTCTGCCGTCAATTTTAGTGTGCATTTCGCGGCATTTTCCCGCAGAGGCATCAACGTAAAAGTATATTTTAGAGATACTGAATTTAAAATGCTGGTGGCGATCCAACTAATATTGACGGCGATTTGCTTTTTTACTCTGTATCAATCTGGCATTTATGATTCTCCCGAAGAAACCTTAGATCATGCGTTATTTCAGGTGGTATCGGTGGCGACTACCGCAGGATTTGGTAGTGAAAGCTTCCATTTATGGCCACTCTTTCTGCCTATTTTATTGATATTTTCAAGTTTTATTGGTGGCTGTGGGGGCTCTACTGCTGGCGGTATTAAAGTTATCCGTATTATTTTATTATTGTTGCAAGGCTCCCGTGAGTTAAAACGTTTGGTTCATCCTAAAGCGATGTTTTCAATTCGTATTGGCTCTAAAGTACTATCTGACCGCGTTATTGATGCGGTGTGGGGATTCTTTTCTGCTTATGCCCTTGTTTTTGTTGTTTGTATGCTTACGCTGATGGCGCTGGGGCTTGATGATATTACCGCTTTTAGTGCCACCGCTGCATGCCTCAATAACTTGGGCCCAGGTTTAGGCGCTGTTGCCAGCAACTATGCCAGTATCGGTGATGGCGCTAAATGGGTTCTCGTAATTGCCATGCTTTTCGGGCGATTAGAAGTCTTTACTTTACTGATTTTGTTTACGCCAACTTTTTGGAAGAATTAATCATGCAAACATTAATAATCTATTCGACGATAGATGGCCAAACCTTAGCAATTTGCCAGAAAATGAAGGCCATTGCTGAGCAAGCGGGGGAACAGGTTTCGTTGGCCACATTAGAGCAGGCTGAAGCTTTGAACTTAGCTGATTTTGATAAAGTATTGATTGGTGCCAGTATTCGTTATGGTAAACATAGGCCCGCGCTTTACCAGTTTGTAAATCGCCACCATGCAGTATTGAATACTAAGATTAATGGCTTTTTTACCGTTAATGTTGTGGCCCGCAAGCCTTTAAAGAATACGCCCGAAACTAACCCTTATATGCAAAAGTTTCTGCAATTATCACTGTGGCAGCCGCAGATGTTAGAAGTGTTTGCGGGTAAGATTGATTATCCTAAATACGGTTTATTCGATCGCACTATGATACGTTTCATCATGTGGGTGACAAAAGGTCCTACCGATATTTCGGGCACCTTTGAGTTTACCGATTGGGCTAAAGTTGACGCCTTTGGTACCCGGTTTAGCCAAGCTTAAAGATACTTATCCCCTAGTTCAGGTTACTTAAGCCTTAGCGATGTAAAATGCTAAGGCTTAAATTTAGGCTGATTTTGTTGCATTAGGTTGCACAGTAGCGGCTATGCAGAATCGAAATCACCTGAGTCACTTGTTCGTCTTTGAGTTTATAGTAAACAATTTGCGAGCTCTTACGGGTATCAACCAAATCTTCAGTACGTAATACCGCTAAATGCTGGGATAGTGCTGACTGGCTTAATGGCACTGTGGCATTGAGCTCTGTTACGCTCAACTCTTTGTCGAGTAGTAGGCACAAAATCATTAGGCGATAGGGGTTCGCTATAGCTTTGAGCCATTTTGCCGCACTTTCCGCATTAGTTACCATTGCAGCTACATCTATGTCATTTTGCATAAGGTCACTCACTTTATCGCTTTTTATTAGATAATTCTAATTGAACACCTGTGTCAACGCAATCATACTGCTCACTCATGTAGATCTCAATTCTTGTATCTCAGAATATGAGATACGACTAATTTGTGATCCTATCAGAGGTTTATTGCGCACAATCTTGCCACAATAGCCTACTTACTGAATCGATTTGGAATTTCCTATGATACGTGTTCTTGTGCTTTATTTTACCCGTGGCGGCCACACGGCCAAGATAGCCAGTGCGATTGCCGACCAATTAAGGTCACGGGGAGTGCAGGTCGATCTCATCGATATCAACAGTGCTGCAGCTAAATCTATTAACTGGTCCGCTTATCAAGCCGTCGCCTTGGGCGCCTGTGTACTCTACGGCAGTTATGATAAAAGCGTGTTTCAATTTATTGAGCAGCATGCACGCGCTTTGGCCGCATTGCCCAACAGTTTTTTTTGCGTCAACGTGGTGGCGAGAAAGCCTGAAAAACGCATTCCTGAGAATAATAAATATCTGCAAAAGTTCATTACGCTGTCGCCTTGGACACCAGCAGACCTTAAAATTATTGCCGGTAAAGTCGATTATCCTTCATGGCCTTGGTACGACAGGTGGATGATCCAATTGATTATGAAGATCACTAAAGGCCCAACGGATCCTAAAACCGTTATCGACTATACCGACTGGGAGGATGTGAAGGTCTATGCCGATCATCTGTTGGAGTTAGCTCAGGTGAACACTGCCGCATAATAAAAATGCGCTTAATTATTTAAGCGTATTTTAGTTTTTAAGCGTTATGGGATCAGTATTTCCAGAAACTCGGATGAAACAACACCGCGACGGTCAAAATTTCTAAACGGCCGAGTAACATACCAAGGGCTAATGCCCATTTAGCCACATCGGGGAGCGTCGAAAAGTTACCCACTGGGCCAATAATGGGTCCTAACCCTGGACCTACGTTTGTGACTGCGGTAATTGCACCGGTAAAGCTCGTCATAGGATCAAGTCCCGTCAGTACTAGAATCACCGATAAGGCCACAATAACCATCATAAATAACAGTACGAAAGTGATCAGTGAACGCACAATATCTTCACTGATGATGCGGTTGTTATAGCGTTCTCTAAAAATCCCATTCGGATGACATTGTTGTTTTAATTGCTCACGCATAATGGCGCCAGCAATTTGAAAACGAAAAATCTTTATCCCGCCAGAGGTTGAGCCTGAGCAACTGCCGACAAACATTAAAAATAAAAAGGCAATGTTAGAAAAAGCGCCCCAAGCACCGTAATCTGTTAAACCATAACCTGTGGTGGTCACCACTGAAACTACGTTAAAGCTGGATAAACGCAGTGCATCAAGTAATGCGATATCGCGGGTTTGCCACAGCCAAAATCCAATAGAACAAGACACTATAGTTAGAAAAAATAGAAAGCCTTTGACCTGAGCATCATTCCAAATCCGTAGGTTTCTTTGCTGTATGCAGTGTACAAACATGAGTAGCGGTAACCCTCCGGCAGCCATAAATACTACACCGACCCAATGAGCAGAGTTCGAAAATGCAGCCATTGAGCTATCAGAGGTTGAGTAACCGCCGGTCGATAGGGTGGTCATGGCATGATTAATCGCTTGAAACCAAGTCATGCCCGCAAGATAGTAGGCCACGCAACAGATACCGGTAAGAGTGATATACACAAAAAACAAATACTTAGCCATGCTCTGGGTGCGAGGAACCGCTTTATCACTCCAATCAGAAGATTCAGTTCGAAATAGCCGCATTCCGCCAACGTTTAAAAAGGGCAGAATAGCTACCGCCATCACAATAAAGCCGATGCCGCCTAGCCATTGCAATAAAGAACGCCAGATGAGGATGCTGTGATCCATGGTATCCAAACCTGATAGGACGGTAGATCCTGTGGTCGTAATACCTGACATGGTTTCAAAGAAGGCATCCGTGTAACCAATACCGTGATAAAGGGTAAAGGGCATGGCAGCAAATAAACTGACGATTAACCAGGTTAAGCTGGTCAATAAGAACATATCGCGAATATTGAGATTGATTGTTTTACTCTGCCCATTATGTAAACACAGGCTGGCGCTAATGCCGGTCAATAAAGCAGATAGCATGAAAGAGCCCACGGTTTCTTCGCCATTGGACATAGCAAGAAGCAGTGGGATTAACATGAAGGCTGTCAGCATCGACAAAAACAGGCCTAAAATAAACAATAGTGGTCTAAAGTTCAGCATGGATAGGGCTTAGAGGTTTAAAAGAAGAAAGCACTGGGTTGGAAAAGCTTCTCGACTTCGCCAACAAATTTTTTATTCACTAAAAACAAAATAACGTGATCGCCTTGCTCTATCACTGTTTTATCGTGGCCCATCAGCACCTCGTCATTACGTACAAGGGCACCAATTGTGGTACCTGGTGGTAATTTCACATCGCCAATGGCCTTACCCACCACTTTTGACGTACTTGAATCACCATGGGCAATGGCTTCAATCGCTTCTGCAGCGCCGCGGCGTAACGAATAAACGTTACAAATATCACCCTGACGAATATGAGTTAATAGTGCTGAAATCGTCGCTTGCTGTGGTGAAATGGCGATATCAATATTCGCTTCTTGCACGATATCTACATAGGCTTCGCGCTGGATCAATACCATGACCTTTTTCGCGCCCATGCGTTTGGCTAACAGGGCCGACATGATATTGGCTTCATCATCATTGGTAACTGCAATAAATACGTCGGTTTGGTCTATATGTTCTTCGAGCAGTAATTCTTGATCTGACGCGTCACCGCAGAATACGGTGGTATTTTCGAGTTGTTCCGATAAGGCTTCTGCTCGCTCATATTTATGCTCAATCAACTTGACTGAGTGAGTACGCTCAAGGCGTTTGGCTAAACCTAATCCTATGTTACCGCCGCCAGCGATCATAATATTGCGGTAGGTGCTATCGAGTTTTTGCATTTCGCTCATGACTGCGCGAATGTGACGACTGTCGGCAACGAAGAAGACTTCGTCATCGGCTTCGATAATCGTGGTACCGCGAGGCATAATTGGGCGACCTTGACGGAAAATTGCCGCAACCCGGGTATCAATATTCGGCATATGTTCGCGAAGTGCTGCTAAAGCATTACCTACCAGCGGGCCACCATAATAGGCACGAACAGCCACTAAGCTCAAGCGACCATCGGCAAATTCGAGTACTTGCAATGCGCCAGGATACTCAACAAGACGTTGAATGTAAGCAGTCACTAACTGTTCAGGAGCGATTAACTCATCGATCACGAAGCCACCGCGGGGACGGCCGTCGCTATTTTTTGTTTCACTGTCGATAAACAGTTTATCGCGCATTGCCAAATAAGGTTCTGAACGAATTCGGGCAATTTTGGTTGGGGTACCAAAGAGGGTGTAAGCAATCTGACAAGCAGCCATATTGCATTCATCGCTGTTGGTGACGGCGATCAGCATGTCGGCATCTTCTGCGCCCGCTTCTCTGAGTACATCAGGGTTAGCTGCGTGGCCTGTTACGACGCGAAGGTCATATTTATCTTGCAGGGCGCGTAATCTGGATTTGTCATTATCGACTATGGTGATGTCATTATTTTCACCTACCAAATTTTCGGCCAAGGTTCCCCCGACTTGACCCGCACCTAATATGATAATTTTCATGGCCTTGCTTACTTCCTAATCGGTCGCTTTTAATAAACGGGCATAATAAAACCCATCCATATTGTCTTGTCCTGGCGTGATTTGCCAACCTATATCTTGTGGCGAATTTTGCTGGGGTAATGTATCTAGCTTAGCATCTGCCGTTCTCTCTAAAAACGCACTGATCTGGTCGCGATTTTCCTGCGGTAAAATCGAGCAAGTGGCATAAAGAAGCGTGCCACCGGGTTTGAGCCACTTCCAGCAATGATCGAGAATTTGCTGTTGTAGTTCAGCCAATTCTTCGATGTCATGGTTTTTGCGTAACCATTTAATATCGGGATGGCGGCGGATCACTCCCGTGGCCGAGCATGGCGCGTCCAGTAAGATACGATCAAATTGTCCACCTTGCCACCATGAGTCAATATTGGCCGCATCGCCATGGATAAGCTCCGCTTTTAATGACAAGCGGTCAAGGTTCTGTTGCACGCGCTCGAGGCGTTTGGCATCAAAGTCGATGGCAACCAGTTTGATGCTTGGCTCAAGTTCGAGTAGATGACAGCTTTTACCACCGGGCGCCGCGCAGGCATCGAGGATTAACTCATTCGCTTGTGGCGCGAGCAGTGGCGCCGCCCATTGCGCCGCGCCATCTTGCACTGAGGCCGCGCCTTCGTGGAAGCGTGGCAGTGTGGCGACATCCTTTGGATGCGCCAAGAGAATGGCATCGGCACTGCTGCCTTCGCTCGCTTCAATCTCGAGTTCGGCTAAGGCAGCAAGGTATTCGGTACGGCTCTGGGATAAGCGATTATTACGCAGCCACATAGGTGGGCGTTCATGGCTTTGTTGAATGATGTCTTGCCACTGCTCGGGATAGGCTTCTTTCAAGCGCTTAATCAACCAAGCGGGCGTGTTGTAGCTTAAGGTATCTGACTCAGTACTCAGCGGCGAAAGCTGGCGCTGAATGTTGCGCAGTACGCCATTAACGACCTTAACCATGCCTTCAAATTTTAACTGGCGACAGGCTTCGGCGGTTTCTGAAATCGCGGCGTGGCTTGGAATGCGAGTGAAGTAAAGTTGATAGCAACCTATGATCAGCAGCTGGTGGATAATCCTTTGCTTACCTTTGAGTGGTTTCGCTAGGCATTCACTGATGCGTTTCTCTATTTGCGGCAGAGTGCGCATCACGCCGTAACAGAGCTCGGCGAGTAAGGCTTTATCTTTGCCGCTGGCAAGGTGCTTTTGTTGATCGGGCAATGCCACTGAGAGTGACACGCCTTTTTCTAATACTTCGAAGATGGCTTTCGCAGCCAGCGCGCGCAAGTTCATACTATTGTGCCTCGTTTGCGAGGCGAGTATTCGGGCTAAACCATTCACCTCGTGCATTGAGTATATCGGCAACATTGAGCGGCTTTTTCCCCGGCAGCTGCATACTCAGCAGGGTTAATACGCCGTCGGCGGTGGCGACTTCTATGCCTTTTTTGCTGGCGCTGATAATAGTGCCGGGAGCGGCTGTGCTGGTGGTCTCGCTAACTTGGGTCTGCCACACTTTAATGGTATTGCCTTGGTGCTCAAAGTAACTCACTGGCCAAGGATTAAAGGCTCGGACTTCTTGCCAGAGTTGTTTGGCAGATTTATTCCAATCGAGTCTGGCTTCTTCTTTACTGAGTTTTTCTGCGTAGTTCGCTAAGGCTTCATCTTGTTTTTCAGCGGCTAAGGTGCCGTTTGCTAGACCTTCGAGGGCTTGCAATAGGGCAACAGGACCTTGTTCCGCCAATTTCTCGTAAAGGCTGGCTGAGGTGTCGCTATCTTCAATCGGCAGAGTGGTTTTCAGTAGCATATCGCCGGTATCTAAACCCACATCCATCTGCATAACTGTCACGCCAGTTTCTTTGTCGCCGGCCCAAAGCGCGCGCTGGATCGGTGCGGCACCGCGCCAGCGTGGCAAAATAGAACCGTGAACGTTAATACAACCTAGACGCGGCGTATCTAATACGACTTTTGGCAGGATCAGACCGTAGGCAACCACCACCATGATATCGGCATTCAGCGCGGCAAGTTCTTGTTGCGCGGGTTCTTTACGTAATGAACCAGGTTGATACACAGGAATATTGTTGGCTACGGCGAGTTCTTTTACTGGGCTGGCGGTCAGTTTCTTGCCGCGGCCAGCGGGTCTATCGGGCTGAGTGTAAACGCCAATCACATTGTGGTGTGAGTTCAACAGTGCATGTAAGTGGCGAGCGGCAAAATCCGGTGTTCCGGCAAAGATGATGTTGAGTGGTTTCAAATCTGATCCTATGCTTCTTTGGCGTCCAATCGGGCCGCTTTTTCAAGTTTTTGTTTGATCCGCTGACGTTTTAGCGGCGACAGATAATCGACAAACAATTTGCCTTTGAGGTGATCCATTTCGTGTTGAATACAGATCGCAAAAAGCTCATCGGCCTCAACAATAAATTCGTTGCCGTGCCTGTCTAAGGCTTTTACCGTAACAAATTCGGCGCGATCGACTTTGGCATAAATGCCCGGCACCGACAGGCAACCTTCTTCATTGCAGAAGTCGCCGCTGCTGGCGATAATTTCGGGATTAATAAACACTTTAGGTCGTTCGACTTCATCTTGTAAGTCCATGACAATAAGTTGTTTATGGTAATCCACTTGGGTCGCAGCTAATCCAATTCCCTTCTCTTGGTACATGGTTTCGAACATATCATCAATTTGAGTCTGTAGTTGAGCATTAAACTCAGTGATAGGTGTGGCTTGTGTCCGTAATCTTTCATCGGGAAATTGTAAAACTTTTAATAGTGTCATACATAAACTCTTAACAAGTCTGTCAAATATCTATCAGTTAGTTATACTTACTGATGCTAATGGGTTAATTTTAATCTTTAGTTCCTATCAATAATAGTAAAAGCTCAAACTAAGAGCCAAACAACATGGAAATGCCCATGAAACGGTTAATTTTAATCGCGTTAATGACTTTAAATTGCACGTTTGTTACCGCTGATACTCTTACGCTAAAAGCGGGGTATCCTGAGTCATATGTGGTGAAAAAGGGTGATACTCTTTGGGATATTTCCACAGTGTTTCTAAATGATCCATGGAAATGGCCACGTTTGTGGGATGTTAACCCTCAGATTGCTAATCCCCATCTCATTTATCCTGGCGATCAGCTCACATTGGTATTTGTCGATGGTCAACCGCGACTGATGCGTAATGGCGCCTCCAGTGATAGCGCTAAACCCCATATCAAGAAGAGTCCAGAGGGACGGGTTATTGCAAAAAATAATGCAATACCAGCGGTTGATCTCACTTTGATAGAACAATATTTAGTTCAAAATCGAGTGGTTGAAACTAACTGGCTTGCCGAACAACCTATGGTGTTATCAGGTGAAAGCCCATCACGCCATCATATCGTTGGCGATGTAATTTATATCGATGGCATTCTACCGCTGGGGCAAAAATACGGTGCTTATGAACGCGGCCGCGAGTTTTTGAATAAAGAATCGGGTGAAGTATTAGGTCAAGAAGCCATTTTAGCCTCAACAGGACAGGTGATTGAGTCTGGTAAGGTTTCAAAAATTAAGTTATTAAGCAGTTTTCGCGAGACTAAAGCTGGCTTTAGAGTGCTGCCGATGGAGAGTGACTCTTTAATGTCTGCTTACTTCACGCCTAAACCCGCAGAGTTAAAGGCTCCAGCCTTAGTTTTGGCCACAGAGTCTAATTTACGTGAAGCGGGCAAGTTGAATGTCGTTTATCTCGATAAGGGAACTCAAGATCGTATTGAACCGGGAGTTGTATTTTCAATCTACCGTGATGGAGAGGTGATTGTTATCGACCCTAATGGTATGCCGGTGCCTGTTATCGAGCGTACAGCTTACGAAAATTTAATCGCTTCAGCTTCCACTGATCGCGCGATTCAAATGCCAGATGTCTATCATGGTAAATTGTTAGTGTTTAAGGTGTTCGATAAAGTGAGTTTAGGATTAATTGTCACGACTGAGCGCCCTGTTCGTGTTGGCGATAAGTTAATAGCTCCTGAATCTTTAGCCTTTAGAGGTCTATAATTTCTGAATACTTGGTCGATTGGTTAATTGTTGGTGCTGTATCTGGGCTGGGACCCGCTAGGATCCAACAATTATTAACGCACATGGAAGTGGACGATCTTAGGCAAAGGTTAGAGCACGAGAAAGAAGCCCTACCTTTATCTAAGCATCTGCTCCAGAGCCTTGCTATTGATTATCAAAAAGTGGATATAGCCCTATTGTGGCAACAGCAGGCTGCTGACCATCATCTACTTTGTTTCTCCGATCCGCTCTACCCACCACTCTTAAAACAGCTTACCGATCCGCCTACAGTCTTGTTTTTGAAAGGCTGTATAGAAGCTCTCGCATTGCCTTCGCTTGCTATTGTTGGCAGTCGTAATGCATCGCCGGGAGGTTTACAGGTTGCTTATCAACTTGCCGCTGATATGTCATCAATGGGATTTAGTATCTGTAGCGGTATGGCGATGGGGATTGATGGCGCGGCTCATAAAGCCTGTGTTGATCACCAAGGACGAACAATTGCCGTGCTGGGTACCGGCATCGAGACAATTTATCCACGTAAACATCGGCAGCTTTATCATGATATTCAGCTGCAAGGCTGTATACTTAGCGAGTTTTGGCCAGATGTAGAGCCCTTTGCGGGTAATTTTCCGAAACGAAATCGCATTATTAGCGGTCTCTCTCTTGGTACACTAGTGGTTGAGGCTTGCCGTAAAAGTGGCTCTTTAATCACTGCGAGATTAGCAATGGAGCAAGGGCGTGAGGTGTTTGCCGTTCCTGGCTCAATCCTCGGCGGTTACCATCAGGGTTGTCATGATTTATTACGTGATGGCGCAAAACTTGTAGAGACCGCGGCCGATATAGTGGAAGAATTAGCAAGTTTAACCGCTTTTCACCTTGAAGAGTTGAGGCTGCACCACCATATACAGCAGGATGATGTTTGTGATTTGCCATTTTCGTCGCTGTTAGCTAGTGTAGGTTATGAAACTACAACCCTTGATGCTGTAGTTGAACATAGTGGAAAAACGATAGATCTGGTGTTAGAACAAATGCTTGAACTTGAATTGCAAGGTTGGGTTATCGCAATACCCGGTGGTTACGTCAGAGTAAAGAGGAGCTAGCCATGTTTGATATCCTCATGTATCTATTTGAAAACTATGTTCATAGTGAAGTTGAATTACTCGTTGATGAAGACGAGTTAACCAAAGAACTCACTCGCGCTGGATTTCATAAGTCCGAGATTTTAAAAGCGTTAACTTGGTTAGAGCGCTTAGCTGAATTACAAGAAGGCGATCAGCCTTATCTTTGTAATCATGATCAGCATTCGTTTCGTATTTATACAAAAGACGAAATGGAAAAACTGGATGTTGAGTGCCGCGGTTTCTTACTGTTTTTAGAGCAAGTGACAGTGCTAAATGTTGAAACCCGTGAAATGGTGATCGATAGAGTCATGGAGTTGGATGAACCAACACTGATTTTAGAAGATTTGAAGTGGGTTATCTTGATGGTGTTATTCAATGCACCCGGTCATGAATCCGCTTACGAGCAAATGGAAGATTTAATCTTCGAGCAACCGGAAGGCAGGCTGCATTCTTAATCGTTGCAAGATATGCATTATGAGAGAAGGGAGGCTAAGACCTCCTTTTTTGATGCCATTAATTTATTGATGGCACAGCGCTTGATATCCTAATGCGCTACGACAGGTGGTGAATGATTATGTCTAAGATTGATGAACAATTATTTAGTGCCCATGAACACGCACTGGAAAAAGAATACGAGCTTTGTCCTGAATGTGGCAGTGAGTTATCGGTGAAGCACAGTAAGCATGGTGGTTTTCTCGGTTGTAATAACTATCCTAGCTGTAATTACACTCGACCCTTAGTGCAGCACGAATCTATTGAAACTCAAGTGATTGAAGGTTCTGTATGCCCAGAATGCGGTCACGCACTGGCAGTAAAGTCTGGTCGATTTGGTATTTTTATCGGTTGTACACAATATCCTAGCTGCACACATATTGAAAAACAGGATCAAACGCGCGATCAGCCTGACATTTCTTGCCCTGAGTGCAAACTGGGTAAACTTGAGCACAGAACCAGCCGTTTTGGAAGGAGTTTTTATGCCTGTAGCGCTTATCCTAAGTGCAAGTTTATTGTGAATTATCCACCCGTGGCTGAAAATTGCCCGAGTTGTGGTTTTGGGATCTTAGTTGAGCGTAAAGGGGCGGCAGGTATGCGCGTAGAATGTCCGCAAAAAAGCTGTAAATACAAAAGACCACTGTAGTTTATTGTGTGATCTGCATCTTATGATTTGGCCGATGAAACTGGCTTGCGTATAATCTTCGGCTGACCGTTGATGGGCTGGTCTGTGTTCGAATTTATCCAATAACTTGATTGTAGAAATCGACAATACTCAAAAGGTGATCCTAAGATGTTGCAGCTACACCCATCCGATGTAAAAGACATCATTCTTCAAGGTGGCGTTATCGCTTATCCAACCGAGGCCGTTTATGGCCTAGGTTGCGACCCGGATAATGACACCGCTATCCAAAAGTTATTGGCGGTAAAACAGCGCCCATGGCAAAAAGGACTGATCTTAGTCGCCAGTGATTTTCAGCAGCTTTTAGCTTATGTTGATGAATCGCAATTGACGGCTGAGCAGCTCGAATTTGCATTTTCCAAGTGGCCAGGACCTTTTACCTTTGTAATGCCAATCAAAGCGCATGTTTCAAAATACCTTTGTGGCGAATTTGACTCTATCGCAGTGCGAGTATCTGCCCATGCTGGGGTGCAAGCCCTGTGCCGCGCGCTCAATAAACCTTTAGTGTCGACCAGCGCTAACCTTGCTGGTGAAGAGCCAGCATTAACTGCCGCTGAAATCCTCGCTGATTTTACCGGTAAAATCGATGCACTTGTATTAGGCGAACTCGGTGAGCAACGTCAGCCCTCGACCATTATCGATGCGCGAAGCGGTAAGATTTTACGAAATGGACAATGAGCAAACCAATAATAAGGATAACAAGATGAGTGTGCCTGATATTGCAGTGGTAAAAGCGTTTTTACTCGATTTACAAAACCGAATTTGTGCCGGTTTACAGGCTCTGGATGGCCAAGCTACGTTTGCCGCCGATTCATGGACCCGCGCCGAAGGCGGTGGTGGCACTAGCCGAGTATTAACTCAAGGTGCAGTGTTCGAGCAAGCTGGGGTTAATTTTTCCCATGTGACTGGCGCCGCTATGCCGGCGTCAGCTACGGCGCATCGTCCTGAATTAGCCGGTCGTAGCTTTGAGGCTATGGGGGTTTCGTTAGTTATTCATCCTAATAATCCTTATATCCCAACGACTCACGCTAATGTGCGTTTCTTTATTGCTCAAAAAGAGGGTGCCGATCCCGTGTGGTGGTTTGGCGGTGGCTTTGATCTAACGCCTTATTATCCTTTCGAGGAAGATGTGCGCGAGTGGCACCAGACTTCTAAGGATATTTGCGCGCCTTTCGGGGATGAGGTTTATCCCAAATATAAGAAATGGTGCGATGAGTATTTCTTCCTACCGCATCGTAATGAAACCCGCGGCGTGGGTGGATTGTTTTTCGATGACTTGAATCAAGAAGGATTCGAGCAAAGCTTTAGCTTTATGCAAGCTGTGGGTAATGGCTTCTTAACGGCCTATGCGCCGATTGTTGAGCGTCGTAAAGATATTGAATTTGGTGAGCGTGAGCGTCAGTTCCAACTTTATCGGCGTGGTCGATATGTTGAGTTCAACTTAGTGTACGATCGAGGCACCTTGTTTGGCTTGCAAACGGGTGGGCGTACTGAGTCAATTTTAATGTCACTACCGCCATTAGTGCGTTGGCAATATGCTTATACACCAGAGGCCGGAAGCCCTGAGGCAGATTTGTACGATAACTACCTCAAACCCCGCAACTGGGTTTAGCCAGTAATCTTATAAAGTGGATACCGCATCCACTTTATTGATTACGCATATGATCAGCCAGAGTTGAAATCGCCTCAAAAATGGCGGCTCGATGCTCTGGCTTGTTAATGTTTTCTTCAATCGCAAACTTCATACAAAATAGCCATTGATCACGCATCGCCTCATCAACGGCGAAATGCATGTGCCGTGCTCGCAATGCCGGATGACCATGTTTTTGCTGATAGAGTTGCGGCCCGCCAAGCCATCCACTTAAAAATTCAAACAGCTTTTGTTCTGATTCCGTAATTGGCGCTCTATGAATGGCAAACAAGGTTGTCGTTTCTGCCGAACTTGCCATCTTCTGATAAAAACATTGAGCGATAGCGCGGATCACTTTTTCGCCACCGATTAAGTCATAGGCATTAGATTGACTCGGATCGCGATCATCCTCTGGTCGGGGTTGTGTATGTTTACTAAAAATCTTCTTAAGCCAGTTCATTGGAATAGTCGTTCACTAAAGTAGAGTGTTTTGAGCCGATGGCGCATTATAGCGTGAAACCTAGCTTGAAATTTAGTTGAGCATAATTCGTCTTGCGTGGGCTCAAAAGCGCGGTAGACTGCAAAGCCATTGAACCTAAAATTTCATATCGCTATGACAGACAGATACGCAGTGTTTGGCAATCCAATTAGCCACAGTAAATCGCCGTTCATCCATGGACAATTTGCCGCGCCCACCCAAGAGTCATTAACCTATGAAGCCATTCTTGCTCCGGTCGATGGTTTTGAAGCCTCATTGACGGCGTTTTTCAATGCGGGCGGCAAGGGCGCCAATGTGACAGTGCCTTTTAAGGAGCAAGCTTTTGCGCTGTGTGACAGTCTCAGCCCTGAGGCCAAGCTTGCTGGCGCGGTAAACACCTTAAGTTTATTGGCCGATGGCACTATTCGCGGTGATAACACCGATGGTTTAGGGCTGGTGGCCGATCTCATCGCTAACTTAGGCAGCTTGCAAGATAAGCGCGTGTTACTTATTGGCGCTGGTGGCGCGGCGCGCGGTTGTATTCTGCCGTTATTAAATGCGGGAATTGCGCAGCTTACCATCAGCAATCGTACCCACAGTAAGGCACAAGGTTTAGTTGATATTTTTACCGTAGTTAATGATGGCGCCTACGCGGGTAAAGTCAGCGCGATTAAAATGAGTGAGCTTACTGGTGAGTTCGATATCATCATTAATTCTACTTCGGCTAGCCTTGCGGGCGAGTTGCCACCTTTGCCAGCACATATCATCACCACCCAAACCGTTTGTTATGACATGATGTATGGCGCCTCGGTCACCGCGTTTAACCAATGGGCACTCTCCCAAGGTGCTGCGAAAGTCATTGATGGGCTAGGTATGTTAGTCGGACAAGCGGCTAAGAGTTTTACCTTATGGCGAGGTATTGAGCCCGACACCCAAGTGGTGTTGACGCTTTTGCGGGACAAACTAATGGCAGAGCCTAAGTAGGAAGCATGAATCAAAGTATTCTTTTCCCCGATCTGCAATATTGGGACGATGCCCAAGGGCAAATCTGTTTTATGGCGCAATCGCAGGGGATGAACATCAAGTGCTATATCAGTGCCGCCAAATTACGTGAGCTGAATGATTTCTCTGAACAGCCGAGCACCGATGAAGCGGCTGCTATGCTGGCATTATTTGATGCGGTGAGATTTGACGCCGAAGAAATGGCAGAAGATTTAATCGCAGCCGAAGACTTCGATGAATTTGGCACTGTTCATTTAGGCTAACTGCAATGAAAAGAGATGTAAGGCAGTAGATAGCAAAAGGCGGCAGAAACTGAATCAGCCTCTGCCGACTTTCTGACTATCTATAGTGACTAGCTGTTTTGTAGTTCAAGCATGTACTCATTTTTCAGTCTGACATAGTTATCAGCAGACTCTGGTAAAAAGGCAATTTCGGCCGCCGTTAATGGGCGTGATTGCTTCGCTGGGCTTCCTACATATAAGTAGCCACTCTCCAATACTTTACCCGGTGGGACTAATGAGCCCGCACCTAAAATCACATCATCTTCTAAAATCGCACCGTCGAGAATAATTGCGCCCATACCCACTAATACGCGGTTACCGATTTTACAGCCATGAAGCATAGCCTTGTGACCAATAGTCACATCATCACCAATGATCAGTGGATGACCATCGGGACGAGAAGTGGACTTGCGAGTCACGTGCAATAGGCTGCCATCTTGTACATTAGAGCGTTTACCAATTCGAATATGGTTTACATCACCACGCGCCGCCACCATAGGCCAGATACTGGCGTCGGTATCTAAAGCAATATCGCCAACAAGCACCGAAGCTTCATCTACATATACGTTATTGCCTAATTGAGGATAATTACCTTGATAAGTTCTGAGTGGTCCTGACATAGAAAAGTCCCTAATTGAGTGGTTTTTTCTATTATAAAGGTTAAAAACTAGCTGGTCAGGTCAAATATCCAACGAACAGTGAGAAAATGACAATTATCTCAAAAATAGGGGTTGCGCACTTTCTCAATCTCCCTATAATGCGCATCCACTGACACGGCAGACAGCGAAAGCCAGCTGACGAGTTAGATTGAATTGAATGGCTTTTAACCACTTAATTCAATTGCAGCAAGAAGTTGTAAAAAACTCCTTGACGCACAATGGGAAATGCGTAGAATACGCAGCCCTAGCCACCTGGAAGCATTCGATGCTCAGTGTGGTACTCAAGTTCTCTAATGAGATTGAGTTGCTCTTTAACAATATAAAACAAGAAA
>NZ_JBOZPB010000027.1:0-59091 GCF_050848685.1 Shewanella sp. MF08487
CCCAGCGTTCATCGGTTAGCATAAGTCTTGGCATGGCTTGAGGTTATGGTTACTTTTGGCGAAGCAAATTATAACGTCTTGCCATGCTGTCTAAAAATCACTCTCGAAAGATCAACAGACCCTAGCCTTATCCATCACAATAAGCATTGATTACTCACCACAGTAACAAGGTCACCACGAGTGCCTAACACCGCCATAAATAGCGAAACACTTAAAATCCACAGCATTATTGGCTATGCCCCCATATGAAAATACTAAGACTATGGTCTATGGTCGCGAGATGCGTTTGTATAAAGTACGATACAAAACTATATAAAGCAGCGGCTTTATAGGAACAATGATTCACCTTGTTAGATATTGATTTAAAAGGGATATCAAGCATAAAAGTACAAGGTTTTTTTGATAAAAACGTGTACTCAGCCGCTTTAGCAGTTCAAACTATCTTCCAAACCATAAATCCAACGCAGATATCACTGATTTGCTAGAGTATTAGTATATGCTACAGTTATTTCCGCCGATGTACCGC
The DNA here is from genome assembly GCF_050848685.1 of Shewanella sp. MF08487. NCBI lineage: Bacteria > Pseudomonadati > Pseudomonadota > Gammaproteobacteria > Alteromonadales > Shewanellaceae > Shewanella > Shewanella sp. MF08487. The sequence goes on from NZ_JBOZPB010000027.1 coordinate 527, forward strand.
TTAATACTATTTAGTCACACCTACCACTTAAGTATTATGTAAATAAAGCGGTTTTACCTCCTTTAGATAAATTTGTCGTCAAGATATGCAAAAATGTCCTAGAAATAGCCCAATTAGAGTCAAGGATAGCCAAAAACATGATCTGTACCACAGCTAAAGAATCGTAAAACTGTAAAACTCGGCCACAACTTTTGTTACCAATATTAAGTAGCAAATGTGTTAAACCACACAAAAACCATTAAAAATGGATAAGAACTTAGGTTCGAGGGAGCACAAAACATGAAAAAGACATTCATCTCTGCATCAGTTGCATCTGTACTGGCATTGGCTTCATTCGGTGCGCTAGCCGAAGGCCCAAGCTTCTATGGTCGTTTAGACCTAGCAGTAACGAATACTGATTCAAGCACTACCCTACAAGGCAGCACCAAGGGCGCAACGATTGGCGAAAGCGGCACTTACCTTGAAAATAACTTCTCATGGTTAGGCGTAAAGGGCTCTGAAAAAGTTGCTGACGGCGTAGATATTATTTACCAAATGGAGTTTGGTGTCGATAACACGACTAACTCAGGCAATACCTTTAACGCTCGTAATACTTTCTTAGGTTTTAAAACCGTTGCTGGTACTGTATTAGCGGGTCGTAATGACACAGTATTCAAACAAGCCGAAGGTAACATCGACGCATTTGGTAACACAAACGCCGATATGGACCGTTTAGTGAGCGCTCAAGCAGGCCCAGGTCGTAGCGGTGATGGTGTATGGTACTACTCACCTAAAATTGCTGATTTAGTAACACTGAATGCGACTTACCTGTTTGATGATAACTACGGTACAACTGAAAGCATGTATGCTGCTAGTGCAACCTTAGGCGATAAAGCTTTTAAAGAGCAAAACTATTATCTAGCCGCAGCTTATAACAAAGCGATTGATGGTGTAGATGCTTACCGTGGTGTTGCTCAAGTTAAGTTGGGTGACTTTACTGTAGGCGGCTTATTCCAAAACGCTGAAAGTATTGAAAATGACAGCCGTGACGGTAACACATACCTTGTTAACGTAATTTACAAACTCCAAAACGGCGTAAACCTGAAAGCGGAATACAGTAAAGACGAAGCTGGTTTTGGTAGCTACTTTAAAAACGCATCAGCCGGCATGATTACTGGCAATTATAAGACCGCAGATTTAGATGACGTTAACATTGATCAAATTACCATTGGTGCTGATTACCGCTTAGTTAAATCAACGCTATTATTTGCACACTACGCACATTATGAAGGCGACTTCACACAAGCGGGTATTAAGCAAGATTTGACTGAAGATGATGTCGTTTCTGTAGGCGTACGTTACGATTTCTAATCTCTAATTAAAGAGATAATTAAAAACCTACTGTAGTCATACAGTAGGTTTTTTTATATCTCTAATCTGACTAGCGATTGACATTCGATAATGAAAACAAAAAAGCCACCGAAGTAAGACTCAGGTGGCTTTAGCGAATCTATTACGAGTTGATATATTGCAGGTGAGTGCATCGCACTCTTGAGCACTTTTAATCCATCAAAGCATTAAATGCTCGCTAATGGCTCGCCGCCGTCACCGAGTTCAACGCTATCGACACGTTGTAAGCCTCGCGGTAACTTGGCCCCACGGCGACCACGCTCGCCACGATAGTGCTCTAAATCGCTCGGCTTAAGTGTGAGCTTGCGCTTACCCGCCCACAGAGTGACCGGAGTATCGCTTGGCACGAGCTGCAAGTGCGTCATTAACTCGTCGCGACTCTTCGCTCTTTCTGTCGGGATGCCGATAATCTTATTGCCTTTACCTTTAGATAACTGTGGCAGAGCATCAAGGGAGAACAGCAACATCCGACCTTCGTTCGTAATGGCTAAAAGTGACATTTCTTTAGTACGATCAATCAACTTAGGTGTTAATGATTTAGCGTTTGTGGATAAACTGAGCAAAGCCTTACCCGCTTTATTGCGCGACACCATATCGTTGTATGAACAAATAAAACCATAACCAGCATCAGTCGCTAACAAGTAGCATTGGTCCTCTTCCCCCATCAACACATGTTGCATGGTTTCACCAGGCGCCATATTAAAACGAGTGGTAATTGGCTCGCCTTGGCTACGTGCCGAGGGCAACGTATGGCTATCGGTTGCAAATGCCCGTCCAGACGAATCAATAAATACCGCCGCTTGATTGCTACGCCCCATTGCGCTGCACAGATATTGGTCACCAGACTTATAGGACAGAGATAACGGATCAATATCATGGCCTTTAGCGCAGCGTACCCAGCCTTTTTCAGATAAGACGACTGTTACGGCCTCTGTTGGGGTTAACTCTTGCTCAGTTAAGGCGCGTGACTCATTACGCAATACTATGGGTGAGCGACGATCGTCACCATAGGTTTGTGCATCTTGGATTAATTCTTTTTTGATTAAAGTCTTTAGGCGACGCTCAGAGCTCAATAACTGCTCGAGTTTTTCACGCTCGGCTTCAAGTTCATTTTGCTCGGCGGTGATCTTAAATTCTTCTAGCTTGGCTAAGTGACGTAACTTTAACTCAAGAATCGATTCTGCTTGTTTATCACTCAGTGAAAAACGTGCCATTAACTCGACTTTAGGTTCATCATTAAAACGAATAATCTCAATCACTTCATCAATATTGAGAAACGCGATCATTAATGCTTCGAGAATATGTAGCCGCGAGACGACCTTGTCTAAGCGATATTCTAAACGGCGTTTAACCGTATCGACTCGGAATTCTAACCATTCAGTTAATAAGGTTTTTAGCCCTTTAACCCGTGGTCGACTATCTAGACCCAGTACGTTTAAGTTAACTCTAAAACTCTTTTCTAAATCCGTGGTCGCAAATAGATGTGCCATAAGCTGATCACAATCGACACGGTTTGAACGGGGCACAACCACCAGACGCACCGGACTCTCATGGTCAGACTCATCGCGTAAATCCGCCACCATAGGCAACTTTTTTGCCAGCATTTGGTTAGCAATTTGTTCTAAAATTTTGCCGCTACTGGCCTGATGCGGCAATGCAGTAATAATAATTTCACCGCCATCAACGGTGTAAACTGCGCGCGCGCGTAAGGACCCGCGCCCAGATTCATAAATTTTTGCAATATCGGCCGAGGGGGTAATGATCTCCGCTTCAGTTGGATAATCAGGGCCCGGTACAAAGGCCATTAATTGCTCGAGCTCTAACTTTGGATCATCCAGCAAGGCAACACAGGCCGAGACCACTTCTCTGACGTTATGCGGCGGAATATCTGTCGCCATACCCACGGCAATACCCGTGATCCCATTGAGTAATATATGCGGTAAACGAGCTGGCAACACTTTAGGTTCTTTTAACGTACCGTCAAAGTTTTCGCCCCATTCAACCGTGCCTTGACCCAGCTCACTGAGTAACACTTCAGAAAACTTAGATAGACGCGCCTCGGTATAACGCATGGCCGCAAATGACTTTGGATCGTCAGGTGCACCCCAATTACCTTGACCATCAACCAATGGATAACGATAAGAAAATGGCTGCGCCATCAATACCATCGCCTCATAACAGGCGCTATCGCCGTGGGGATGATACTTACCTAATACGTCACCAACGGTACGTGCCGATTTTTTATGTTTCGATTGAGCAGATAAACCTAACTCACTCATTGCATAGATAATTCGGCGCTGTACAGGTTTAAGCCCATCGCCAATATGTGGCAAAGCGCGATCCATAATGACATACATGGAATAATTCAGATAAGCCTCTTCGGTGAAGCGCCGTAATGGCATTTGCTCCACCCCATCGAGACTTAACTTGATTGCGTCACTCATCTTTTTCTAGTTCCTGTGGTGCTTCAGTACTATCGCTATTCGTTTCATTTTTGAAGAACAAACGATAAACGTTACCTTTTAAATCATCTGAAATGTACATCACGCCATCATCGGCGGATAACAATGCAAAGGGACGAGCGACGGGGAATTCACCATCGAGGAAACTGACAACCGTTTCACGGCTCACCACTTTTTGATCTTCAATCTTTAGCATAACCACTTGGTAGCCCACTTTACTCGAGCGATTCCAAGAGCCATTTTCGGCAATAAACAACTGGTTATGATACATAGACGGAAATTGACTGCCGCGATAAAAAGCTAATCCTGTTGGCGCCACATGTGCAGGCAACTCAAATACAGGGACAGTAATTTTTAAGTTTTTAGGTCTTTGATAGGCAGGCTCAACAACCGTACTAGCGTGTAAATAAGGAAAACCGTAATGACTACCGATGACATCCACACGATTGATTTCGTCGGGGGGTAAAATATCGCCCATCCAATCACGACCTTGGTCAGCAAACCATAATTTGCCATCGATGGGCGACCAATCAAATCCATTGGCATCGCGTACACCAGCAACAATTTGCTCACTGGCACCAGTATCGACATTAATCGCTATAATACTGCTATAAGGCACTGGGGCTTCACATACGTTACAAGGCGCACCAATCGATACATATAAACGGCCATCTGGACCAAAGTTAATCGCCCGAGAGCTCTTCTTTTCTGAGTAAGGTAAATCGCTATAAACTTCTTTTGGTCGACTTGGACGACGCAACCTTTGTTCGATATCAACAAAGCGTACAATTTGGTTTTCAGTAGCAACAAATAAGTCACCATTGTGAAATGCGATAGCATCTGGTGACGTCATCCCTTTAACAATCACATAGCGTTTATCAACATTGCCGTCTTGATTGGTATCAACTAAAGCGTGGATTGTGCCGCTTTTATGGGAGCCAACAAATAACGTACCATTGGTGCCCATTGCCATCTGCCTAGCATCGCCCACATCCGAGGCATAAAGTGATAAACCAAAGCCTTTAGAGACGGTTATCATTATCGACTGAGAAGCCGCTAAGGCGCTATTACTCGTCAATAACGAACTGCTTATCAATACCAGCAAACAGCTAGAGAGCAAGATTAAGCATCTATAATTATTAGTTTTTTTATACAACATTGTCATTTTATGCCTATGTTTTATTGTTATCGGCAATAGTGCACAACATTAAAGTAAAGCCATGTCACCCTTATCTTCAAGCCAGTTCTTACGGTCTGGTGAACGCTTCTTCGCCAGTAGCATATCCATCAGAGCATCGGTCTCTTCGCTGTCATCTATGGTTAACTGTACTAAACGACGGGTGTTCGGGTCCATCGTTGTCTCACGTAATTGTAAAGGATTCATCTCGCCCAAGCCCTTAAAACGCGTGACTTGTACTTTACCCTTTTTATTCTCAGCAGCAATACGGTCTATAATTGCGGCTCTTTCTGCTTCATCCAAAGCATAATAAACCTCTTTACCGATATCGATACGAAACAACGGCGGCATGGCAATGTACACATGGCCCTGTTCAACTAAGATCCGGTAATGCTTCAAAAATAGCGCACATAATAAGGTCGCAATATGCAACCCATCTGAGTCGGCATCGGCAAGAATACAAATTTTGCCATAACGTAACTCCGAGATATCACTGCTATCAGGATCGCAGCCAATCGCAACCGAAATATCGTGAACTTCCTGCGAAGCTAATACCTGTGAGGCATCGACCTCCCAAGTATTTAGGATTTTACCTCGCAGCGGCATGATGGCTTGAAACTCGCGATCGCGAGCCTGTTTAGCACTGCCACCCGCAGAGTCCCCTTCGACGAGAAATAACTCTCCTCGCATCGGATCTTGGCCGCTACAATCGGTCAACTTACCCGGTAGTGCAGGGCCTGAGGTGACTTTTTTACGGGCGACTTTTTTGGCAGCCTTTAACCGACGCTGCGCATTATTAATGCACATGTCGGCTAACGATTCCGCTAACTCGGTATTCGAGTTAAGCCACAGTGAAAAAGCATCGCGCACCACGCCAGAAACAAAAGCGGCGCATTGACGGCTAGAAAGTTTTTCTTTCGTCTGGCCAGCAAATTGTGGTTCTTGTATCTTCACCGACAAAATAAATGCTGCCCGATCCCAGATATCTTCAGGAGAGAGCTTGATGCCACGGGGAATTAAGTTTCTGAACTCACAAAATTCCCGCATAGACTCTAATAAACCTTGGCGAAAACCGTTTACATGGGTACCACCTAGTGGCGTGGGGATTAAGTTAACATAACTCTCACCGATTGACTCGCCGCCCTCTGGTAACCAAGTAATCGCCCAATCGGCGGCTTCCAACTGTGCCTTAAAGCTGCCAACAAAGGGTTCTTCAGGCAACATCAAATTATCGCCGATAGCGGCTTTTAAATAATCTGTCAGACCACTTTCATAAAACCACTCATGGACTTCATTGGTTTGTTTATTGGTAAATTTAATCCGTAAACCGGGGCACAATACGGCTTTAGCGCGCAGTAGATAAATCAGTTTAGAATTAGAAAAATTCGCCGAATCAAAATAACTCGGATCGGGCCAAAAATGCACTCGGGTACCCGAATTACGGCGACCACAGGTACCAGTTGGACGTAACTCCTCAACCTTAAAACCATTTTCAAAAGCAATATCATATACTTGTCCATCACGGCGTACTGTCACTTCAACACGGCGCGATAATGCATTGACGACTGAAATACCCACGCCGTGCAAACCACCCGAGAATTGGTAGTTTTTATTCGAAAACTTACCACCTGCATGCAGTTTGGTGAGGATCAACTCAACCCCTGGAATACCTTCTTCAGGGTGAATATCCACCGGCATACCACGGCCGTCATCGGTCACTTCAAGGGAGTTATCTGTATGTAGAATGACTTCAATTTTGGTTGCGTGGCCCGCCAATGCTTCATCAACACTGTTATCGATAACCTCTTGGCCTAAATGGTTGGGTCTGGAGGTGTCGGTATACATACCTGGACGGCGTTTAACAGGATCGAGTCCGTTGAGAACTTCAATGGCGTCAGAGGTGTATTGATTCGTCATAGGGCACGCTATAGGTTGTAATATCCGGCCATGTTGCGGCTGTGGATGTCGGTTTGTCAAGGTAACTGTAAAAATTGGCTTACAGTTTGCAAGTGCGATGCATAACCCATAAAACTATGGTCGCCTCCTGCTTCAATTCGTAATTGACAGTGATGATATTTATTTAGTGCTTCACGATAATCGAGCACTTCATCACCTGTTTGCAATAATACCAAAAAACGGTCCGGATTGCGGATAATAGCGGTATTAAATTCAGCAACTTCCGCTTTATGCTCAGGTAGGACGACATAATGCTGTTTTGTATAAGGATTAAATTGTGGCCCCATAAATTCATCAAATAATTCAAAGGGTTTTACCGCTGGATTAACTAACACCGCTTTGCCACCATAGGTTTCGGCTAAATAGCTAGCAAAATATCCGCCTAACGATGAGCCTATGTAAGCTAATGGCTCTTTGGCATCGATAGCCGCCTCAACATAAGTGGTTAACAGAGCCATGGCAGCCTTGGGTGTATTGGGTAATTGGGGTTGATGAAAGGCGATTAAAGGATGATGTTGCGCCATATACTTAGCGGTTATCACTGCTTTGTCTGAAAATGGTGAACTATTGAATCCATGAATATAAAGCAGCATATATACCCAAATATCCTCAGGCTGCGGCTATTATGGTTAATACCCGCTAGAGTTGTTGTCGGGGGAAAAAAGGTTACCCGGTACGCGATACACTTTAGTGCTGATGCTACCATCGGCCTTCAGCTCCAGCAAACGATAACCCGGCTGGATACTATCTAAAGCAAAATAAGGTGATAGCGGTTTAAATTGAATACAAGTGGAAGGTGTCGCCATCAACTGTAGGTTGCCATGAGGCCCCTTGTGATGGGTATCGATAGATTGATGAACGTGCCCCCAGAGTAATCCTTTAACCTGCGGATACTGGGCCACTCGCGCTAAAAATTCGGCGCCATTGTCCATACAGTGCTGATCCAGCCAAGTACAATTAACTACGATGGGATTATGATGCATCACCAACAAGGTGTGCAAATGAGGATGCGCCGCAATAGCCTTATCAATTAACTCAAACTGACAATCGGCCATATTGCCACCGGGTTTTCCGCGCACAGTCGAATCTAACATGAGTATTTGCCAATTGCCCGCCAGAATTCGCTGCTGCCCAAAAATCTGTTCACCTTGCATATGCAAATACATGATCCGCGGATCATCATGATTTCCAGGCAAATAATGACAAGGTAAACCAACAGGCTTAACGGCTTTTACAAATTGTTGGTACGATTCAGCTGAATAGTCTTGGCTCAAGTCGCCAGTAGCAAGCATCAAGTGAGCCGGATAATCCACAGCTCTAATGGTATTTAGCACAGCAGCCAAACTCTTTCCGGTATTGACCCCTAAAAGCTGAGCTTCAGGATCGGCAAAAAGGTGCGGATCAGTGATCTGCACTATACGTAAACTTTCTCCTTCAGTTATGGAGTAAGAGACAGCCTCTTTCAGCACATTGAATACCCAATTCTAAGGTTGGCACACTACGCTATATTGGTAACCAATCTTTAATAACTCTTCCAGGAATGCATTTACCTGGTACTTTTCATCACTTTGATACATACGGACATTTGGGTAATCATACACTGGGCGTAATTGATAAATCTGCTGACTAGTTAACACTTCTGCTAATTTAGCATCATGATAAATTCTCACTAACACCTTGGGAGTATTGATAAAGTCTTTAATAGCCAGTGGGCGTGATATCTCAACTAATTGAGTATATTTGGTATTTTCTAAAATACGCATTACTAATATACCAAACTCGCCTTCGAGGCGCCATGATTCACCGACAGCAATCTCTAACGGTAACCATTTCAACATATGACTATAGTTACGCCCGCACAGCGCTAAAAAGTGGCTAACGTTGGGTTTATAGCGTTGTTTTAACTGTAGATTCGAAGCTGTCAAATTATTCCCAACTTAACGCAGTTGTTGATAGTTTAATTGTAACCATTGCAATCCAATCACGGTAGAGGCATTGTCTATCTCACCGTTAAGCATACTATTATAGGCTTGCTCACGGCTCATGACATGCAATCGAATATCTTCATGCTCCTCAGCTAATCCATGCAATCCACGGGCATTACTCGAGTCGATATCAGCCCAATAGAAATAGAAACGTTCTGTGCTACCACCAGGACTCGCCAAATAACTATTAATAAAATGCATACTGTTAGCGACAAGACCGGTTTCTTCGAATAACTCGCGGTGGGCAACATCCACGGCCGTTTCTTCGGGTGCAATCATACCCGCGACGAGCTCCATAAGCCAAGGAGATTTAGTGGTTGCTAATGCAGGAAAGCGTACTTGTTCGATAAGCACTATCTTATCTTGTTTAATATCATAGGGCAGCACCACAACAGCATGACCCCGTTCAAATACTTCACGGGTTACCGGCTGACTCCAACCACCGGCAAATAATTTATGTTTAAAGGTGTACTCATCCAGTGAAAAAAAACCTTGATACAAGGATTTTTTCCCTATGATCTCAATATCTTTTTGCGAAAAAAAAGCGGGTTTCATGCTCTATCCTCAAAAATTAAATTTGCGCCTATAATCAAGGCAATTTGACACATTTTTAAAATAAAATCTGTTACACTTCGAATTTGACTTGAAAGCGTTAGAGTTCTTAGAATCTAGGTCATTAAGTTTTAGCTGTATCGGGAAGCGTCGGGAAGCGCAAACCGCCTTGATAAAGGCATTACTAGTCTAAACAAAGTTAAAATGTTCTCCCTTGGGGGGATTTTGTCTAATAAGGACAGCAAATGAAATTTAAGATCCATACTTTATGCGCAGCATTAACGCTTGCGGCCTCTGCTTCAGTGGTACAAGCTGACGATTTACTGCAGATTTATCAACAAGCACTGACAAGCGATCCACTGGTATTACAAGCTCAGGCCCAGCGTAATGGTTTGTTTGAAGAAATCGAGCAAAATCGCGCACCTTTGTTGCCAACCATTAGTGCTAACGTCGGTTATGACAAAGCATGGAATGATCCAAAAGTTGATACAAGCGGTCTAGTCGGTAGTCTTACATTAAATCAAGTCATCTATGATCACAGTGCTTGGGTAGGTTTAAGCCTAGCTGAAAAAGCCGCATCTCAAGCCGATTCAGCTTACGCATCAGCACTACAAAACTTGATTACGCGCATTACTAAAGCCTATTTCGATGTGTTAACGGCTAAAGATAATTATGAATTTCAAGGTGCTGAAAAGCGCGCCATCGAACGCCAATTAGAGCAAACTAAACAGCGTTTCGCGGTAGGTTTAACAGCCATTACCGATGTCCATGAAGCTCAAGCACAATATGACTTAGCCTCAGCGACAGAAATTTTAGCTGAAAACAGACTGGCTAATAGCTATGAAGCCTTACGTGAAATCACCGGTATCGATCATAAGACCATTAATGTATTAGATACTAATCGTTTCTCGGCTGTCACACCTGCGCCTGCATCATCGAGTGAGTGGTTAAAAATCGCTGAAACCAATAGCATAGATCTCATGACTCAGCGTATTGGTAAAGATATTGCCCAAGAAACCATTAAGCTATATCAAGCGGGCCACATGCCATCTTTAAGCTTAAATGCGGGTTACAACAAAGGGCTTGAACAGAAAACTGGTAATATCAACGATCCTGATTTCGATAATGTTAACGTGGGTGTTAACTTAAGCATTCCGATTTTTGAAGGTTTTAAAGTCAGTTCACAAGTTAAGCAGGCGCAATTTCAATATGTAGAAGCGAGTGAAAAACTTGAACAAGTCTACCGTGGTGTAGTGAAAGATGTTCGCAATAACTACAACAACGTCGGCGCATCGATAAGCTCAATCAAGGCTTATGAGCAATCAGTATTGTCATCAGAAAGTGCGTTAAAAGCCACTCAAGCCGGTTTTGAAGTGGGTACTCGTACTATCGTTGACGTATTAAACCGTACCCGCGACTTGTACGATTCAAAGCGTCAATTATCAGATGCACGCTACAGCTATATCAACTCGATTGTGGCACTAAAGCAAGCTGCTGGCACATTGAATGAAGATGATGTTATTGCTATCAACAATGGTTTAAAAGCCGAGTAATATCGCTCTCGATATTAAAACTTGCTTTGAGACTTATTTTTGAGACATAAAAAAACCGCCAATTAGCGGTTTTTTTATGTCTAAACCCTAACGTAAAGGATTAGAAGTCGATTTCTACACCAGCAAAGTATCCCTTGAATGTAGTATCTGCACTCACACCCGAGAAATTGCTCACATCAAATAGAAACTCACGATAACCCACACGAACGCGTGTATCGACGGTCACGCCGTCAAATTCCCAGCCAAGACCAACTGCATAGTCATAGACACTTGACTCGCTAGCGCCAACCATCAAATCTGCAAAACCAAATAAGCCTATACCAGGAATACCCACTTCACCGCTGGCGTAACCCATGATGATACCATCATCGATATCTTTCTCTTCTGGACGCAAAGCAAGCTCTTGGGTTCGAAATGAACCGTGCATTAATTTGTAAGCAGCACCTAGGTCTACTGACACTATGTCGTTGTCCAATATTTCGTAATACAACACGAAATCCGTGTTACTCAGATCGGTAAAAGCCTTCACACTCGAACTAGAAGTATCACCTTTTTGATCTAGGCTATTTTCACGGATTTTGATATTAGGGATAAACGGTAACGGATGCTCAAGCGCAACCCAATAACTCCCCTGTGCAGATGAGCTATAAGCAAAGTCTTGTTGTGGTTGGCCTTTATTAGCAAAGGTACCATTAGTATCTGCATACCAATAATCACCACCCACTTTAAAACCAAGTACGGTCGCCGCTTGAGCTGACGTTGCAATACAACATCCGAGTATCGCACTAACGAGAAGAGTCTTTTTCATAATTAACCTTGAGATAGTAAGTTCGTTAAATCAATCACCGCGGCATTCGCACGGGATACATAGTTAGCCATAACCAATGAATGATTAGCGACTAGGCCAAAACCGTTGCCGTTGAGAACTATGGGGCTCCAAACCGTTTGCTGAGTTGCCTCTAGCTCACGAATGATCTGTCTTAGGCTTACTTCAGCATTTTTCTTCTTCAATACGTCTGCAAAATCGACTTCCACAGCACGCATAAAGTTGAGTAACGCCCATGAAGCACCACGGCTTTCATAAAAAACATCATCAATCTTCCACCAACTGGTTTTGATTTGATGACTGACTAAATTCGGCGTAGATTGACGGGCGGCATTATCACCAGCCAAGTCAGTGTTTAAACGCTCTTGACCCACACTGGCAGATAAACGCTGCGACATACTACCCAGACGCTTTTGCACCTCTTTCAACCATTCATTAAGGTTGTCAGCGCGGGCATAAAACTGCGCATCTTGGTTATTGGGGTCCATCATACGCACGCGATACAGCTTCAACAATTTTACCGCATGACGATATTCGCTTTCAGCACTCGGGACTAGCCAGCTGGTATGATCGATATTGAGTTTAGATTGGGCTTCACCTAAATCTTTATCGGCAGCAGATTGTGACTGCGAACGACTAAACTCTTTACGCATAATTAGAGCTAAATCACGGGCTTGCTCTAATGCGCCATACTCAAAAGCAGGCATATTGTCCATAAAAACAGAGGGTGGCATCACATCGTTTGATAGCCAACCGCCTTGTTTATCAAGCAGGTTTTCGATGGTGAGAATGAGTGAGGTTGTTGTTGCGTATCCGACCACATTTTTATCACTAGCCGTCAACTGTTGAGGATTGATAGGATCGGGTTCGATACTCCACCATACACTCACGCCATAGCCAATAAGCACTAAAAATAAACCGACAGCGGCAACTTTTTTCCATGTAATTTGCATCAAGCTACTCCTTAATGATGGTGATGATGCTCTTGCTCTGCGGCGATATCTGCTTGTTTATTTACAGGCAAGGTAATCACCATTTTTTCGCCATCGTCGAACTCTAATTGTAGTTCAACTTGTTGCTCCAACACCAATGGCGCTTTTAAGCCAAGCAACATGACATGATCTCCAGACGGCGTTAACGTTAATGCACCATGAGATGGAATATCAAAGCCTTCAACATGGCGCATTTTTACCATGCCTTGATCTTCAATTATCGTGTGTAATTGAGCATCTTTAGCCACATTGGAACTCACAGCAATAAGACGAACCGCTTTATCTGTGTGGTTTTCAAGCGTAAAGTATGCAGCTGTATTTGGCACAGTATCTGGCATGGCACGTACGTGACCTTCCGTCAGCACTACACTCGCCAATGCTGAGAATGATGCACAAGATAAAATTAGACAATTAAACAGCTGTTTGAATATTGGTTTCAATGTCTTAAACTCCATGTTTACCCAATGTCGTCGTAAAGGAAACAACCCATGAGTCATATACAGGTCCAGGATGATCAGGGCGTACGTATTATCAGCTTTAATCGCCCTGATAAACGCAATGCATTTGATCTTAATATGTATAAACAACTGACAGAATACCTGATCGAAGGTGAAGCAGACAACGACATTCGTGCCTTTATGTTATATGGTAAAAATAATTGCTTTACGTCAGGCAATGATATTGCAGACTTTTTGAAAAATAGTGACTTAGGACCAAACCATCCCGCAGTACGTTTTCTATTTTGTCTACTGGAACTCAAAAAACCACTAGTCGCTGCCGTTTCTGGCGCTGCTGTCGGTATAGGCACAACCTTGCTACTGCATTGCGATTTAGTGTACGCAGATAGTACAGCCAAGTTTCAGCTACCGTTTGTCAACTTGGCTCTCGTGCCAGAAGCCGGGGCAAGTTTACTGCTACCTGAACTTGTTGGTTATCAAAAAGCGGCAGAGCTGTTGTTGCTCGGTGAAAGTTTTAACGCCCAGACAGCCCATAGACTTAATATGATCAACGAAATAGTGGCTGATGAAGACTTATTCAGTTATGCGCTATCACAGGCAAAAAAACTGGCGAATCAACCACCACAAGCACTGCAAATTACCCGTCAACTCATGCGTCCACATAAGAACCGCGTACAACACCAAATGCATCAAGAATTAGAACAATTTAGCGCTAGGCTAAAAAGTGATGAAGCTAAAAGCAGATTTCAGGCTTTTTTGAAAAAGTAATCTGTCAGCTACGTACATATACATTTCACATGAGGGTCAAAGTGCCCTCTTGTTGCTAAACGTTTACTTTTATTTTAAAGCCACGGCAAACCATTTAACTTATCAAATATAAGTCCGTTCAATAGGCTTAAACCGGTTTTTTCCATTGTTCAGCTAGCAAAGCTAAAACAAAGTAAATCAGTAAACTCACACTTGGCATAAATACCGTCACGCCAACCCATACCATACGAGTCCAAAAGCAAGACCAACCAAACTTAGATGCCATATCAGCGGCAACGCCACACACTAATCGCTCTGGGCTCTCCATACGTGCTTTTACTCGTTTCATCTCAAACCTCGACTCAATTGATGGTAATTTATTTATCACTATGCCACTGAAACCAGCAAATAATGCCTGAAAACAACGCAAGACTAATTACAGGTAACAGTAGCAAAGTCATTAAAGGTGCTACAAACCACATCTGCGGTTCCCTTAATTAGCACTATATTCATCAGCACTCACCAACTCACTTTTATGTTCAGCATTTAAGCCAAGTTGACTATTAAAATCATAAATAGTTTCTGCAAGCTGAGTATGTAGCGATAACACTAATTCACGCTTAGCGCTGACGAGTAACTCTTGTGTTTGCTTGGTTAATGTTTGTTCAATAGCTCCAGCGACATCCGACATTGGTGTAGCTTCTGCTTGTACTGCAACGCTTCCGAATAACGCACCGAGTAACACACTCACTTGCACTGTTTTTTTAATGGTTAATGTAAACATGATGGCATCCCTTTCGATTAATTTACTTGACGAAAGGAGTATTACAAACTGCATGCCAACTTATAAATTAAGATTAAGCATATGATTTATAATAAATTAAAACTCAAAGGCAAGTAAGGAGAGATAAAGGAATGGATTAAAAAAATGTAAGTGGTGAAAAATACTATTCAACTTAGTAAATCTCACCATTTTTTAACATAAGAAAAACTACACTGCTGTTTCAGCTTGAATATTTTGAAATGCTTGTTTTACTACTTCAATGCCTGCACCGTTTTTATGGGCATTTTCACTCAAATAACGACGCCACGCACGGGCACCTGGTAAACCTTGGAATAACCCAATCATATGCCGAGTAATGTGATTGAGCCGGCCACCCGACTGCAAATGTGCTTCGATATAAGGCAACATAGCCTCAATGACATCTTCACGGCTTATCACCGCCTGTTGGCTGCCACACAATATTTGATCCACCTGCGCCAGAATATAGGGATTCTGGTAGGCCTCACGCCCCATCATCACCCCATCAAGTTGCGCCAAATGGGTTTGCGCTTGCTCAAGTGTGGTAACACCGCCATTAATACCAATATTAAGCGCAGGATAATCACGCTTAAGTTGATATACGCGCGCATAATCAAGCGGCGGGATCTCACGATTCTCCTTGGGACTCAAGCCCTGAAGCCAAGCTTTACGTGCATGAATAGTAAAATCCGTACAACCTTTTGCGCTAACAACATCAATAAACTGCGTGAGAAACTCGTAACTATCTTGTTCATCAATTCCAATACGCGTTTTAACTGTAACGGGAATATCAACGACCTGCTTCATGGCATCGACGCATTCCGCCACCAGCTCAGGTTCGGCCATCAAGCAAGCGCCAAAACGGCCATTCTGCACACGATCAGAAGGACAACCGACATTGAGATTCACTTCATCATAGCCACGCTCAGCCGCAAGTTTAGCGCAGCGCGCTAAATCGACAGGATTAGAGCCACCTAACTGCAACGCCAAAGGATGTTCTTCTTGGTTATACGCTAAATAATCACCGCGACCATGCAATATCGCTCCTGTTGTCACCATTTCCGTATACAACAAAGCATTAGCCGACATCAAACGCGCAAAATAACGATAATGGTGATCTGTCCAATCCAACATGGGCGCTATGGAAAAGGTTCGGTCGAGGGTTTTAGGCGCTAAACCTTGGTGTTGCTGGGTTTTATCTAAATTCATTACAATCCGAAAAGTTAATATTTTTGCTGATTTTTGTACGTTTTTGCATGTTTTGCATTGCTCGGGGAACCTATAGTGATCCACAATGGATTGGACTGAGGGGTTCGGGGAACCAAAAATATGGCATCATATAGCATTCAAAAACGCGAAAAAGCCGACGGCACTGTGCGGCATCGCTGCCTAGTTCGTGTAAAGAAAAACGGCAAAATATTATACACGGAGCAACGTACCTTTACCAAATATGCCGCTGCCGAGGCATGGGGTAAAGATCGGGTGATTGATATTGAGTCAAACGGGTTTGCTACTGAGGATACGGCTCCTGTTACATTGGGCAACATCATCGACAAAGCCCTGACAGATGAAAACATCGATAGCAGCATTGGTCGTTCAAAGCGTTTTTGTTTACGGCTGTTATCGGATTGCGATATTGCTAAATTAAATCTGACTGATATTAAGCCTCACCACATTATCGATCACTGTAAATTACGGCGCAGTGCAGGCACAGGTCCATCTACCATTGCAGTTGATGTAAGCGTGATCCGGTGGCTGCTACGAATCGCTAAATCAAATTTTGGACATGAGGTTTCACAAATTTCGGTTATTGAGGCTTACGATGCACTTTATAGCCAAGACTTGATCGCTAAATCAGGCAAGCGTTCGCGCAGACCGACTACGGATGAGATTGAAAGGTTAAAAGTTGGATTAGCTGCAAGAGCAGATCAACGGGCTGCACACATCCCTTATATTGATTTGCTGGATTTCTCGATACTGAGTTGCATGCGTATTGGTGAGGTATGTCGGATAACGTGGGACGATGTAGATGAAGCACAAAAGGCGGTGATCGTTCGTGACCGCAAAGACCCACGCAAAAAAGCAGGCAACCACATGTTGGTACCACTGTTGGGTGGGGCGTGGGAGATACTGCAAAAGCAACCGAGGAATGATGCGCGGGTTTTTCCCTATAACGAGCGCAGCGTTACTGCAGGGTTTCAGCGGGTGCGTAACGAATTGGGAATTGAAGATTTACGTTATCACGATTTACGTCGCGAAGGCGCTAGCAGGCTATTTGAGAAGGGCTATAGCATTGATGAAGTGGCACAGGTGACAGGGCATAGGAACATCAACACACTGTGGCAGGTATATACGGAGTTGTTTCCAAAGCGTTTACATGATAAAGATATTAACTAATTCACAGTCAAAAAAATTTAATAAATATGTGTCAAATGAGCAAACTATATCTATGGTCATGATATTTGATGCAGAAAAAATTAAGCCTTTAATACTATAATTATCTAAAATCACAGTACGAATAAATGCTAATGGCTATGTTCATCTATATATGCATATAATGCTTTATGACTTTTCTGCCAAATTTATTCAACACAATCATTTCATAATAGGAAGAAGATAAAAGAATGAAAAGCTACTTAAAACAAGAGGATACGATTTCCATTGTTGTTATTGGCTCATTTGATCCATCTATTTTTCATCCTCAATGGTTTATTCGACACCAACTTGTACACGAAGAAGATTTAAAGCCACCGTTTCTTGAGTTGAACGTTGTACATCGCCAGTTGAGCCAATTTAAGTCCTCTTGGTTTGCTTTAGAGGTTGTAGATAATCGCCTCCTTTTGAATACATCTGATATGACAAGAAGTGAAGACCTAAGAGATTTGGCTTGTAATATTTTTAATATATTAACTGAAATTACTATTACAGCAATTGGGCTAAATAGAACTTCAGTATATAAATGTATGACGGTTAATTCTTGGCATAAAATAGGCTACACTATAGCACCTAAAGATATATGGCTTAAATCATTCCCACAAGCAATAACAACACCTGGTGGAATAGGAATGAAAAAGGCTGATATACAACTTGAAAGATGGGATGACATCCCAGGTCATATCTTAATTAGTGCATTTCCATCAAATTACCCACCAGAACAAGAGGTTACACTAACTTTAAATGACCATATCAGTTTTGCTAAATTAGTAGAGAATCGGAAAGATATAACATTTAGCTCTTTTTTAATTGAATACTGGGATGATTTTTATAAAAACTCAGAAGATGGAATAAATAATATTCTAAAGGAAATAGAAAATGAATAATTTGGAACATTCATCTACCGTAACTGCAGATTTCTGGTCTGGATTTTCTTCATCTAAACCAAAAACTTTTCCAATTGAATCGGAGGTGATAGATTTTTCGTTTCATAGGCAAATTTCATCTACAGAAATACCAAACAGCATAAAACAGACGACTGAAATAATCTCTCCAGTTGATTTAGACACGAACAATATAATAGCAAAATCAACTAATAGTTATGTAAGAGTAAGCGATAAAGTTCAAGTTCTGCAAAAATGGGAAGGAGTAGTATTAAGCATCGATCATGTTAATGAGGAGTTCACAGCTCAACTCATAGATAAAACATCACCGATTAATCCTGATGAGATAGTGGTTATGAGTACAGAAGAAATCTCAATCAGTGATACTTGTTTATTGAAGGAGGGAGCTATTTTTTATTGGTCTATTGGATATTTATTTCGCGGCTCAACAAAAAGTAAAAACTCAGCAATTCATTTTAGTCGTTTAAAAGGCTTTACATCTAAAGAAATTGAATTGGCAAAAGAGCAAGGCTCTCATTTGGAAGCACTTTTCCGTGGCAATAAGTAACGATTTACCGGATATAAATGAAATTGAAGTTTCGCTATTTGGTCCTGGCGTTGGCGAAGCTATTTGTGTACACATAGGAAATGGAAAATGGATAATTGTCGACTCTTGTATCAACCCAATATCAAATAATCCAGCATCGTTAGAGTATTTACATTCAATAGGTGTCAATACAGTTAACGATGTAGTTTTAGTTATAGTATCTCACTGGCATGATGACCATGTTAACGGTATTTCTAAAATTGTCAGTGAGTGTACAAATGCATTTGTGGTATTTCCAGATGCAATGCTTGGAAAAGATTTCCTAACATTAACGTCGCTCCAAAATTTGCCTGAACACATTGAAAAATCAGGAGTTTCAGAGATTAGTAAAGTAGTATCGTTGATTGCAGAAAGGATTTCACTAAATAAGCATGACATTAAATCTTATCCAATACAAGCTAGAGCTGACCTTAGATTATTTCAGCATGATAAGGTTGAGATCTGGGCGTTATCACCATCAACAGCGGCAATCTTTCAGTCTAAAATTGAAATTGGTAAGCTACTTAAAACCAATGAGTTGAGAAGAAAACTTGTCCCGATGTCTGAAAACTTGAATGCTATTGCGATATTTATTGTAACAGAACATGGAAACGTACTACTCGGAGCAGATTTAGAAACACATAGTTCTTTAACTCAAATAACTGGTTGGCAAGCGGTAGTTGATTCAAAAAATAAGCCTACAGCTAAAGCATCTATATTTAAAATACCACATCATGGCTCAATTAATGGACATCACCCTGAAGTTTGGTCTGACATGTTAGATGCAGACCCACTATCAATAATGACAGCCTATTCACGTTCTAAACTACCAAAGTCCACTGATATTTCAAGAATAAAAGCATTATCTGGGCATTTATATCAAACGACAATTAACTCACCTAAACTGCCCGTCAGAGATAAAGTTATTGAGTCTTTTTTAAAAAACATAACAAAGTCTAGAATAGTTAAAACCAATAGGTTAGGTCATATTCAGACTCGAATGAAACATGGAAAATGCACCACTAAATTAAATGATTCAGCAATAACTTTAAAATAAATAATTAAACCTCTATCTCGACAAATGGCAAGTCGGGTGCTGTTCCTAGCACCCTGCCGTCTTGTACGTAGATGTGATCACCTACCGTGCCGGTGCCAATGGCGCGGATAGTGTGGCCGCTAGCACTGCTGGCGGTGACAGTGCCATCGGCGTTTACGGCATCCACAATCATGATCATCCGTGGCAATACTAACGCTGTTTGAAGTTGTTTAAGCATGATGCCTCGCTGGGGTTAATAGTTACTCTATTGAGCGGATCACTGTGATGGATTGTTCGATATCGATATCACCGCGATCGCTCACGCTGGCGCGGATACTCCAACTGTCACACGTTCCTTTAAAAACTTCTGCACCTTCACGAATACCAATCAACATGCCAGGCGTTGCGGGTGGCAAATCAACCATGACGGGTAAGGATAGCGTGACGTTGAGCTTGTCGCCTGTATCTGCCAGCGCATTGGTGCCAGCGATGCGAGCCGCTTGGTTATCTACGATCAACTGAGCACTAATATCCGCAGCAGGAATATTGCCCGCGCTGCCAGTGCGTTTCACCTTAGCGCTAATCCCCTGTTGTTCCCCACGCAACCACACAACATCACATAACGGATTGCGGGAGACTGACTCACTGTAATTGGTTATCACAGCATCGTGCACTGTTAGGTCCGGTACCGCTGTTGCCATTTCCCATGGCACTGTTGGCCAGCGTGGGATAATGGTCAGTTTACGGTTGGCATCATCGGCTAATATCATGCAGCCAAGTTGCGTAACGGCTTCGCTTACTGCATCAATCGGTGACTTATTACCCACGCTGAACGCGCCTGCGGGTACGCTAAAATCAGTTATTCCGCTTAGCTCTGCAGTCCATCCTGTATTTAGCAACAGATCACCAATAATACCGCCTAGGCTACGCGGCACAGTGTTAGTGTAACTGATGGGCAAAAGGTAAGGTGATGCTAACTCAGCGGCGCGCGAACGGCCCGTGCTGCTATGGGTTTCAATGCCAAAGGCTTTGCTAACACTTGGCTGCTCGGCAATGGCATAAAACTCGTAACCGTTGATAGTGATCAGCAATAACGCATTATGGGCGCGCTGCGCATCGACGCGGCTTGAAAATTCAAGGCTCACCGATTTAGCCCACTGGCCACGGCTTTGGCTAATGCTACAACTTACGATCACAATCGGTAAATTATCTGATACTCGTACGCATGTGATAGTGGGCTGCATTAAGTAGTACCTGCGGATTTGAGGTTCAATCGGAATTTTAAAATCAAGATTGGGTAAAGTCGGGCTGCCATCAATTACGCCGCCACCATTATCCCAATAGCAGTAATTTTGCGCAGCGGTAAACCGTAAAACAATAGGGTTTGATTGTGTAGATAATGGCTCATTAAATCGAAGTGTCACTCTACCTGTTGGTGGTCGATACTTGGTTGAACAAACCCAACGTGGTTGACTGAAACCCCACTTGATTGAAGTATCATTGCTGACAAACACACCCTGATATTTGAATGACACCTCGACACCCTGTACCTCACCATCAATCCAAGCAACATGGGTGTGTAATTGATGTGCAGCAATGTCGAGCCAGTTAAATGCAGTATCAACCCTGTGACTTTCAGACGTAACCCAATCAAACTGAACCGTGTTTTGGTGGTCAATCGGTAATGTCCAATTAAAGCTAGTATCGGTGCGAACGTCCTCGTTTATTTCCCAGTGGAATGCCCTGGTTATATCTATTGCAAGTTTAGAACTCCACCTTGCGACAAGTGCAATTTCATCTGAGTTGTAGTTTAACCAAGGGGAATCAACACTGACTTGGTATTCATCTGCAAATTCAGCCAACAATAGTGCTTGTTCAACTGTATCCATTGCAAACCAACCAATACCACATTCAATGCCAAAGGTGGTGTCAACAATAACGGGCGGTTCAATATCACCATTAAACCTGAGTTTGATTGGCGACAAGCGATCAGCCCAAGGTGAATCAAACCTCAGTTTTACACCTGTAAATTCATTGAAGCGTAAATGCACAGGTGATGTGCGGTCACTAGCTAGTTTGTCAAACCTGAGTGTGACAACATCACTGAATCTGATTTTCAGCGGTGAAACCCTGTTGACCCAAGGTTTGTCAAATTCCATGCTATTGACTCATATTTACTGTGTTTGCATCAACCAATTCAGCTTTTACACCGTCTACAAATTTACAGTCATATTCGCGTGAGTCATCGAGTATACCCACTACCAACTCGTTTGATGTGGTGTAAATGACTGGTACTAACAGCTTTGCAATGCCTGTTGATGGTCGCAATGTATTGGTAAATATTTCACCTGTCTTTCGATTAAGAACCATTAAGCGTTCAGCGTTGACGTCCATATCAACGGCAATAAGCCCTAAAGGTCTAATCGCAATAGGGGCAACTTTGATGAGCAGTATTTTGAACATTAGTACCACTCCACTATATTGACCCACATTGTTGTGAAATAGCCACGCAACAACATGCAATCTTTACCACCAAAGTTTTTTACAGTCGGCCAGGTGGCATTGCCATATCCTGCAAACGGTAATGCATATAATCCAGGTATAACCCCTCTGTAATATGGGTTTTTACCACTGAACATACACTGTAGGTTGTCAATGTCCGTAGTTGAGGGTGATGGGCTTACAATCATTACGGGTAGCAATACGGGATTGATACCTTGATCTTCCAGCGTGTAATTTGAATTTGCTTCTTGTACTGAAATCGGGCTTGAGTTTGCGCTGTATGGGATAGATTTTGTATTACCGTCTACACCATACATAACCCCACAACCCGAAACCCCACCGTAAGCTAGCGAATGACTGTAATTCACAGAAGTCATATTTGATGTGAAATTTTGAGCGCAAATAGTGAATCTAGTCATATCATTGTTGTAGTTACTATCAATATCACCAACGAAATATGTGACTTCGTTACCAATACTAGAGGTATAGTTGATAGTAATATTATCAACTTTGGGTATCATGTAGAAACCTACCGATGTACCAATGATCACCCAATGACTATTATTTTCTGAATTAAAATGCACAAAAGTGAGACTAGGGTGTGTGAAATTATCCAATGCCGACATTGCTGAACCAGATTTAACGTACAGAGTTCTATTTATTGCATTTGATCCGTCAACAGACCAATATTGTACAAAACCACCACTGCCATCTACTGTGGAATTACGAAATGCAATTTTCTGAGTACCTGTATCCTCAAATGCAACCGACCAGCCCAAACCAGCCTTTGCACCATAACCTGTAACGAGACAGGCCTTTAATACAGCAATGATTTCACTCGGTGTCGGTGAAGCACCTAGCTGTGGTGCACCCGCATCATCCCATCTGTAAACTGTTACTGGTAATCCCATTTCACACCCCTTTAAGATTCGTTGCCACGGAATGCAAGCACTGCGCGGTCTGTAGTGATTTGACTGTGACCGCTTTGCACTGTACGCAGCAGCATTGCAGGCTTTGACGACGCATAACTTCTAAAGCGAATAGCTTCACCCGTTGCCCAACCACCACCAAATGCCCTTGAGCGAATGATAAAATACGGTGCCAGTGTGAGTGGGTTGATGGGTGCAAAGTCGTTGAGTGTGTCACCAGTGGCTATTTGACCAAGACGTTTGCCAACGCATCGGAACGCTGTAGGGCTACTGAATATGAGCACCCAATCTTCATTGATTGCAGTGTCGTTACGCACTTCAATCGGGAAATCAACCACGTTCAAACTGGCCGTGGTGTTGGTTCCGTCTATTTCCCAGTTGTTTGACCACGAGGTCATATCACGCACAGTGCCAATACGTGCTTGCAAGTCACCAAGGTTCTGCACACTCGACACATTTGAACCAATCGGATAACTTCGGCTGAGTGGTGATGCCAGTGTTAATTGGTTAGGTTTGACTTCAGTCACCAGTGCAATTTCACCAATAGTGTCGGTCAAAATAAACGGTGCTGTGAAACCTGCAAAATCACTATTGATGGTGATAACACCTGTGGCCTTGACCCATGTGTAATGAGTGTTAGCGAGTGTCCACAGTGATTTACCATTGGCATCGGTAATGTCAACAAAGCGAGCATCAGCACGAGCATTAATGGTTTGAGCAGGTGTAGGGCTTGCTACAATTTGCACCTGAGTATCTTGCACAGATACGGTGTTCCACGCTGTAAATGCATCAACCACACCACCGTTTTTAATGCGCAGTGGATTCAGACCGTAAAGCTCGGGCGGGGGCGACAGTGTGACAGTCTCATTGATGTCATAACGCAATGAACTCAACTGCACGCGCTGTGTAAATGTGACAGACACTGCACCATTAACAATCGTACCTGTAACACCTGCACCTGTAATGACACCAAGTGCATTGGCACTGGCACTCAATACAGTGTTGGCAGTGGTTGCAACCGTCATGTAGAACGTGTCTAAAACAGGCTCACTCACTTTGAGTATGAAATCAACACTCAAATCACCCGCAGGTATAACTTCACCTGGTGCGGTTGTGGCTAAAAGGCAGCTATACGTGAATGAAAAATCACCTCTGAAGTCCAGATTTTTAGTGAGTACACCTGTTGTAGCATTAATGTACCCAATAACATTTCTGTTTGATTCGATCAGCGGTATTGCTGTGATGTCCAAACCAAACCCATTCTGGCGAGTGTCCATTGTGATAGCACTTCCACCGTAAGTACCATTCACAAATGTAATTCTACCGAACAGCTCATCCTTGACCATCAATCTATTTACTGGAAATGACAAATCTATCCACGAGTAATAGACATCATACTTATCGTCACTTATGTAGCTGACACCTATTGTGTAGCCAACAGGCGGTGTATAGCCTGTGAATATTACAGTAACAGTTGTACCTACGACACTGACATTAGCATTTGCAGCCCATGCACCGACATACTTTACATTTTGTACACCGTTGCTATTGAACCAACCATGCACAAATAAATCTGACAATTCAAAAATGTACGTACTCTGACCTGTAACTGACGGCACTGAAGCAGTTTTGTACACCATTGACGGTATAACGCTTGCACCACCAGTTGTACCACCCTGTGAATCTTCAACACCTTCCAGTGCATTACCAGAACTGATTGCAACACTTCTAATTTTAGGTAATAGCTCAATGCTGGTTTCTTCAACATTTAATACGTTGTCAACAGGTATTGCAGTCAGCTTACTCACACCGTGATATTTGATACCATCGTTGTTGCTTGTATAACGTAGTTTGGTGCAACCCTGTTCACCACCCAACAAAACACCTGGGTCGGGCGTATTGAAAGGCATAGCTGGTTTGAAAAACACTTGTCCACCTGTGCCACCTGTCACGGTTTTTTGTACCTGGCAAAAGTGTTCAAAGCGTGGGTACAACTCATTCTCAGCACCTGGGTACTCAACCGATATAACAATGGTTTGCCCTTGTCTCAGTGTGACGTTTTCATAAAAATCTACACCGTTAAACTGATACACACTTTGCAGGTACGGACGAGGGAAGGTATCTTGACCTGCCAATAAACCAATCAGGTTCCTGCGAATCAACTCACCTGCACGTACAGACGATTCAAGGATTTCAACCATATCGGTCATGCGGTCAGCGTCACTTAACACATCGGATTCAGCAATGAGTAAACTCACCAGTGGGTCAGTTGGCTTTTGACTAATGAAGATGTGACCATCGAGTAATATTGAAGTGTCAACCGTATCAAGCGCAGGGTAAACTTTAACGATATCAACGGCAGATTGTGCGTGGTCAATATCAGAAATAGCTCGAAACACTTCATTGAGTTTACCTGACTCAACCACGTTCTTAGTGCGTTGACCACCTGCATCGTCACTACTGCCCAATTGTTCAGGTTTGAATATTTTTAAGTCTGCTCTGGTAATTGTCATAACGCTCTCGCAAATTGGCTACATTGTTAGAAACTTAACAACCACGTTAGTGAGCTGTTCAAAGCCCCCGACCTCATCAAACACATCTTCGCCGGCTACGGGCGCGCCTGCGGTGTTATCCCAAACCACGTTGTAAGTGGTGCCTTCATAGGCCAACGTGAAGGCGGTTAACGTGATGGCGGCATGGGCTTTTAATTGTTCAAACTCAGTGCGCTGTATCCATCCCGATTTGGTGCCTAACTCCATGGCAATACCCGCTGGGATAATGGTTTGCTGCACCAATGGCGCGCCGTTTAAGGCGCGCTTCATGTTGGCGGCAACGCGGGGGGTGTTGTCGCGGTTTAGCCACAGCAAATCCGCGCTAATCGCGATGGTATCAATGGTGGTCATGGGGTTCCTTAAAGCAGGGTTTAGACTCTAGACTCTATAAGGGCAAAGCCCTTTCTGGCGGCGCTAACCGCCAACCGATTGCAAACGTTTGATCTCGTTCACCAACTCGGTAACAAGGCTGCGTTTCATTTGGGCGTTAAACGTGTTGTTACCCACTTGCAGTTGCAGCACTTGCATATCACTGGTGTTAGCAGCTGATTGGCTAGTGTTGGTTTGCGTGGTCACTGTTGTGGTGGTTGCAGCCGTTGCGGCTTTAGCGGTAGTAGCACTGGCCTCGGCTTGTTTTTTTGCCTCGGCAGCGCTTTGGGCTTTGGCGGTATTATCCGCATTTTGCTGCGTCTTGCGTTCTAGGTCTTGCGCTTGTTTTAGATCACTAAGACTTTTTTGCAGTTTATTAATGAGCTGGCTATCACCATAAGCGGTTGCTGTAGTGATTAAGTCATTAACTTCTTTTAACTCACTTGCAAATTTACGCTCTGCTATATCCTTTTGGTTACCCAAAGCGGCATCGAGCCTATCTTGGATATCCAGCGTAGTTTGATTGATTTCATCGGCTAATTCTCTAAAGCGTGAACGGGCTTCATCTATAGCTTGGTTGAGGGGTACTAGCTGATTATCGGCAAGCTTCACCACTGAGTTATTGGCTAAATCCGCAATTTGACCCAGCTCTTGCAAGCTCAGTGAACCACTCTCAATTTGAGCGACCCAATCACGCATCCTAATGGCATTATTGATTTCACGCCGTTCGCGTTTTTGATCAGCTCCTGCAATTTGATTATCTAACTGCGCTAACCTTTCGGTCATTGCTTGGATAGTGGCATTTGAATAGTCGTATTCAGTATTAAGTGACACCATGACATTGCGAGTTGCTGATGCACTCTGCCTAAAATCATCAATAGTGCTTAGCTGCTCAGCGATAACTTTCGCATTTTCAATACCTGCAGCGGTGTTATCCTTAGTGGCTTTGGTGTTTTGCTTGGTGGCCTCGGTATTTTCGTCAGTCTTTTTACTGCTTTCACCCACCACCTTATTGACTTCACTCAACGTGCCTTTGAGTATTTGTGATTGAGCATCGTACTCTTGCTTAGTTAATAACCCCGCTCTGAAATTACGATCTAAGGCTTCAAGCTGCGCTTCATAGTCACGCTGCAATACCAGCAGCTCAACATAGGTCGCGCTTTCTATCTTTGATAGCTCAACAGACTCGCGCTTCAGATCGGCTAAATTGGCTTCCTCTTTAGCCAACTTAGCCTTGATGATAGTCAGTTCAGCCGTGGCTTTGTTCTCATCTTTTAAGGCGGCTTCAAGATCACGAACCTCTTTCTCGGTCCTTAATATTTTTTCTTGCAAATCCAATTGCGCATCAGACAACAGTCCAGTTGCGGCAATCGATTTGTTCGACTGTTCAACGGCTTTAGTATGTGATACCGCTAACTCTTGCAGTGAAATATTTAGTTCTTTTTCGGTTAGTAAACCCTTTTCATATTGCGCTTGGAGCTCTTTACGCTTGGCAAGAAAATCAGCCGTTATATTAGTTTTATTCGTTTCAACCTTCACAGTCTGTTCAGCTTCAACATTGTAATCCTTGACCGAAGCATTGAGCAGCTTGGTCATATTATTCAATGTTTCAGTTGAAATAATCCCTTGATCGTGTAACTGATTTAACTCAGCTTGACGAGCCATGGCCTCGCCCACTGTGACAGAATACTGTTCTGTTGAGGTGTTAACCTTAGATTGACTAGCGGCAAGCGCACTCGCAGCCTCAGCACCTTGCTTATCTGCCTCTGCTTTTTTCTTACTCGCAGCTGCAGCGTTATTTTTAAACTCGGCCTCAAGTTCAAGCTCACGATTAGCAAGTACAATAGCTGAAGTTAAGTCACGGTATATTTTTTCAGAATCAGCATTATATTTATTACCATCAATGATATTTTTTAAACTAGCTTGCTGTTCTGTACTTAGTTTATTAATTGCACCTTTATATTTATCTGAGGCATCTAGCAGTTTTTCATACGCAATTGAAGATTCACCCGCCATACGTGCAGCAGCGGCGGCCATATCTTTATGATCTTGTTCTATGCTTTTTTCGGTTTCCCTCATTTTTATTCGAAGATTATCGATAAATGTGGTGTCTATTTTTAAACCGCCAAATTCAGCAACTTTGTTTTTAATATTTACGACATCGAATAATGCTTGCTGCGCACTAAGCGTTACCACCTTGAATGATAAAGACAGCGAATTAACACCAAGCTTTATTCTGTCGAATGCTTTTTCAAATAGGCCTACCTTGTCATCAGAGAACGTCTCTACAAAATCATTAGCTGCCTTCGCGAGCTCCACAAAACCGCTAACTAATTCTGGTAGTCTTTCTACCAAATTAACAACATCCTCACGCACCTTATCGATGGCATCACCTGCACCACGAATAGCGAGATCAGTATCATACGAAAATGCTTCACCAATATCGGTAGTTAAAGTGTGGAATTTGTTAGATAGACGACCTAATGCTGATTCTTGTGTAGCATAAGCTTTAATCGCTTCCTTCATGTGGTAATCGCCAGCGGCATAGGCTTTATTACTTAGCTCTAATGCAACTTTTAGACGATCTGTACCATCCGCTAATACACTAAGTACGCCTGTCGCCTCAGTGCCATCAATGCCCATCGATTTAAGGGCATCAGAGACTAATCCGCCTTCGGCCTTAATCTTTTGTAAGCCCTCAAGGAATTTAACCAATACCTTTTCAGGCGCGTCACCGAGATCTTGCTCAATCTGCTTAGCAGTTAGTCCGGTAATCTTAGTTAATCGCTCGAGCGAATCGCCGCCTTTTTTGCTCGCCTCGTTAATCTCAGCGCCAAGGCGTTGCATAGCCGTTCGTGACCGTTCCGCAGGCTGGCCTAACTCTGCCAGCGTAGTACCAAACGCCGCAGCTGCGGCAGAGCCCAAGTTAATTTCACGGGTACCAGAAACAATCTCCTTAGTCATCTGCACAATATCAGCTTCGGTAATCGCAAAGTCGTTACCAAGCGCTACCACAGCCGAGGATAAATTGTGGATCTCAGGGATACCTTCTTGAGTCATCCCTAAAATTCTGGCCAGCATGGTCGCCGCTTCATCACCAGCTAAGTTGGTTGATAACCCTAACGCATCAGCCGCAGCCACCAAACTAAGGATATCTTCAGTCGATTTAGTGCCGAGCTGCCCCGCCACTTCCGCCATGCGCAGCAGCTCATTCGTGCTAGTAGGGGTGACGTTTTCGCTGAGGTTTTTAAGCTCATCGGCCATTTTCACCACAGTATCACGGGCAAGGTTGGTGGTTTTTTCAACCTTAGTAATAGCGGCTTCTAACTCACCGTAGTTTTCAACGCCACTTTTTACCGTTTGCACCGCCTGCTGTGCTGACAGCAATACCGCATAAGCCTTAGCCAGCGTGCTCACTGCCTTGGTGGTTAGGTCAGTTTGTGCGTTAGCGACCTTGGCCGAGTTTTTAGACTCAACTAATAATCTATCGTGCTGTGCTAATTTATCGTTAACCCCTTTAAGCGCGGCTTCTGCGCCAGCTTGTTTGGTTTTTAATTCTTGGCTAGCATCGGCAAGTTTACCCATATCAATGCCGGCTTTATTGAGCACGGCTTGTTGCTTATCTAATTGCGCTTTATTGCTACCAAGGCTTCTGCCAAGGTTAGTTAACTCATTACTAGCCGTTTTAACTTTAAGTGCATATTCAGCTTTATTACGACCAGCCTTTTCAACCTCAGCGTCTAACCGCGTCAACTCGCCACGTTCTTGTTCAAGCTCATTTGCCAGTTTACTGGCGCTGGCAGCGGTATTTTTTTGTGCAGTCTCAAGCTGCTGCAAATCGGTTTTTGCAGCGGATAATGCTTGCGCCTGTGCTTGGCTGGCCTGTGCACCTTTATTTTGAGTCGTGGTTAAACGTTCAACTTCGGCGCGAGCGGAGGCTAGTTGGCTATCATAATTAGCCAGCTGTACTGCTGTTTGGCTGTATTCATTTTCGAGTTTAGACGTTGAGGCAGCCGCATCTTGCTGCGATTTTTCAAGGTTTTTTGCCTCAGTGCTAGCCTGTTTCTGCTCTTGCTTTAATTTGTCGAGCGCTTGGGCATTATCGACATAGGCAAGTTTCCCCTTATTGATAGATTCAGTTAGTGAGTCTATTGCCTTAATCGCCTCTTGCTGGCGCTTTAAATCATCAAGTTGCTCATTGAGCTTTTCGCTTTCGCGCCCCAACTCCTGCAACGCTTGCTCAGACTTTTTAGCCTCAGCAGAGAACAGATCTTTACCTTGGATGACTAGATTGATTTCTTGGTCTTTAAAACTCATGATTGGATCTCGTTATATTATCTGTATGCAGGAACGGTTAAGTTAAAAGGCAAAGCTTTGTTATTGCTTTGGTTTTTAACCTAGTCGGTTAATAAAAAAGCCCACAACACTGAATCAATGCTGTGGGCTTGGCTAAACTGACGGGCTTACGATGCCGCGCTACGGACGAAGAACTTAGACTTACCGGTGGCAACAACTGACGCATCGGCTAATACACCGCCTTCAATATCAAAGCTACCAAAGTCATCGCCGATAAGGTCCATGCCCGCAGTGGGGCTTGGCGTCCATTTAAAAAACTTCAATGTCCACGGTTTGCCAGTGGCATCGTTTACGCCGTCGATCACCACCGGCACCGTTTGACCCGATTCGGTAAGCGCTTGCATCGCGTTACCGGCTTTTTTGGTATACGTCACTTTAAGCGGTTGCTCTGCTGTAATCGAACCTGTCGATAACGCACGAATACCGCCCGCACTCACCACATAGTCGGTGTCTTTGATAAACGTAGTCGCGGCAGAGGTATCGGTAACAACAGGCTCAACCGTGGTATCAATCATAAACGCGGTGTCGGCTAAGCCATCAAGCACTGCGATGATCGACTCTGGTGTAGCCACCGCACCCGCGGCTAGCACTTCCACTTTACCGCGCAAGGCTAATGCCATGTTTTGGTTACTAAAGTCGTTAAGGGTAAAGGATAATTTAACCGATTTAACACGGGTAATTTCAGCAGCATTACCGCCACCACCACGGTAATTGGGTTGGGATTTTGTATCTTGTTCAATGGCAATTTTAACGCCTGAGGCGTTGCCAACATCGCGGCCAGCAACGTACACGATGCCTGAGCCGATGTAACTTTCGGTTACGATTTCACTCATAGTGAGTCTCCAAATTTAACGGTATTAACAAGGGATAGGGTGATAACCGCTAACCCATGTTTTTCATGGGCTTCGGGCATAATGTATTTACAGGGCTCAGACTCTTTAAAGCTGATCACCGAGGGCAACCAGCTGGGTTTCTCAACTGATCTTTCATCGAAATAAAACGTGGTACGAATATCACGTACCAAGTTAATTAAGTCAGCGGTGGGCGTTTTGGTTGCTGTCAGATTAATGCCAGCAACCACTTGCAGCGCCAAATCATCACGATACTTATCTCGACCATTAACGGCGCCAAATCCGTCGGTATACGGCTGCAAAAACACAAATTTGCTTTCTTTGGCGATAGACTGCACGTAAAAACCTTCACGCACAGTCGCGCCGTTAACCAGCGCAAGGCGGTCTAAGATTGCTTGGATCATGTGGAGTCCTTAGATTGCGAGGCTAATTGCCGCTGTATTGGCCGTAACGCTCACGCAGAAAACGGATAACAGGCGGTTCAATCTCTTTTTGTATTGACCTAAAACTGCCAGCGACTGACGGGCCGTACATGGATTTATTGCCTGCGGCTTTGGCTTGTTTAAATGTGCGCCACTTTTGCCCTTGGAAACGCTGATACATCAAGAAATTGCCGTTTTTACCAATGAAGGTAAAAGTACCTTTAAACCAATGCGGTTCATTGCGTATTGGGTTGATCATGTGCCCGTCAGAACGTGACGCAACGCGCCTACCTGTACGGGTTAGTGGCCGCGCAAACCGAGTTAAGGTACTCGGCCGAAATCTTGCGGTAACATGACCTTTTAGGTTGCGTGGGTCGATACTGTAGGTAAACAGATTTTCTACATAGCTTTTTGATACGTATCCATATTTATTAAAGATGGCATCAATAGCGGTTTGTTTACCAAACTGAACCGTATCTATAATCGCCTTGGTTATCGCTGGCGTTTGGGCGGCACGAATGCGGTTAAGCTCTTTGGTGACAGCCTCCATTCCTTCAATCTTTATTCGCGCCATGATTAACCCTCTAGCTGAATATAGATAAAGGTGACACAGACCGAATCCATGCCAACCCGCTGAGTGAGCCTTGCTAGCTGGCCGTTAGGTACAAACTCACCCGCCAAGTCAATACTGCCAAGGGCAAACTCATCACCTGAATTTACCGCTCCTTCGGATTGTAAAAACTCGGCACGGCTAATTAGCTCGGGAACATATTCATTAGACGATGCCGCGATTTCGGCACCGTTATCATCAAGGCTGACCAGGCGAGTAAAAGGCGCTGAGCCATCAATTGGGGTAAAAAGGCACGGATCAGCCAACCGCTGAAACACCCGCACCATTTTACCCCGCACGCGCTCAGCAAAGGCCCTGCCCACATTAGGCATTGATCTTCACCCAAACCGTGGGCGATGGGTTTGCCGCAGCAGCCCATGCTTTGCCAGCTAAGGTGTTACCCGTGTCGAGCGATGTGAGCTCTTTGGCGGTGGCGTCCCAATATACTGCCGCACCAACCGCGAGCACATCAGTGGACTTTTTCGGCAGTTCAAACACGCCTTCAGTAATGCCCGTGCCTTCGGTATCAGCAGCAATAGCACCCACTGCCACTACCAATAATTTACCCAGTAATACCGCCGCGCCACTGGCAACCGCTGCCGCTGGCGTAAAGCTGATGGTCTTGCCATCTTGCACATAATTTTTCATGTGAATAATCCTGCTTAAAAAACTGAATGAAAAAGGGCTATCGTTTGATAGCCCTTTATGATGGATTAGCGCTACTTACACGCCTGTTGATTTAACCAAGCCACGGTAATCAAGTGGTGCAACGCCCGCATCGATACGCACTTTGGTGGCTACGCCGTCAATATTGAAGCCTTGTTGCTGCTCGATGTAAGGTGTATCGATACCGTCGAGGTAAGCCACCTCAATAGTGTCGCGGCCTTGTCCAGCGGAAAGAAACCATTCTTTATCGCTGTGATCATCCAAACGAGCCTCGGCAATCACTTCGGCAAAGTTTTGAATGGGGTTAGCGATACCCGCGTTCACATCGGCACCTTTAACTGAACTGGACTTGATGATCTGGTTCATGGTGGTTTCGAGTGACACAGGACACAGCACAAATGCAGGACGAATATTGAGACTGCGATTACCCGATTTTTGCTTGCGCATTAACATGCGGTTGGCATCGAGCGCAGCGACACTAGGTACGCCTGCACCTAAGTTGCCGTGGTCAGCGTGGAACAATGCTTTGCCATCGCTCATTTTAGGGTTTTGCGTTAGCACCGCATAAACCAAGTCTCCAATGGTGCCTTTGGCGGCAAAGCCCATTTTCATTGGGATATCAGTCAACATACTCATATCGTCGTTAATGATGGCTTGGCGAGTAATGCTGAACAGTTCGCCATAGGTGGCTAGCGCGATTTGTTGCGCATGGTCGCCAACGGTGACGTACTTATATTCAGCACCTTCACGTACTTGGCGCAGACTGTTAAAGTCGCCAAGACCTATACGTTTAGCGATATTAAAGTTTCCTAGTTGACCTTTTTTAGTCCAGCGCTCAAAAGTTTCTTCGGCGGTTTCCCAGCCCATTAACACTGACTTATTCGCCACATCTAACAGGATATTGCCAAAGTCACTTGAACTGTGGGTAAAGGCTAAGCCGACCATATCCATTTTGTTGAATCCTGCGCAGCCGATGCCGCGATCCAACAGTGAGGCGCGTGCCAACTCAAGCATGGTGTAGCTCGAATAGTTGTTGCTAGCTTCGGCTTTTGCATGGCCGGAACGTGCCATTAACTGAGCACGAATCGAGTCACCTACGATATTGCCGTTACCCGAGTGAATGATAGTGCGAGGTAATGTAGCGCACGGTGTGGTGTTCTCACCCAGCTTTGCCAAGATCATGTCTTTGGCTTTATCAGCATTGATGTTGGCATCGGCTAAACACTCATTCTTCAGATCAGTCAATTGCGGGAACATAGCGAACGCGGCGTTAATGCCGGTCATGCGCGCAGTATTAAACGCAATTGCAGCTGCTTGAATGGTGGCAGCATCTGGTTGGGCTGCAAGTGGTGCAGGAACCTGAGCGCTGATAACAGGAGCTGGCGCAGGCGCGGGTTGTGGTGCAGGCGAAGGGATGTTTCCCTTTGGTGCAAACAGGTTTTTTAGATGTTCAGGCATATTAGTAAAATCCTTAAGACGTTTTGAATTAAGTGATGCCGCCATTTGCAGCGGATCGGTTAGTGTGTTGGCAAAACCTTTTTCCACTGCTTCGCGGCCTGTTAACCATGTTTCAGCGGCTAATAAGGCGTGAAGTTCATCTTCGGGTAAGCCTGTTTTTTGTTGATAAGCCCCGACTAAGTTACCTTCTACTTTGTCGAGTAAGTCGGCGTATTTGCGCATATCATCCGCATCACCTAGGGTGCCGCCCCATGGCTTATGGATCATCATCATGGCGTTTTCAGGAATGATGATTTCATCAAAGGCCATGGCAATAACACTGGCCATTGATGCCGCTAAGCCATCGATGTAACACACCTTGTGCGCGGGGTGGCCTTTGATCATGTTGTAAATCGCCATACCCTCAAACACATCGCCGCCTGGCGAATGAATACGGGCGGTGATAGTTCCAACCTTGCCAAGCGCTTGCAGATCACGAGCGAACTGTTTGGCTGAAATGCCCCAACCGCCAATCTCGTCGTAGATCATCAACTCGGCATTGCCGTTTTGTGCCTTTAAGCTGTACCAGCTATTTGAGGGCTTATTGCTCTGGTTCAGCGTTGCGGCGGGCGCGGTCAGCGCTCCGCTTGGCAGCATTGCGCTTAGTGCTGCTGTCGCTATTGCTATTTTGGTTTTCTTCACTGGTTGATTCTCCTAGCGATGGGTCGGGGTCGTTGGCCGTGACCATGTTGTTTTCGCGGTTGTATTCCACCTCGCGTTTGCGCTGGCGTTTTACTTCCGCAGGGTTACGGCCACGGGCGCGTGCCCATTCGGCCTCAGTCGCGGCATTACCCGCAATCATCATTTCCCAGCCTTCGGCCTCTTTGCGTGGGTCAATCCATGGCATGGTGGGGCCGTAGTACACGGCATCAAATAAGGTGCGCATGTCGATATCAGGCGGCAACACTAAAGGATCCTGCTTGTTGAACATTTCCATTTTTAAGAAGTTGCGGAACACAGGGCGCGACCAACCGGCACAAAACCATTGCTGCATAATGCGGTTCGATTCGTCTTGCTCAACCAACTCTTGGCGTTGGCTTGAGTAACTGCCTTTGTAGTCACGGGCAATGCTGGAATAACTACCGCGCGTACCTGCTGCACAGGCTTTTAATTGGCCGTTGCGAAAATCAACTAGATGCACATTGGGGCGGTTTGACTCAATCATGCCCACATCTTCACCGGGCTTTAGGTCGTCAAATGTCATGCCTGGCGCAATAGGAATACTGCGGTTATCGTGCTCGCCACTTTGATCGGCAATAAACATGCTGGCATCGCCACGCTTGATGTAGAACGCCAGTGCAGCGGCAATCCTTGCGGCTACGCGCTCAGATTCTTCGTAATCTTTTATGTCACCTAAGCGGGTTAAAATGCCGTGAA
The DNA here is from genome assembly GCF_050848685.1 of Shewanella sp. MF08487. Taxonomy (NCBI): domain Bacteria; kingdom Pseudomonadati; phylum Pseudomonadota; class Gammaproteobacteria; order Alteromonadales; family Shewanellaceae; genus Shewanella; species Shewanella sp. MF08487. The sequence continues at coordinate 36,496 of NZ_JBOZPB010000027.1, forward strand.
ATATCGACACACCGCGCAGCTGGTGCAGGCGCTTGAACATGCCTAGGTGCATCATGCTCGATGCGGGTACCACTTTAGTTTTGTGGCGAAAGCCCAGCTGATCGGCTGGGTGGTCGAGCAATACGTGATAGTTAACTACTTGTCCCCAGCCGTTCACCTCAAGCCCTTGGCGCACTCGGCTGGATAAATCGTTAAGCTCAAACGGGATAAAATCTGGCTCTAACGCTTCGATACTGTATTGGGTACCCTGCTCGTTCGGGTGGCCGAACTTAGCTATTTTACCCAGCACATGTTGGCCAAAACATTCGCCGTCACGCAGCGCAGTACGCAACACTAAGCGCTCAAGCTCGGGGCGACTAAAGCGACCGGTTACATCGCACTTTAATGACCATGCGCCAAAGCGGCGGGCAATATCATTGGCTAATTCGTCAAGAATTTCACCGCTAATACTGCGCGGTTGTGGCTCAACGACAATACCTTGGGCACCGACAACTCGTTCTTCCATGCGGTCGAGTATGCCAATGCTGAGGTCGTGGTTTTCATCTAACCAGCGGGCTTGCTCACGCAGGCTTTTACCTGCGGCAAATACCGCTTGGTTAGCTCCGCGCGCTTCTTTATTGGCTTTATGCGTGCGGCTTGGTTTGGCAGCTTCGTAGCCTTTTAGGTTGCGATAGCTCATTGCTGCCGCTTCGCGCTGTAATGCTAAACGCGGGGCAAATATCGCCAGCGCATCATTGATAATGCTCATTTATGCCCCTAGAGAGTTAAGTTAAAAACTGGCTAACTTGACGCCACCCTGTGGACGGCTAAACGCGGCGAGATTACGTTGCCACTCAAGCCGACCTGCGCGGATTTCGCCTAGGTCCTCGGTGGTCATGGTTTTGCCGTTAATGGTGGTTTGCTTGCCATCTAGTACATCAAGCTCGGCCTGAAAGTACGCATTGATCATCTGTTGGCATTGGGTTTTGGTCATACTGTTATCCTTGGCTTTATGGTATTTACTACAGCCTATTTACTACAGCCAACCGCCAGAACTGCTACCGCCGCCACCGTTTAGGTAAGCCGCATTCGCATTGGCCTGTTTTGCGGCTTTGGGTTTAGGTTCTTTGGGTTGGTCGCTTGATATGGCGATCGGGGTAACTTGTGAAAGTTTGTCGAGGTTGATGCCGAACTTTTCTATCGCGATATACAGCGCGGCTAGGGCGTAAACAAAACAGTCTAATGCCTCGTTGCGGCGCTTTCCTGCAGACCATTTATAGATAACTCGCCCTTTATCGCGCACCTGAACCTTGCGTTCACTGGTGAGCTGTTGCAGCTCAACGTCATCACATACCGCTTCGTTTAGCGGAAAGTGAATCGCTCCGGGTTTACGCACATCAACATCGGGCGCAATCCGCAACATCGACATCAACAACTCTTTGGCGTTGTCGGTACCGACCTCGGTTAAGTACACGCCTTTGGCGGTTCGCTTGCGTGGAAAGTTAGCAATCGGCTTGCCGTAGACGTTGGCGCCTTTAAGTGGGATGACCCGCATTAGCCCGAGCTTTTTACTCATGGCATACACGTCATCGGTGTAATGGCCGCCCGAGTCCCAACCCGCTACGCCGATATTGAGCACAACACCATCGGCACGGGCATAACTTTTGGCGATACGCTCGGCCACTTTGTCTTTTAATACTTGGCTTGCGGGGTCGCCGTGTAAAATAAAGCGGTCGATTAATGCTGCCTCTTTACCCGCGCCCCAACCCCAAATGCGGCCTTCGTAACGGTCGTCTTGGGTGTCGATACCGCAAGTTAAATACACCACCCAGTTAGGCACTTTGCCACTGGGGTACATTTCGCGGCGCTTTGCTAATTCTTCCCACTCTAAGCGCTCGCCGTTGTCGTTATCCCACGGTTGGCCTAGCTTAGTGTTGGTGAAGGTTTGCAGCTTTTCTTTATCGCCTTTGGCTTTAAAGAACTCAGTAACCAATTTCGCCCAGCTGTTGAGCGAGTTATAGGCCGACCATATGTGAATCGAGATATTGGGCGGCGTGGTGATGTCGTTTCCGTCGGCATCATAAAAGTCTAAAAAGTCTTTTGTGCGGATGCCGGTGTTTTCGCATATCCACACTGCGCTTGGGTGCAGCTCCATATCGTCGAGCTGATTGTTTTCGATACAGCAACCACAGTGCTCACACAGATAATAGGCTGTGCTTGGGTCGTGCTCACCCTTCTCATTCTTGCGCCACTTAATCCCAAAGGCTTCTTCAGGGCCGCCCCACTTTAAATCCTGCAGCTCAAAGCAGTGCGGGCAAGGCAAGTTGAACTTAAAATAATGCGGTGATTCGCTGCAGGCTTTTTCAATCTGGCAGGTACCGAGCACTTTAGGCGTAGAACCGCGGATCGACTTGGGGAACATCGACAGTTCGATACGAGTATCACCAAGCGATGTGGCGTTACCTTCGTGCTCGATGGATTCATCAAAACCCGCTAACTCATCGTAGATCACATCATCGGTGGAGATTTCGCGATAGTTAGCGGCAGCGGTACCACCGCGCACCATCAACGTTTTGCCATTGGTGAATATTTTATCTTCTAGCGTGCTGTCTTTATGCTTGCGCCCCATCCAAGGTGCAAGCGCGCGCCAAACGGGAATATCACGAATCGCTGTTTCAACGTGCTTTTTCATGAAGGTTTTGGCTTGACCATCACGAGGTTGATAGATCAGCACGTTGCGTTTTTTGTGCTCAATCTTGTAAGCAGCGTTAGCCATGAGCATTTTGGTGTAACCGACCCGCGCTGACTTCATTAAGTTAAGCGTGCTGATTTGGTCGTTACCCATGGCATTAAGAATGCCAATTTGAAACGGTAAGCTTTCCCACTTGCCCTCGGTGTAACTTGACTCAGACGACATGTAAAAATGCTCGTCGGCATATTCAGAACAGGTGAGCATTGGCGGGCGATAGAACGAACGCAGCCCAGCGGATACGGCGGCTTTCAGATTTTTAATCTGCGCTGCCGATATACTCATCTAATAAATCCTCAATGCCATCCGCGAGATCGGCGGCGGTGTTTTGGCTTTTAATCACCTCCGCCTTGATAGCGTCGATTGTGCGTTCTGGAATGTCGGGAAATTTGCGTTTTACCCGTATATGTATTTGATCAAGCACTGGGGCAATTTGCGCAGCAATGCGATTTAGCACAAAGGTAGCAAAGAGTACTTCGACCACTTCTTTACGGTCTTTTTCGTTTTTAAGCTCTTGGCCATCGGCTTGTGCACGGGTTAAGCGCCAGCGTTCAAAATCGATATTAGGCGCATCGGGATCATCTTCATCGGGTTTAGTGATGGCTTTTTTGCGCTCGTTGGCGACCCTGTTACCCACCACATCGGCCATTTTGTATAAACACTCACGACCGCGCTTGCTGTGCACTGGCACGTCCCACTTATCAAAAGCTTGGGTGCTGATCTCAAGGCTTTTGCATAGGTCGGTTTTACTCAGTAGAACAGGCTCGGGTGGTGATGGTTGAATGCGGGCCATTAGGATGCTCCACTTGTTTTAGCAGGGCGGCTTTCAGTTGCATGTCGGCAGCGTGAAGTTCTTGTTTGCGCTTTTCGTCTTTTTCTTCTTGTAAGCGCTCACGTTGACGGCGAAATTCTTGATAAGCAATGTTGCCCAAAAAAGTGAGGAAGGCGAGTAATACGCCAATTAACATCGCCACTTTATCCATAGTAAAGGCACCTCCCAATGTGCTCATTAGTGACGATATATAGGCACTCAACGTAAACCCTTTTTGGGTGGCAACATCATTAATGTATGGATTGTTCATGCTGTTTTTCCATTCGCCATGTTTCGAGTTTCTGCCAATCGGTATCACACTTGGCGATCACGGCTAAGAGTTGAATGATGCAATCGGGCAGATCGGCATTAGCGTCTGAACTACATTTGGCTGGCAGGCACTGGCTCATTAAAGATTGCGGCGGTAACACATATTGGGTCTGCTTGGTGACTACGGTGCGCACAATAGGCGGCGTGCTTGAGCAGCCGCTTAACATCATGAGGCACAGCAGTATTAGCCCAGCTTCGGGTTTGTTCATTGGCTGAGGTCCTTAGTTTTTTAATGGCATCTCGCTGATCAGCAAGCTGACGATCAATCTCGGCCTTGGCTTTAGCGGTTTGTTCATTGAGCGCTAAGGTAAAAGCGTAATCCTTAGCAAGCCTGTCACGTTCTTTTTCCTGAGCTTGCAGTTCATCGGTGATGTCTGTGAGATCATCTTGCAGCATGCGCTGGTTAACGGCGGCGGTTTCTAGCTGCGAGTATTTTAACGCGAGGTCAGCTTTAACGGCGGTCAGACTTAAGCCAAGTAGCGTTATCACTATGATGAGCGCTGCGATTAAATACAGGTGCAGCGAGCCCGTGGCATTAATGATTTTATTCCACATATAAATCCTTTAAACAGATTGGTTGCTCTTTTGCGCGGCGGGTAATTAAGCCTGGTAACTTGACGCCCTTTGCATAAACAAAACCATTACAGCCATATTTGCCACACGCCTGTGTGAGTTGGTGGCAAGCGGCCACCCGTTCGCCACGCAGTAACAACTTGCGCAACGTTGAGGTTTGAAAAGTGCCGGAGCCAAAGTTATAAATCAGACTCAGGTAAGCGGCATGCTCACCCTCGGTAAGTTGTACCGGATACGTTAGCCGCCTAAGCTGCCGATCGGCTTTGCCTAAATCCTTGGCGAACATTTCAATACATTGTTGTTCACTAAAAAACTGATTGCGCTCGAGCTCGGGGCCAGTGTGACCAAAACAAGCGGTGATAATATCCACCGGATCAAGATAGGTGTGCAGTATTGGCTCGCCGTTTGGCGCTTCGGCTGGTGCAATTAAGTTAGCACCCGCTAGCGCAACGGCAGAAGTCAGCCCCAGTGCCATGAGCCTTTGCTTTAATGACATGGGTCTTACTCCTTTAAAATGAGGTTAGCCTTAACGCTGCCAACGGTTAGATCAACGGTGAGGTAAGCCGCCTCTAACAGCTGATGTTTTTAGTGTCTTTCAACGTCCGTAGCGGCAATGTCGAACACCACGGCAACACATACCCACCACGACCACCATTGCAGCGGCCGCTTTTGTTCAGCAGGGGTTAGCTAACGAACAGCTATTTGGATGTTTGCGAATAAGAAATGGCGACAAATAAAAAGGGCCCCTAAAAGGAGCCCTTGGCAGAGAAATAACGTGCGACTGAATAAATGTAACCTTAGCAAGCGTATACAAATGTACTCGATTTTAAGGGCCTTGAAAGCGGCAAATGTGCCGCATAAAGCGACAAAAGTGCCGTTTCGGAATTTGTAAATATGTGATACGTGAAAACTTAATCACAGAGGATTTATCGTTTTACTTATCACTTAAGTGATTTTTCACTCATTTCCACTAGTGTGAAAGCTGCTCTAACATTGCCGATCCGCCCAATTGATTTGGCAGCAAATATCCAAAAAACAAATCCAAAAAAGATACCTAAAACAAACCAAGTAACTCCAAGAACTTCAGACCATTCAAATATTTTAAGTACAGAAAACCAGATATCTTTTTCAATTACATAAACTCCAATAGCAAAGCTTAAGGAACCTAAAAAACCAAAAATCATGTACGATATTAAGAAAATAATTTCTCTTGGGAAAACACTAATGCTCCCTATTGATTTTTTTATGTAATTATTTTTTAAATTTATTGAGTTAAGTTTGTTAGATAGCTTTAGGTACTCTTTCCCTTTTACAAACAGTTCGAATGCACGACTTGGATTTGAATACTTTAGCAAAACGTTGATCTCGTCATACGTGAGACTGCATCGATAAATCAAGCTAAAAACCTGCTCAGTGAGGTACCGTTGCTTTAAGCTTGGTTTATGGAGATTGGCACTTAAACTGGACTGAGCTATTTCAAGATTTTTATGACGAAACTTGTTTTTCTCGAAATAAAGGTCAAACATCAACTTAATAAAACCGATCAATACCGTAAAAGTAGCGGTTATAATCGCTAAACTTGGCCAAGTAATGGCCTCTGTTGTCGCAACACTTGGCATTCAAAACCTCCGTATGTTTGTTCTACGCACTTATAGGATCAAAAGTTGGTATATTAGATCCCTGTCGATCTGCTAATAACAGCACATGCATTACAAACAATTTTCAGAAAAATATCAATTGGTTAGTATGGATTTATAAGTGAGTGTGGGAAGGGTGTTTTAGGGGGCTCATAAAACAACAACCAACCTCCCCAAAATTCTCATATGTAGTGAAGCATTGCGCGTCACCGCCCCCGCAGTGAAGCGAGCCGGAAGGACCCGTGATGATAATAGGTCTCACCCAGCCATGATGATAACAATTCTCACTTGACTTATCCGCGCCTAACCTATTGACAAAGATGATATTTCACAGCCAAACAACTCGTCGCGATAGTACTTGAGTTCCGCTATCGATTCCCTAATATCGGCTAAGGCTTCATGCTGATACTGCTTAGCCTTAATCGCATTACGCTCTACATCAGGCGCCCAAGCTCTAGCTGCTAGTCCTAGTGCTGATATGTCCAGCTGCCTGTAATGCATGTACTCATGTAGCTCAGGCATTTGGCACATGATAAACGAACGATCAAACATGATTGAGTTACCCGCAAACACTACACCCGTCTTAGCTTTACGCTCATGCTTAGGTATTCCCAGTGCTTTCAGGTGTTCGATAACCATCTGCTCAGCCTGTGCTAACGATACTGATGACGCACGAACAGCAGCTAACAACCCACTCTTGGTATGCACATCTAACGCCCACTCGTGTGACCTTGCAATGCTCTCATCATCTTGATGTACAACAACGTGCAGCGCTTCACCCACTTGGTTTAGTTCACTATCAGTAACGATAAAGGCCAGCTCAAAGATAGGGTAATACTCCATACCCAGCATCCCATTGTCTAAGCGGCCGTTAAGCCCACCCGTTTCTAAATCACCAAACAAAAAGAATTGATCCACTGTCCACCTCACTTTGCTAATTGAATCTCTGCTCTTATCAACCAATACACATACGACTTCTTACTGTCGAACCCCATCAATGCCCACTGGCCTTTGCACACGTAACAGGTGCGAATCGCCCGAATACAGTTTGGCGATAAGCACTCAATCATTCTATCAAACTGGACCACATACTTAGGAACGCTCAACTCCCTAACCAACACACACCCATAAACCTGCACCTCACCTAACTTATCGCAAGCACTGCGATTAGCAAAACCTATACCGAGTTCTTGGAACGCCCAATAACGACCCCAGGCATTGAGCCCAGCACGAAGGGCTTTCATGTTAATAACCTGCTCTTGCGCATCACATACCCGCATTCGCCACCTCCGTGATCTGGTCTATCGATAAATGAAATACATCATCCACTATTGAGCGCAGATGGTTATAAGGCACGTTACTCTTGCCATTCTCCCATCGCTGATACGTTCGGCGGCTTATCCCGTAAAACGCCGCCACTTCGTCCTGAGAAAGCCCCTTGATCGCCCTGCCTGTTTTTAGAATTTTTGCAGCTGGATGACTCATAAAACCACCTTAAATTGTGCCATTGCATACTCTTGTAAGGCTGATGCAACGATCATCACAGCCACCCACTCGCACCAAGGGTTTGAGCACTCCCAACTTTCTTAGGCGATCTAGGGATTATCTCGGGCGCTACCTCACTAAAACCGAGCGAAATTAAATGCGCGTGATACGCATCAAGCGCACTCAACATGCCCTTATCCAACGTCGAATGAACATAGGTACGCAAAAGCACAGGCAAAGCATGATTAAGCAACCGCTCACCCACCATAGTATCTACGCCCATATCTTGGATAATCGTCCGGCAAAGCTTGCGCAAATCATGTGAGGTAAACTCCTTAAACCGAATCGTCTCACTCCAATAATGCGCAGTACGCTGGCTAATCGCGCCAACATCACCCGCAAACAAAAACGCCCGCTTACCCACATTTTTAAGCTGCCACTGCAAATAATGCTGGATCAACGCCTTAGCCGTAGGCGTTAACGGTAGCCGGTGTTCTTGGCGGTTCTTCGCGTTCGCCGCAGGAATAAACCAAAACTCACCCGCAAAATGCTCCCATCGTGCCAATCGGGTTTCACCAATGCGCGTCCCAAACATCAGCATCAACATAAACAACATCGCCACCGGCATAAATGCATCACGCAAAGCCACAAACAACGGCCCTAAGTCCGACTCCATCAAGCGCGTATCAGGCTTAGGTGATAAGGTTAAACTCATAGTCACTCGATACCCCATCAGAGGATTAAGCAATAACAACCTAAAATCAGCCGCCAAACTCAACGCCCGCTTAAGCACATTCACACTCAAACGAATATAATGCGGCGCATAACCCTCATTCAGCATCAGCTTCACCAACGCACTATCGACCACCAAAAACGACAACTCAGCCAAGGCCACATCCCCCAACTTAGGCAACAACTGCTTACGCATAATCGACCTACAGTTATCACGCCAGCTCGGGCTTAACGTCGTATTACCATCCAAATAATCCCCATACCACAACAGCAAATCAGTCACAGTCGCAAACTCACCGCGCAACACATCCGCGCCCGCACTGCGCTTAGCCAGCATCACAGGTAAATCCGCTAAAAACGTCTTAATGCACATGCTTGGCCACACGCCTTGCTTCTTCCAAACCGTCTTATCCCCCTCATTAATCACCAAATGCACACTCGCCTTCGCCCTATCCGCCGTTGCCCGTAAACGCACCTCAGGAAACTGCGGGTCCCTAAAATCCCGCGTCAAACCGCTACGTAACCAACGGCACAGCGCAGCATCGTTCAACTTACCCACCTCAACCCCGCTAGCAGCCATCGTTTGCCCCCTTAAGCCCAAGGTTTGCCCGTAAATTAGCAATAATCGATTTCGCCTTTGCCGCCTCAGTGGGCCGCGTCACCGTTTCAGGTAATGCCTTTGGCAATTCCACATCGGTCAACTCGCCACGGCTAAAGCGCCTGCATAACACTGTGTAATTGCGCTCAAAGGTCATTAACACGTCCTTTTCAAGCCCAGTCGCAAACATCCAACTGCCCGTCTCGCGCACCGCTAAGCGCACCACATCGTGGCTCCACGTATGCTTATCAGGGTGATGGTAATGGCGCGTTGCCTCCTTAAACGCCGCTTCCAACGTGGGCAATCCCAAATCACAGGCAGTCGGTTGGCACCACAAAGCAAACTGGCGCGGTGTCGGCCAAAACTGCCTATCGCCCTGCTCGCGTCTAGCGCGATTAAGCCCCGCTTGCACTTGCTCACGGCTCGCAATCCCCTGCGCCGCCAAGGTTTTAAGCCACTCGCCTTTGTGGGTCGCTTCGTCCTCAGGCCGCGGCGCACTCACAGGAAACAACACCCGCAACTTGCTAAACACGCTGTCCACAATCGCCATATCCATCGCCGTGGGCTCGGGTTGTGCTACCCGCGCGCCCTGCCCAACCAGCGGCTGGCGGATTAAGGTCTGCAGTGATTTCATGCTCGTATTTTGCTTGGCAGTCATATCAAGGGATCCTCAGGGTCATACACCGCATGGCGCCAATCCACTTGCCCAACCGCGGCGGCCATCGGTCTTGGCAACGGCGTTAGCCAATGGCGTTCGCGGATAAACTTGGTAATACCCAACACAAACTGGCCGTTCGCGCTAAAGCCCCAACTGGTGTCCAGCGCCGCAGCCTCCTTCAACCAAGTCACCGCCAACACGCAATCGGCGTCGGTCAGTTTTTCGGCCTTCCACGCCTTCCACGCAGCCGCATCCGTCCCGCCCTTTCGATGAACGGGATACGCTTTAAAAAACGCATTGAAAACCAACTTTGAACAACTCGCAGGACAAGAGTCTTTTAAAGATTCCTTGATAGGTTCAAAAGAGTGACTGATTCCGGTGCTATCTGGTGGCACAGGGGGTCTGCTATCTGGTGGCATACCTATGCTATCTGGTGGCACCCCTTCGGTGCTATCTGCTAGCACAGGGGGTGCTACCTCGTAGCAGATTGAAATCGTGTAAATATTAGTTAAATTTCCCTTAGGTCCCTTACGATTTTTAATCGTCACAAACCCCATATCAACCAAGGCCGCAATATGCTTTCTCACTGTGCTATGACCAATCTCGCACTGGTCAGCAATATGCTGATGGCTCGGCCAACACTCGCCATTATCGTTCGCGTTGTCGGCCAGCTTAATCAACACCAGCTTGCGCAGTGGATTACCCACCTTGGCCTTCATCGCTTTTACCATCAATTCCATGCTCATAAGCCACCGCCTAACTGCGCGACAGCCAGCACAAAATTGACGAAATCATCATGTATACGTAACATGTAATCGCCTCTCTTAGGTATTAAGCCCGCACTCAGTCGCCAAACTTCAGCGGGCTTTCTTATTTCAACTTCAACCCTTTATGTTTTGTCACATCATCAATACTCAGCCATCCAAGTGATAAATATCCCGCGCCAAATTAGTCCGTAACTGGCTATAAATATCGCGCCGCTTGATATGCTTGGCCTGATTAACGGGGTCAATCCGTGTCACCTCAATCGAACGTTCGGCGCGCATTTCTTCCATCTGCAAGTAACCCAAAAACCAATCCACGCACACCCGAGGTAACATCAAAGTGCCTTCATCACCTAAAATCACTCGACGCACCACTTTGTTGGCGATCTCCACTAAGCTGACGGTATCTAACGCCTCTAACTCGGGTTGCGTTCGCAACAGCTCAACAATGCGGCCCACCTGCAAGCGGCTAAAATTATCAAACGTGCTAAAACCGTAAAAAGTCGCTAACTCACGCCGTAAATCAACTTGGCACATGGGTAAGGTGTTTTTACTCAAAGCTGCCGCCTGCATCATCAGCACGTTAGCCTGAGCAACCAATAACGCGACCTTTGAATCGACCACTTCATCCTCTCGCCGCATATAATCCGCAAACGCTGGTGTAACAGGTTCATCATCACGATTCGCAGCATCGCCATGTACCGAACACGCGGCGCCGCCCTCCAAACAACAAATCAAACATTCAGGATCAAACATACCGCCCCCTTGCATGCCTTAAGCCGTGGTATCAAGGCCGACAATTGACCCAAAGCCCATGCTTACGTAACATGCTGTTGCCTAACTTAGGTATTAAGCCCGCTGCCTCCACAGCTCTAGCGGGCTTTCTTATCTTTACCGCTAATCAACATGCCAATCACTTCTCGGCCGCGAATTGCGCCGCCTTACCGCCATGACTCGCTAAATACGGGTACGCCAGCTCTAACGCCGCCATGCTGGCTTGCGTAGTCGCAGCCGACTCTTTTAACTCACGGTGCGCCGCCACTAACTGCTCACGCTTCGGTGCCGGACCCAAATGGATCACCGCCACTTGCGCCTCGGCGTTCTCTTTGGTGAGCGATGCCGCCATATCGGCCACATGCAACACATGGCCGTCACTCATGCGGTCGGCAATGACCGTCACCCCGGTGCAACCAAACACATCGTTGAGATACTGCACCCGCAAATGCTCAGGCAGCGCCGCCACCAGTGCTTGCTCAACATGAAACAAGCGATCCGCCTGTGGATGTTGGCCCTCGTATTGGCCAAGCCAACGGAACAGCTTTTGGGCATTTATCCGCGCATCGTTGTGCACATCTTGCGTGCTCGCAAAGCTAATCCCCTCCGCCGCTAACACCTCACACAGCCCAAGGCGCTCAACCGCCACAACAAAATCTATCGCCAGCGCAAAGCGTGTCATCTTGGGTAACTCCAATACCCGATGAATCGTTTTCATCAACAAATTCAGACGGCTATCATTTTTACGTGAATGGGTTTTCATGTGTACTGTCCTCCTTCAACCTACAGTGAACCTAAGCCACACTCGCGGGCTTAGGGTTATCTAAAACAACAACGGGGTTAACTTTGAGTGCGCCATCAGTTAGGCGCTCAATTTGATAAGCGCGGAGTTCGGGCACGTCTTCACCCCATTGGCTAATTGCAGAAGGTTTGATGTTCAAAACCTGAGCGAGCTTGGTTTGAGAACCATAAAATTTGACGGCATCATCTTTTGTCATGGGTTGATCTCCACACTGAGCAAATAAGTTTTCTTACACAATAGAAAGAAAGGAAACTTATGTCAACAAAAGATAAGATCACTTACATGAAAACACTCGGTCAGCGCATACGCGAAAAGCGTAAAGAATTAGGCATCACCCAAAAAGCACTTGGTGCTTTAGTTGGGGTTTCTGCTGTTGCAGTAACTCAGTGGGAAAAAGATGAGACAGCCCCAAAGGGCGCAAATTTATTTGCTTTAGCGAAATCACTGAAATGTGATCTCAGCTGGCTTCTAAATGGACAAGTCGCTACGAAACCTGAATCGAATGCCGAATGGGCTGGCGGTTTTGACCTATGGGACAGCGATAGTCCACTGGGTGAAGATGAAGTCGAAATCCCCTTTTACATGGATGTCGAACTATCTGCGGGTGAAGGTATTACAGAAGGTGTTGAGTATAAAGGCCCTAAGCTACGCTTTGCCAAAAGCAGCCTTAAGCGCCAAGGCGTAAACACGGACCATGCGGCCTGTGTCAAAGTGAATGGCAACAGCATGGAGCCCGTATTACCCCACGGCTCAACTGTGGGTGTGGATACCTCAGCCACCGAAATAGTTGATGGTAAAATGTATGCCATTAACCACGATGGCATGATGCGCGTCAAAATGCTCTACAAACTCCCCGGCGGTGGCCTGCGCCTACGCAGCTACAACCTCGATGAGTACCCCGACGAACATCTGGACACAGAAAAGCTAAAACATATCAAGATCATCGGTAAGGTGTTTTGGTACTCAGTATTAATTTAGCCTGCACGTACAACCAATGTAATATGGCGGCAATGTTTTTATTGAATTTAAATTTATTGTTTTAATATTTTTACTTTTGCATGAATTGCATTTATTAATCCCTAACTCATTCCTCTTGTTATAACTAAAACCTTTTAAATTACGCTCAGCAATAAAAAACGTATTAATAATCAAACTTGACTTTATTATGTTAAAATCATAACAGTCCTGCAGCGCTTTCCCATTTTCTATATTTAAACAAAAAAGATTCTCGCAAGGCCATTTTTTAAACAACCGTTCTTTGAATTCAGGATGGTTAATAGCAAACTCATGCGCTTTCTTCACTCGATGTAACTTTTCAGTGAGCACATCCTCAAACATCTCATTTACATCTTTCACTCTTAGCATTTCTACAAGTTTTGTAAGGCTGATATCATCTCCTCTTACCGCGAAGTCATCCCTAACCGCTCTATGCCATTTATCATAGTAAACATCATCTTCATCATCAACAACATGAACACCGTTAAACTTATACCTATCCATTAAAAACTTTAAGTAATAACAATCTTCAACAAAATCAGGTGATTTAATAAAATCTGTAATTTTTTCTATTTCTTTATCTTCAAATTTAAAATCTGGCAGTTTAAACATTTCTAAGCATATTTTTTTATTCTTTAAAAACTCATGCTTATTTGATTCAGTTTTCAATTCTTGATACTCCACAAGCTCACACTGTGCATCAGTCAAAAACAAGTCAAAAGTAGTACACTTTACTTTGTGAACGATAAATAAATAACAAAGGATATAAACTGATTTGTAATTGCCTTCATACTCATCATAAAAAGGGGCGTCATCGATTACCTTTCTGATAAAGTTGGCAATATCTGAATCAATATTAGAAAAGACAAATTCAAACGGCGCCCCTTTATTCAGTACAAATTGGTGCTCATTTAATATCGTAACGGAGCTAGCCACTGTCAATGCTGCTGCATCATCAGCATAAGAATCGATTTGTTTATGATTTTCTCCCCTTTTTTTATCCTCTTGTTCAGCCCATAAGACAAGCTTTTGCCACAGATGCTTAGTGAGAAAAAATAAGAACAATAAAAACAAACCTGAAAATGCGAACATAAATGCCATAAACCCTCCTTAGTTCAATCGCTTACTCTACATTAGCACTCGTTCAAAAAACCACCAAAACAAAAACACTCAAAAATAAGTTAACTTTTCAATTGACGGCAAAGATAAGTTATCTTATCTTTCACCTTGTGCCCACTACCGAGGACAAGGAAATGATTCTAGCGAAAGTTCACACCACACCTAAGCAACGCGATGAGTTTCGTCTACTGGTTGCAATACGTTTTGCCTGCTTGATGGCGTTGGCCAAGGGCCACACCGACCCAATGGATTGCCCGCGAGTGCAAGCCCGTTGTGCCGAACTGGTCAAGCATTTTGCCTATCACCACCCTAGCCCTGCGTTTTACCGCCAGTTCATCCGCCACACGGGCGAACTCGGGCTCAACTTCTGCCTGCGCTTTACTGAGCCCCAACAAGGTTTGTACGGCAAGGTGATGGTGTGGCGTAACGAACAGGCGGCCACTAACGTGCATCCGCTGCAACTCACCCAAGCGGAGCAACCAACATGAAAGGCATCAACACCGCGTTTTTGCTTATGGCCCAGTTCAACAAAGTGATAGTGCCACTGGATCAAATCAGCAAAGAGTATTTTGGCCTCGAACCCCGTACCGCGGCCAACTATGCCAAAGCCGGCCGCTTGCCCTTAGCCGCCTTTCGCACCAGTAACAGCAACAAAGCGCCTTGGATGGTCAATGTCACCGACCTTGCCGAATACCTCGACAAGCAACGCGACGCCGCCAAGCAAGATCAAATCAACTTAGCGTAATCAGCGGCTCAGTGGGGAGGTATCTATGTTTTTTGTTTACGGCGTGTCCATGACCTTAGCGAAAAATCAAGCGGCCAAAAAGTGCAGCACCTCAGTAGGCGCGCACCCTAACCGCCGTCAACTGAGCCCCGACGAGTACCAAACTAAGTTGGATGATATGGCGCAGCACTTGTTTGAAACCATGAAGCCACAACGCCTGTCGCATTCGTTATCGACACCCGCGCTGTGCCAGCAATACATTGTTTTAGCCATGACCCAAGAAGCCCACCGCGATGTGCATATTCGCTATCACAAGCTGTCGGACAAGGTGAACCCCAAAACCAAGAAACCCATCATCAATCTGGTGGTGTTTAACGGCGAAGCCGCAGCTTAGCCCTGCTGATTCAAAAGGAAGGAATAGCGTATGACACACCCAACGAGAGCGACATTTTTAAACGATGTGGCCGAACATCAACTCACCATTCTTAAAGATGATGGCGTGTTCCGCCACATGGTACTCAGCCAAGGCAGCTTTGAGCATCGCTTTGAGATCACCACATGGCCGCAGCATCTTTGCATCAGTGGCGATATGGGCTGTTACGTATTTTCTCGGGTTCAGGACATGTTTTGCTTCTTTCGCCAAAGCGGTGATGACTGGGGCGTGAATGCGAGTTACTGGGAAGAAAAGGTACTGGCTGAGTGTAAAACCGATGGCACTCGTGAGTTTGATGCCAAGCAAGCCGATCAACGCCTTGAGCAGTTTTTGCAGTGGTTTATTGAAGGGCTTGACCCAACGAACGAAGAAGAAGCAGAGGCGATTAACAGCGCGACCAATGCCGTTAAGGAGTTTACCCAAAACCGCGAGAACGCCGAGTGGGATGTGGTTTATCGCCTCAATAATTGGGATGAAGAAGATGCGGGCGGCATGACGTTAGATGATTTTTGGGATGGCTGGAAAGACCCTTTCACCTATCGCTTTATCTGGTGCTGTTTCGCGATTGTGTTTGCCATCCGCCAATACGACGAAGCCACCCAAAGCAAGGAGGCAGCATGAGCAACGAACATGATTTTTACGCCAAACATTACCCTTGGCTCAATGCAGATCAACGTGAGTGCTTTGACTTTCTCTGTGACATACACGGCGGTGGCAATCACATGTTTGGCAAAATCCAAGCCTGTGGTGAGCACGGGTTATCAATCAACAGTACTAGCGCGCATTACATGTCTACCTTCGACTATAGCGCCCTCACGACTGCAGTTGTTCTTGCACATGACCGCATGATCCGCTTTCAAATCGAGCCATCGGGCCCGCGCATGTTAAAGCTCGTTGCACATAAGCGCCATCAGCGTGAAGGCCGAATGAATGAGCGTCACCCAACCATAGAGGACGCGATTAACAATGTAAGGAAGCAATACCCATGTGACGAGGTGGCAGCATGAAACAGCGCCCTATTATCTTCAACACCGAAATGGTGCAAGCCATCCTTGATGGCCGTAAAACCCAAACGCGCAGAATGTTTAAAGCTCAGCCGCATGATGATTGGGCGCCATTTTCTAAAAATGCCGAATGGTATACACCGACAGTGATTGATAAGCACGGATTCTATCAACCAGCCAATGATGAAGTTTTTGGCGTTAGCGATGAAGATTGCGCGTTTGTTTCGCCGTTCGGCACGCTTGGTGATCGGCTGTGGGTGCGTGAGGCAATGACCAAAGCACACTGGCCTGATTTGCATTATGTCTGTGGCGGATTAACGGCAGGCACAGGTGATGAAGATTTTGATTACCGTGGCGCAGAATATCGCGGGTTTATTCCGTCTATCCACATGCCACGCTGGGCGGCGCGCATTCTGCTGGAAGTCACTGTGATCAGGGTTGAGCGATTGAATGAGATCTCAGAAGACGATGCCATAAAAGAGGGTTTTGATCATTCACGCTCAGCCGCGGCGAAATCGGCGGGCTGGTATGAGAAGCCGCGCACCGCATTCCTGCGCACTTGGGAGCAAATCTATCACAACGTTGATGCTAACCCGTGGGTGTGGGTGATCGAGTTCAGGGTGATCAGTACCACAGGCGGTGAAGCATGAACCACTTACTCCCAGGCTTTGAATCACAAGAGCGCGTTGCGTTATTGCTATCGCTCACCCGTATTAGTTCGCCCGAGGTGATTGCCGCGTTAACGCTGCATTACACCAGCGCCCTGCCCGCCGAACGCGCGGCAGCGAGCCACGGGATTGAACTGTCGAACTTTATGCGCGGGCAAAAGAAGCTGGAGCAAATCGCCGCCACGGTCGAGGCCATTAAAGCCATCGACTGGGCCAAGCTGCAATTAACTCATTTGCAATCAAGCGCTTTGCTAACAAGCCCTTTGCAACCGAAGCAGGTGGCCTAAATGACTCAATCAGCGGCGTTTCGCCATCTGCTAAATCATTACCGCAGCCATAAGTTAAGCCTGTTACTCAAGGCCAAAACGGGCAACAGCATCAAAATCGCACTGGCGCTCGGCGCGTTAGATTGCCTGTACTGGCAAGCATTGGGCAACGGGCAAACCAATCTCGCCAAGGGCATTAACCGCACCATAGTGTATTCGTACCGATATCACCCAATGCGACTGCCCTGCCATCCGCTAGCCACTCGAACAGCGAATAAGGAGGCCGCATGAACATGTTCAGCACTAAAGAGGGCGTGGTCACGCTATCTAAGCCCTACTCCACCTTGATGTGCGATCAACAGCAAATCGAAGTGAAGTACACCCCAAAAAATTACCGCGGCTGGGGCATTTGTAAGTCTTTTAACGCCAGCGAGTGCAGCGACTTTGGCCAAGCCGACGCCGAAGTATTCGCACTCAATGCAGAATCAAAACTCAGGATAAAAGGAGAAGCAGTATGAGCACACCCAAGATTAAAGCGTTTCAAGTACAAGAACATTGCGAGGGCGCAGCGTGCATTGTGTTTCACCAACATGCTGCTGCCGCTCGTCGCATAGGTGCGGGCGAACTCAACCTGACGTTTGAAGATGATATGTCAGTCACTCGCTGCCCTGAATATGACCAATACGCTGAGCAAGGCAACGTGCCTTATCAAGTGTTACTGGCCGATGGTTGGTGTTTTACCTGTTACCAGTGCGGCAACCTAATTAGTGCCGAAGACGATGAAGGCAATGCGACAAATATTGACGCGGTGATCTGCGTCGGTGAGGCGTTTTATTGTAACGCGGCGTGCCAATCACATAAGCAAGCTGACATTGCGCAGCACAATGCCAAAGCCGACGCCTTTAAGCAACAGCTGTTATCACTGCGCCCTGATCTGACCTTCAAGGCCTTTAACGGTGCATATCCACAACTGTATTGCACTGCGACATTTACTTTTGAGGGTGCTCAATATGGCGGCTCAGTGGCCTATGACAAGGCTGGCGAGCTTGATTGGCGAGTATCAAACACTGATTTGCCCGCATGGCAAACATACCAAGCCCAGCGCCAAGGAGAAGTAGTAGAATAGAGTTGTTAATTAGGTACTTAGTAGGAATTAAAATAACTGATAAAGATATCAATTGAGATAATTCTTAATAAAAATCTAAAGGCTAAAACTATCAGATGCAATTCACTTGAAACTAGTTACTTTTCGATAGAGATCAAAAAAGGAGCAAATGCTCCTTTTATCTGTATTCAAGCAACGGATCTAAGCAGCTAGTTTAGCTTTACTTTGAATTGAGCGTTGAAATTCAGAATTGAGTTGCTGCATACGTTTAGCACAATTTTCTGCTTTATCAAGCAATTTAGTTACTTCAACATGATCATAGCGTTTTTTCATATTCCTTGCTCCATTTATATATTAAACGTAAGGTTTTTCATCTAAAGCAGCTATAGCTGCTCCAAGTGCATCATAGCAATGGCTTTCTATCGCTACAGCTAAATCTCTTGCTAAGCTAATATACTCATCTAATCTTTGAATAGTAGCTTCAGTAATTTGCTCTAAAAATGTAGATAAACCAACAATGATCACCTTATACTCTTCAAGTATAACAACCATTTCAGTGAAATTTGGGTCGTGTGCTCTTAGATCTTCAATAGGCGCTAATTTTGCAGTTCTTAACATCGAACTGATATCTCCAAAAATAGAACCATGCAACCCATTGAATCTTTTTACTGCCTCAGCAATTTGCTTAGTTTGAACTTCATTCTGTTCTTGATCAGCCATTCGACGTCTACTTGTCTATTTGATTATAACACAAATTCAATTGAGGCGAGATTGTACGGAAAACAAACTGCCTATACAAGTAGTTTAGTACTAATTTTTTATACTCAAAAAGTAGCCTATGCCTAAGACTCTCACACAAATATACGCCAAGTACAATAAGTATGAACTTCAAATACAATTTTAGTTCTACTATTATATTAAATGGTAGCCCTTGCGAATAAAGTGACATAAGTCTCTATCTAAAAGAGAAATTTTGGTCAGTTGAGCTACATATTTAACTATTCTCTTAACTGCCCAACCTATCGTTCGATGACACCAGTGTGTCAACCTCTGGGCTACAGCGATTAGCTCTTGAACTAAACTCTGTTGCCAAGTTGCTCCAGCTAGGTTGTTGTTAGCTTATTGGCGACTTTCACGCAGATTATGTAAGCGCTGTTCTTCGTACCAAAGGGCAAGGAGACAGCATGAAGCATCTAAGTGAACAACTGACCGACTGTTTTCATTGGAATAAACATTCTTACGCGACCATTGATTTCACAAAGAACCTCGAAACCATATTTTGCGTAGAATGATTCAGCTTGGCTAGTTAAGCAATCGACAACAATGGCATAAGCTCTCATGTGAGCGTTAATTTCCCAAAGATATTCTAGCGCTTTGATTAAGCTAGCTTTACCTAACCCATTACCATGAAACTCTTTATGTACAGCAAGTTGAGCAAGCAGAAAGACCGGAACGGGATAGCGTGGTAACTTTTTACCCATAGCTTGCGGCAAGGTATCACGGCAAATTGAACTTGGTGCGATAGTATAAAATGAGCAAATTGGATATTTTTGATTGGGCAATGGCATAACAGCAGGTAAAACCATTGTACGGCTAATACCTGCTTGCATGTGTTTCGCTGCTTGAGTTTGGATAAAATCGTTTAACTCTGCTTCACCACAGTCAAATGATGCTCTATCGTGTTGTGATTTATCCAATTCTTTAAACGTTTTGGAGTAACTCACTTAAACTCACCACGTTTAGTAAATGCTGCCGCTTCACGCAATGCCTTGTTCGGGGCCCTAGCCTCATCACAAGCCATTATGAATTGGTCGAATACATCAGCTTTAACCGTAATGCTTTCGTGCTCAGCAATCACCTGAGTTGAATCTTCGTCCATTAAGCGAACAACGTATTCAGTTAAGCTTTTTAAACCAAGCAAAGCCGATGCTTTCTCAGCCTTAGCTTTGATCTCTTCATCCAAACGGATATCAAGTCTTGCAGTCGCCATAAAACCTCCTATCGTACGGAGTGAATCCGTAATGGATTGGAGTATAAAGTTTAAACAACCGC
The DNA here is from genome assembly GCF_050848685.1 of Shewanella sp. MF08487. Lineage (NCBI taxonomy): Bacteria > Pseudomonadati > Pseudomonadota > Gammaproteobacteria > Alteromonadales > Shewanellaceae > Shewanella > Shewanella sp. MF08487. The sequence continues at coordinate 56,755 of NZ_JBOZPB010000027.1, forward strand.
AGCGCAACTTGTACGGACACAGTACGGATGCGATTTTATTGATGTATGGGGGTAATGCTCGCCTAAACTGCCGGAGATCAGATTGTAGGCGCGTGTTATATGCGGAATTCCATAAGTTTGTTTCTTAGTTGATCATCTTCTATGAAAGCCAACCTGTGCACGAATGTACCAAAGATGACGAATTCATGGCCTTCAACTTTAGATTTAAGTTCGTTGCCATCAACCCTAATACATTTAAATACTAACTCTCCATGAGCTTCACCATTAACCATAAAGAGTTCCCCAATTTGGGGGATTTTTGTAATTGTATGTGTACTTAATGAAATTCTTCCTTTTGCTGTTTGCGTAAAGCTCTGGTTAACAATTGCGGGATCCTGCTCACCAGGATTCCCGAATGATAAAAGCAATATTTTTTTTAAGCCCATTTGATTCCTTTAACCCTTTAAATTTACGATGCTCAGAAACATAACGCCGAGTTCAGCGGCAGTTTTTAAATTGTAGTTTTATGGAACACTTTTGCGCAGCAAAACCATAAAACCGCGAGTTTAAAACAGTCCAGCGCAGGCAAGAAGTGCCGGAGCGATGCTGGAACAGCTTGTTATGTTAACAATTTAGTGGGTCTATTCCTATGCTTCGCACATGTAAAAAACCTATAGGTTCAATAATGTATTTTTTACCATTTATAATAATGGATGGTAACTGGATAGAGTAATTTTCCAATTTATACTCAATATCTCTTGAAAAAATACTTATTGATGCACCCGAATTAAAATACTTTTTACCAAATAATGTGTTATAGCCAAAAAAGGTATTACCAATTATCTTTGACGTTGGAATTACACGGAGATATTCATCTTTATTAGTGGACTCACCAGAATTAGCATTTGAAATATTCTCTGTCCGTGTAATTAATTCAGTAATCGTTACATTCCATATTTTGTTTGTTGTATTGTCAGTAATGACAATTTCGTCGCTCTCAAACTGAAAATATGTTCCAGATGGTGCAAGAATTGAAGCTGTAAAATAAAAATTATTAAACCTCTCGTTTTTTGCAGAACTAGAGCTAGATACTTCGAGCTCAACTCCCCCACTAAGCTGTATTGATATTTTATTCGCAGGGCCAGAACTTCCGCAGCCACTACTGTGTGTAACTCCTTCGCTATATATTGGCTTGTAGTAATCTCTAACTACTGGCGCACACGAGACAGATAGTATTGAAAGAGAAATTATAAATACACATTTTTTGAAAAGCATATATGGCACACAATTTCCTTGGAAACATAACGTCTTAGTGCGCATGTGCGTTTACCTCATTAGCCAATAAAAAACGCGATACAGCTAATTAACTGTAATACATTAAAGTTATCAGTACGTTACCAAATACACAATCAGGAAAAGCGTGCATGCACTATTTTAACTCGTCTTTAAGCTGCTCAATCTGCCGATCGATAGATGACACCAACGTATCGGCCTCTTGGGCTGCAGCGACTTGTTCCTGAGCTAAGCTTTGTTGCCACGTAGCACCGGCTAGGTTGTTATTCGCATACTGCCGACTTTCGCGCAGATTACGTAAGCGCAGGTCACGTTCAGCAATCACCCGCTTACGATCACCCTCAAGCCGAGTGATCTCTCGGGTAATACGTTGCTTCTCGATATAGGTACTGATTTCTTTTTTCTTATCAGAAGTAGCGTTTGAACTCACGCTTGATTGAGAAATGCTGTCACTGCTTTTAATAAAGCTACCGATGCCACTTAAATCAACTGGCTGACTGTTTTCATCACAAGGATCGGCCTGATACTTTCCATCAGCACATTTATAGACTTCAGCATTAGCCGAAAAAGTAGGACCGACCGTTAATATCAGCGCGAGTATTATTAAAGATTTTCTATCCATAGATCACCTCAATGTTTATTGAGCAATCATATCACCAGCGGGGAACCATGAAACAACTTTTTAAAATCGGTGATCCTATAGTGAACCACACTTTTAACCACCTTATATAAATCAGATAGTTAAATTAAAATCTTACCAATCCAACATAGGCGCAATGCTAAATGTTCTATCGAGTGATAAGTTGTCAATATTCTTGTTTTTCAACATATTACTATTTTTTTCATTCAGGGACATGATTAACCGTTTCCAACCACTTTTTGGCTTACGAAGTTCATATTTCTCCTGGGAAAGTGCGAATTCATTCTCAAGTTTCAACATGACTAGGGTCTGTTGATCTTTGCTGTACAAATGTTGCTCAGCAATACATCGGCAGCCACATTAACATAAACGCCAGTGACACCATACTGGCGTAATTTCTTGCTAGCTTGTCATATCTTGTTGAT